>CAYLLH010000048.1:0-36645 GCA_964384785.1 uncultured Thermoplasmatales archaeon | reverse complement strand
AAAGTACATACTACGGTGAATCGCATTATTGTTAGGTTTATGTATGTTAGTTCTTCGAGTAGTATTTTTATAAATGGGAATGCACATGCCCATGATATTACTGCAATTATTAGTAAAAATGTTATTTTTGTGTTTTGTCTGATATTCATTTTTTGTTTTCAGTTTTGGTGTATCAGGGTTTTATTAAAAAGTTTGTTTGTTTTTTTAGTTTTTATTCCATTTTTTAATGAAGTTTTGTATTTTTGACATTTTTTCTTTATCAGACATTTTGTATCTCTCCCCGGTAAAATTAATAAGACGTGCTTATTAAGTAATACTTTGTTATTAATACTATTTATATTTTACCCTAAAATATGTATTTTCTGCCAAAATTTACAAAGAAAAACAAAAATTATTGACTAACAGCACATTGAAACACAACGCCCATTGCAAACCAAAAAATCACTGCAATAAAATACCATGCATTCCAAAACTCAACTAATAAACCAACACCAATAAGAATCAAAGGTAAAACTATCAACAAAAAAGGCACCAGCAAATCCTTTAATCCTTCAGACAGTTCTAACTCCATAATTTATCCAAACCTACAATATAAACTAAGATTTTTTGGTGTTATGAAGCAATTATTATATAAGGCTATCTCTTTTATCGACCAGCAAAAAAAGGAAGAGATTAGAATGAAAAAAAATATAATATTATTAATAGTATGTATACTGATTTTAGTTAGCTTTGCAGGATGTTTCGAAGAAGAAAAAAAAAGTGAAAACAACGATTCATCAGATGATAACGTTAGCACGCAATTAAATGTTACCACAAGCCCATTTTTATGGAAAATAGAAGGAGATATTCCATCATATCTTTATGGAACAGTTCACATTAGAGAAGATGAAATTTTAACATTACCAGATATTGTTTTCGAGCTGATTTTATCTTCCGATAAAGTGTATACAGAAACAAAAATGGATTATTCAACTATTGTTGATTCAACAATGTTATCCATGCTTCCAAAAGGTCAAACTGTTGATAATATAATTCCTGAAAATGTTATAGAAAAATTAAATAATTTTTTTACAGAAAAAAACCTAACTCAGTTTGAAATAAATTACTTGAAATCTTTAAAAGTGTGGGCTGTTGCAAGTGCTGTTGTACAATATTCAGATAGTGATAAAGAAGATGTAAATCAACCTGTTCTTGATCAATATATCTGGAACATTGCAACCACAAATTCAGTTGAAATATCAGGTCTTGAAACCGTTGAAGAACAATTAAACATTTTTAACAATCTAACAACCGAAGAACAAGTAAAACTCCTAAACGACTCTTTAGATTATGTAAATGAAATAGAAGAGAATGGAGATTATTATATTGATATTTATCAAAGAGAATACCTTAAGGGAAACATTAACTCAATTCTTGACTTAGAATATTCTGATTTTGACAAAAACGATCCTCTTGACAAAAAAATCGAAAAAAAGGTACTTAGTGATAGAAATAACAATTTAACAACTAGAATCATTAATAATATCACTAAAAACCCGGATAAACAATTTTTCTTCGCTATTGGGGCAGCTCATTTTGTAGGAAATAAAAGTATTATCAGTTTGTTAGAAGATAGAGGCTATACAGTAACAAGAGTAACTTTCGACGAATGCGATATCTGTGATAATAATGAAACGAAAATAGAAGATAGATGTTATGTTCCATATTCAAAAGAATATGAAAATGATTTTACATAATATTTTTTACTTTACCTAAAGAAGTTCCATCAAGCAGAAATACTTCAGCATCATTTACTTTTATTATTTCTCCAAAAGGCCCTACGATTCCTTCTCGGTTTATTGCTATTCCTCCACATAATGGATTAAATGCTGGGATTATTAACAAATTTGGATCATCCGCTTTTGGATATTTTTCTTTTAGTTTTTCTTTATAAAAACTTGTTTTTATCCAACAGGGCTCATATCTTTTGAAACCACGTCGGTCAGTAAGCATTATAGTGGGATGTGTATGACCCATGACTATCATATCACAGTTCATTACTTCTTCAGATGGCCAACTGTGGCCATGTATCACACCAAGATTTTCAAAAACAAATCCATCTGATTTATGAAGTTCTACCCCGTCAGAAATTAGATCTTCTATATTTCCGTCATGGTTACCAGGTATAATATGTATCTTTGCAAGTTCCTTTATTGCATCAAAAAAATTTTCTACATCTACCATTTCTTGAAAAGTTGAAACAGGTATATTGTGTTTTATATCTCCATTTAGAATAATGTGTTCTGGTTTGTGTTTTTCACAGATTTCTTGTAATCTTTTTATCATTTTCTTGGTTTGAAGTTCAGCAGTGACACCTAGTTCCTTTAGTTCGCTTTCTATTCCAATATGTAAATCTGCTAGTATTATGGTTTTTTTCTCCTTAGCTAGAAGAACAGGATGATTGATTATTGGTTGAACATTGGATAAACTCATTTTTTTCCTCAAAATTTTATAAATATTTTTTTAGAACATTTGGAATTTCATCAAGTATCTCTGTAGCAAGCATTCCATATGATTTTTTTTCAAAAGCCATGTTTCCTGCTTCACCGTTTATAAATGCCGCTGTTCTTGAGGCATCAAAAGGGTTCATTTTTTTAGAGAGAAGAGCTGCGATTATTCCTGTTAATACATCACCAGTTCCACCTACGGTCATCGAAGGATTATGAATATCATTATACTTTGTTTGTTCACCATTTGTTATAATATCAACAGGTCCTTTCAAAAAAACTGTTGTATTGTGTTTTTTTGCCCATTTTTTTACTTCTTGTGTTCTCTGATCAGTATCGTAACTAAGATTTATACCTGAAAGTTTTTTGAATTCACCAGCATGAGGTGTTAATACAGTTTTTGAGTTTTCAATAATTAAAGGATTTTCTCCAACTACCTGTATTGCATCTGCATCAATAACCAAGTTTTTGTTGTTTTTTACACATTTTGTTAGTAGATATTCAATAGTTTTTAATGTTTCAGGATGACTTCCTAATCCAGGTCCGACAGCTACTGTATCAGTTTTTTTAATAAAATCTTCGATTAAATCTAGATCTGTGGGAACGAGCTTTTTTTCATTTGTTAAAGGCTTAACTATTAGATTTGGAGAAAAATTTGATATAATTTCTGCAGCGTAAATAGGCGCTGCAACATAGGATAAATCAACTCCTGTTTTTAATGATGCCATTGAAGTAAGATATGGTGCACCTGTAAATGGTCCACCACCAACAACTAGTATTTTTCCATTATCTCCCTTATGTGATTCTTTTTTATTACGGGGATAATAAACAGATAATTCACCGGGTCCAACATAATGTTTTGCTTTTTCTGGGACTTGAATATCGACGATATGGATTTCTCCACAGTTTTCATTGTTCATACCATTTTTTTGATCATGAAAAGTGATTGTGTAATCAGCTTTAACTTGAGTTGATGTTTGAAAACCTGTAGGTATATCACAAGATACAACTATTTTGTTTTCTTGATTGTTTATTTTTTGAATGATCGTTTTATATGGTTCACGAGGTTCGCCTTTGATACCTATGCCAAGCATGGCATCAACAATAATATCTGCTTGATCCAAAAGATTATCAATTTCGTTTTTTGAGTCAATATCATAAATTTTTGCAGATGTTTTCTGTAGTTTTTCAAAATTTTTTTTAGATATATCTGTTTTTATATCAGTTTTTTTACCAACAATAAAAACTTTTACATTATATTTTTCTGAAAGTATTCTTGAGGCAACTAATCCATCTCCGCCATTGTTTCCAACACCGCAGAAAAACAAAAAATTTTTTTGTTCTTTTTTTTCAAGAAAACGAGCAAGACCCATGCCTGCGTTTTCCATTAAAACTGATGGTGGAACACCATAAAATTCTGAATTTATATCAATAACTTTGATTTCCTCACCAGGTAACATACCAAAAACGTTAAACGAGTAATATGCTATATATTCTTCGAAAATTAAATATAATTATTCTATCGTGGAAGGTGTAAACGATTTATGATGCCCGGAAATATGAATCCTCGACAAATGAAACAGATGATGAAAAGACTTGGTATTAAAGTCACTGAGATAAAAAATGTTGAAAAAATTGTTATAACGACTGATGACAAAGAATATGTTTTTAAGGATGCTGAAGTAACAGTGATGGATGCTCATGGTCAAAAAACATATCAGATCACCGGATCGCCAGAGGTATTTGAGAAAGAAGAGGAAGGAATACCTGAAGAGGATATCAATCTTATTGTTGAACAAACAGGTGTATCAAAAGAGGAAGCTGAGAAAGCTTTGGAAGAATCAGATGGAGATATCGCTGAAGCGATTCTGAAACTACAAAAATAAAAGAAAGAATTTTATTTTAGATTATAGAAAAACATTTTTCTAGACCGGTCATTTATGACAGAGTCTTCACCTATTTTATACATGAATTGAGCTGCTTTTTTAGCCTGAAAAACTGTTGTATCCTCTGCTTGATCTACAGTGTTTATTTCATGAAGGCAAAAACTAAGGGATCTTATTTTCCATCTTAGATAGTATTGTTCAATTAAATGTTCTGAATATTTTTTAATAAACCAATAAAGTGTTTCCACCCATACGTTGATATCAATGTTTTTTGTTTTGTTGTAAAAATCATCAAAATCGTTTATGTTTTTTATTTGATAAAACAAATCATCCTGAGGTATATACATCTTTTTTATTAGTTTAAAGTTATCACAACTTCTTTCGAATTCGCCTTTGATATCCATGTAGCAGTCATCAAAGCAGGTGTTTAGTTTAAAAGGAGAGGATATTTTTGTTATAGGATTGATTTTTTTTCTAACATCGAGTGTGTAAAAATAATGTATCATTCTTACGGCTTCTTGAAAACATTGAATAAACATTTTATGTAAGCCAGATAGGTTTTTTTTACCATGCATTTTTTGACCAAGATAAACTTCACCCATGTTGTATCCGTACATTAAAGATTTTAAGGTGATGAATGTGTCTATTCCCCAGCCATATGGTGCTTTTATTCCCTTTGTGAAAAGATCTTTTAACACATTTTTAGTTAATGATAATTCTCCGCCTATAGGCTGGTTTATTTCCCATGCTGCCGGAAAAAACATGGCTATAAGTGGTTTTGTGATATGTCTGGTTATTTGTGCATCTGTTGGGTTTCTTGAAAAGGCTGCTTTTACAATATCTACGTTTCCATCAAGTGGTTCATAAAGGAATTGGAACCATTTGCTCATATTAGGATTATATATATCGCCATCAATGAATGCTACTTTTTCAAAGTCTTGTTTTAAGGCAGCTATTCCAGCATTCAGCATCCCTATTCCTTTACCTATTTCATTGGTTTCAACATATTTTTTTTCATGTATTATTTCTATTTTTTTTTCTTCTCTTTTTTTAAGACGTTGAAAAGTTTCTGGGTTTGAACCATCAGATATTATGACTTTGTCTATTATTCCTGAATCTAAACCTTGTTCAGCAATGGTTATGGGGTTTAAACCCTCATTTTTTGAAATTACTAATAAACAATTTTGGCTCATTTTTTTATATCCTCTTCTAATCAAAATTAATATTTTTGCTTGAAATTATAGAGTGCTTTTTTAACCAGATAATTTAAATCTTGGTTAATTTTTAATTCATCCCATCCTCTACTATGTTGTATATGTTAATGATTTTTTATTATTTATACGTTTTTGAGTTTTTATAACAAATTGATAATTTAAGGAGACATTATTTTGTTTTATCAAAAAGTTATTAACTGTTAATCATGTTTATCTTTGTAATAGCTTTGTTTGTAGTATAAAGGATAAGGTTTGGTAGGTGTTTGATTTTATGAGTGATTCTGCTAAGAGAGATTTTAATGAGGTTTTAAATGATCTTGATAATCCGGACTGGAATATAAGAGCCGGTGCTGTTAGGGAACTTAGATTTTATGAGGATGAAAATGTTTCTGATATTCTTTTAGGTAAACTTGATGATGAAAATTGGAAAGTGTGGAGTTCTGCTGTTGATATATTAAAGGATATAGATTCTTCTAAAATTGTTGAACCTTTAACTGATTACTTGTTGAAGGATGATCGTGAAGAAGTTAGATCTTATTCAGCTTATGTTTTAGGTGAAATTGGTGATCCTATTAGTATTAATTATTTAGTTGAAGGATTAAATGATGAATCTGCCCGTGTTAGATCTACTTCTGCAAAAGCTCTGAAACGGATTGGTGATAAAAAAGCCATTGATCCGCTTATTAGTTCTTTAGATGACCCTGATGTTGAGGTAAGGAGGGAAGCGATTTCTGCTTTAAATGCACTTCATCCAAAGGAAGATATTGATTCTCTTAATGATCTGTTAATTGATTCAGATAAAAAAGTTAGATCATTGGCAACGATTTTGGTTGGAAAATCAGGATCTGAAAAAGCTTTGGATCAACTGAAAAATGTTCTTAATGACCAAGAAGATATCGTTAGGATTTCTGCTGTTTATGCTCTTGATAAAATTGGTGGTAAAGAAGTTGTGGAACCTTTAATATGTGCTTTAAATGATCCTTATTGGGAGGTTAGAAATGATGCTGCTGATGCGCTTGGTCGTATTAAAGATGAGAGAGCAGTTGAACCTTTACTTGATGTTTTAAAAGATGAGAATAATTTTGTTAGACACACTGCTACTAAAGCTTTGGAAAAAATCAGTGTGACTTGAAGTGGTTTGTTACGAATAAATAGATGGATGGTTTTTATTTAACATTTGTTGTTTTTTTGTATGTTATTTTTTGTTGTGGTAATTATCGATAAAACTATTAATAACGTTTTCAGTTTACGATAATTCAATTATATGTTATCATAGTTTAAGGAAAGATATAAATAACATATAATAATATAAAATACTTAGAATTTAATTATGAGAGGTGTTAAAAACTTTGGCGATATCTTTCTCAGATTACATAAAAAATTTTGACAAAAGAGTACAAAAATATATTCCAAATAAAAAAGACTGGACTCCTGCTGAAAAAGCAATTTATGGGCAAGAAGATCTTTATAAGGTTCCTGCAAAAAAAGCTAAAGAACTAAAATTTGATGCAATAAAATATCAATTTAAAAATCATTATAAAAACAATGATATTTATCAAAAGTTTTGTAAAGAAAAAAAATTTTCACCAAGTGATTTAAAAAGTCATGATGATTTAGAGAAAATACCGCTTTTACCATCTGATTTTTATAAAGGTTATCCTGAAGGAAGAGATTTTGCTAGATGGCTTGCAAATCTTTATTCTGTTGATCTTCCAAAAATAAAAATATCAGGCCAGAATCCATCCTATGATGATATAATAGAGAGTTTTAATGACGCAGGTTTAAGAGTTTGTTATAGCAGTGGAACAAGCGGCCGTCATACTTTTATTCCTCGCGATTTGAGAACTTATAATATTGCTGAGTATGCTGCAGCTAAATGTGCTGTTACTATGATCTATCCTGTTTGGGATTATGATATGTATGGTTATCTTTTGATGCCAAATCCTTTTAAAACCTTTATTTTTGCTGGACGTGCTGCTGAGATTTATTATTCAGCTGTGAAGGATGTGCAAGCAGCGTTAGATCGAAAAGTTAATACTGAGACTATACAGCAAAGCATGACGGGAAGGAACGGTGGGATTAAGGGAAAAATTGCTAGTATGTATATTAAAAGAATGTATAACAAGATAATTAAGAATATCATTGATTGGTTAGATACTCATGATAAAAACAAAAAGGATAGAATTGCTTTAATTGGTGCTCCGTGGCTTCTTTATATGGTTATGAAAAAGTTGAAAGAAGATGAGATAACTTTTGATTTTTCTGATCGTGGAGCTGTTTTAACTGGTGGAGGATGGAAAATTCATGAACATAAACGTATGCCTGTTGAAGAATTTAGAGAGATGGTGAAAGATACCTTAGGAATCAATGATGAACATTGCTTAGATTTGTATGGTATGGTTGAAGGTAATGGTTGGATGATTCATTGCCCAGAGGGTCATTATCTTCATGTACCTCACACGTATTATCATCCTTTGATTCTTGATAATGAGTATAAACCAGTGGGTTATGGTGAATGGGGTCGTTTTGCTTTTCTTGATGGAAGTACTCATAGTTATCCAGGTTTTATTATTTCAGGCGATCGTGTTCGCCTTCTTGAGCATTGTCCAAAATGTGGTAGACCCGGTCCTGTTTTAGAACCAGAGGTTGAAAGAGATGCCGGACAAGAGATGCGTGGTTGTGCAGAAGAAGTTAGAAAAATGATTTCAACAGATATTGGAGATTGAGGTTTATTTTAATGACAACTTTAAGAAAAATGAAAGAAAAAGAGTATATCCCTCGAAAAACTTTTATAAAACTTTGGATGGGAGGTGCTATTTCTTTGACTAAACTTTTAATAACTACTAATCCTCGTGATTTAAAAAAACTTAGAAAGATTAGATCTGATGAGGAGCGATATGTTAGACCTAAAAGAATGTATGATATTCCAGAGTTTACAAAAAATATGAAATATTGTAAATCTAACGAGAAGTATCTTAGACCCACTCTTTATTGTAATCCAAGAGCACCTGAGGTTGTTGCTTTAGCTAATAAACTGGGTGCTTATGAAAAATCTGATAATGATTTTGCAGAAAGTGCTTTTCATTTTGTAAAAGAAAAAACTACTCTTGAGATTCTTCCGTTTAATCCTGTAGAGGAGACTTTTAGACGTGGAACTGGTACCTGTTATCATCTTATAACTTGTTTTATTGCACTGTGTAGAGCAGCAGGGATAAAAGCTCGTTATAAGGTTTTTGCTATGAATATGAGTCAGGCATGGTATGAACATATGGTTGAAGTGGATCCTTTGATTAAAAAATGGTATGATTCAATGGGTTATTTTATGCTAGAAGGTGAAGGTGAGGTTTTTATTGATGGAGAGTGGAAGGTAGCTCATGTTGGACCTCGTGCCCCTCGTCAGGCTGCAGCGGGCATTCCGATTTCTCGTTTTGGAGAGGATTCGATTGGTAGTTGGTTTTTTGAAATACCTGGTACTACTATGAGGATGGAATCTATTCCTTACATGCTTGGTGGTTCTTCAAAATTTTTACGTATTCTTGCACCGGGTTCTATGGAAAGAGTTAATATTAGTATTCTTAAACAGATTAGAAAAGGTGAAAAGGCTATTGAAGACGCGGGCGGAGTTGAAGCATATGATGAAAAAGCCCGTAAAAAGATGAGTCCTGAAGGCCCTGATGTTGAATTAAAAGAAAAAGATGAGCTGGTGTTTGAAGATTAAAACGACATCTTTCAATCTGTAGTATAAATAATATGGATAATATTATATAATTTAATTATATTTATATATTAAAATTTGTTATAAGAAACAATAAAAGGAAACATAGATAATCATGACTAAAGATGACATAGATGAAAAAGTTAGTTTTCCAAATCCACCAAAAATCATCACTGAAAAACCATCAGTAAAAAAATATTTGAAATATTTACTTTTTTTTGGACCTGGTGCTATTGTTGCATCAATGACAATAGGTCAAGGTCAGTTAATTCTTGGCCCGCAGATTGGTGCATGGGCAGGTTATTCACTTTTATGGCTTATAACAATTAATATTGGTTCGTACATAATTGCCTATGTCGGCTGTCGTTTTACTATGATATCTGGCATTGGTGTTATGGATCTTTTTGCTAATCGGACTCGTGGCGGATGGCTTAATATTCTTTTTTTGATTATTATGGCTATTTTTATACCGATTTTTACTGCTTCTATTATTACAACTCTGGGTCAGGCTCTTGCATGGGTTATTGGTTTTGGAAATTACCTTTGGTGGGGCGTTTCTTTTTGTGTTCTTGCTGGTGCTTTAGTTCTTGGTGGAAGGTATCGCCTTTTAGAAATAACTCAGGTTTTATTTGTTGCAGTACTTGGTATTGGTGCAATTGTTTCTATTATTGCTTTCAGCCCTGATATCGTTAATGTTTTTCCAAATTTTTTGAAAATTGGATTTCCGCCATCTAGTTTTCCAGATTATCCTACTTGGGTTATAAATGATTATCCGGGTGTTGCAAGTACCCCCATTCCATTAATAATGCTTGGTTATCTGGGTACTTTAACTTTTACAATTATCACTCTTGTTGGTTATATAGGTTGGATAAAGGTTAAAAAATGGGGTATTTTCAGAGGATGTAAAGATTCTGAGGTTTTTTCATTGAATCTTTTGAATTCTTTAAAGAAACATAAAAAAATTATTTATCTTTCAACTGATAAATCTGAGATTAAAAAATCACGATTGCTTCTCATACCTCTTAAAGTTGATTTAATTCTTGCTTTTGTTATTGTAGCAATAGTTTCTTCTGCATATATGATCGGTGGAGCGGTTCATCTTCAACCAGATCATAGGCTGCCAGAGGATGCTCAATTGATTCAGGATCAGGTTGTAATTTTTACTTATCTTGCTGGATGGTTAAAACCATTGTTTCAGATTAGTGTAGTTTTTGCGTTATTTGGAACGGTTTATGCTGGTTTTGAAGCAGCATCAAGAATGCTTTATGAGACCACTAACAACATGTATAAAAAAGTTAAAAAGACATCGTATTGGCGTTTTACTATGTTTTTTATGCTTTATCTTTTGATGACAGGTATACCTATCTCTGTATTGATGCTTAAGGGTCTTTCTGTTATTTTGATGCTTAGTATTACTTTGATGTTTATTGGTGTAATAGGGGTTATAATGTATGGTGTTGGAGTTGTTTACTTTAGCCAAACATTGCTTCCTAAGGAGTATCGTCTTGGAAAATTTGCTTTGATTGCATCTATTATTGCTATTATTCTTCTCTTGATTCCAATATTTTATCTATTTTTTATGTAAAAAATTGGTCAAAAGATATAAATAAATGTAAGTAAAATATTTATACTAATATAAAATTGTATAATATTGTTGAATTATGAGAGAAAAAATAAAAATATTTGTAATTCTTACTTTTTTGATAATTTCATCATTTACAACCTTAGGTTTATCAAAGGAAACAATAAAAAATTCTTCGATAGATGATTTATCAAGTAAACAGGAAATTGAAATCCCTATTGATACAAGTCTTAAACATGCTAAATTTCAACCGATTGATATAACAGTTGAATTTAAAGAAAAATGTTGGGCAAAGAATGATGAAGAGCATTCTGTAAGAGTTGCATATGACGCAGGATCTGGTTTTGTTGAGATTGATTCTCAGATTTATAATTTAAAACATACTGATGATACATATATATCTAGCTGTGGACTTGTTTTTATTATACCTGAAGAAGCTGATGGTTCAGAAAAATATTATGTGTTATATGATTCTTCTGAAACAGAAGGGCCAAGTTATGAAGATCATATAAGTGTTGAAGACAGTCATTATTATTATGAACCTATTTCTGGTCAAAAAATCGATTTTGATTATTATGGAATAAGACAAGATGAAGATATAGTATATGGCATTATTCAAACTGGTGAACTTCTTGGTAATCCTGTTGCTTTAGCTGCTGGTAAATTTGTACCAGGTACAAAGGAGGTTGAAACCCAGTATTTAGACCAACTTGGAGTTTTTGATATAAGAACAGGTACTGTTGAGCAACCCGGATATATTGGGACTTCATGGGCAGAATCTGTTGAAAAGGAAATTCTTGTTGATGGAAATCTTATGACCCGTGTTAGACTTATAGCGGAATCTCCATCAGGTGACCTTCGATCTGATAATATTTATTCCTATTATTATAATCCTAGTGAAACTAAGAGTTTATCTATTGATTTTAGTCATGAATGTCTTAAAGATATTGATATAGAAGAAAGTAGTATAATCGACGGTGGTTACTCAGGTATTGTATCTATAAAAGCCAGAAGTGCAACTATTGATAAGATGAATGTTGGAGATATAATGCCTGAATTAAGGATTTATAGTGAAAAAGATCAAATTGAGGATTATGAATTTCCATCTGACCCGGATAGTGTTGAAAGACAAACAGTTCTAGGAACTAACGCAGATATCGATGTTGGTTCAAAAGGTTGGATTTGTTGCACTGATCCCTCCACAGGTTTAGCTCATGGTTTAATAATTGACTCTATTGAAGGAATAACAGATGATGATTTTGATGGAATTCAAGCAAAAGCTTGGGCTAAACAAAATGTTAAACTCCCTGGTTTAGAAGCGGATTCTGGTAATTTATATTTTATGAGAAATGCCTATGAAAATGGTGAACAGATCACATCGATTTCTAAAGGTTTTAAAGCTAATGGTGTAGTAAATTTTTTAACAACACCTGATGGTGGTTATGATTTAGTTGATAAAAATTCAGAAATTTTTCAAAATTTAGCTGAAAAACGTCCTTCTGTTAGAGGTAATGTTACAGCGGGAGAACAAAAAGCAAAGTATAATCTTGATGCATTTGTTCATTTTGCTTCTTCTCCTCCAATGGGCGCATTACTTTCAGCTGCAACAGGTAAAAAAATTCCTTATATTTATGCAGAAATATACAAAGAGGATAGTTTGAAGTCTTCTGGTTCAGCTACACGTCTTCCAATTGCTAGTGTTGAATTGGATCTTGAAGGCAAAAAAATTTTTGAGAAAATTAAAACTGTTGTTAATATTTTTGATTGGCGTAATATCTCTTTGTTCAAAAAAATTAGTTTTCCTGATCTTGAGGAAGGAACTTATGTTATCAAGGTTTTTAGGGAAAACCCTGTTTTTTCAGAGCAGAGGCAGTTTCTTGGTTACAGAGTTGTTGATTTAAAAGAGAATGGTAGTTGCCGTGTTTTTTGTTCGGTTCCTGGTTCTTTGAAAGTTTCTGTTATGGATCAAGACGAGGATATGGTTAAAGATGTTAAGATTCTTCTTAGGCAGGGTGATCAGAATATTTCTGAGGGTGTTACTAATGAAAATGGAACCGTTGAGGTTTCTGCTCCTTGTTATCCTTTGAAACCTTATCAGCTTCGTGTTTTGTATCAGGGTTTTCTTGTTGAGGAGAAAACTGTTAAATTTGGTTTTTTGAAACGTTTTATTCCTTTAAGTCAAGATTTTTCTTTTGAACGATATGATTTGCAGGTTAATGTTAAGGATTCTTGGGGTTTTACACCAGGTGTTGAATTAAATCCACGTGTTATTAGTGAAGATATGTTTGAACCTGTTAGTATTTCTGCTGAAAAAACTGATGAGGGTGTTTATGTTTTCAAGGATTTATATAAAGCTGATTATGTTTTAAGTATGGGATACAAGGATTTAGATTTTGAAAAATCTGTACCTGTTGATTCTGATTCATCATTAGATGTTGTGTTTGATGGAGAGTTTGAACTTAGTTTTAATGTTATGGATTCTTTTGGTCAAAGTGTTTATTCGGGTCGGGTTATGATTTCTCGTGAGGGTGTTGAAAAAAGTTATAAGATTAACAAAGACGGAGAAGTTGTTTGTTTTGTTCCGCCTGCAGATTATAAGATGAAGGTTTTTTCGGATGATGGAGATCTTTTTGCCAAACAAGATGTTAATCTTAAGAGTAAAAGAACTGTTGATGTTGTTAGTACATTGGATTCATTGTTTCATTTGTTGTTTACTATTTTTGGTTTCATTGTTGCTATTGGTGGTGTTTTATTTTTTGGTTGGAAACGTAATTTTAAAACTGCTTTGAAATTGTTAATTATTGGTTTGTTGATTGTTTCATTGGTTTCTTCTTGGTGGGTGGTTTCTGGTCAGGAGAATGGTGTTTCTACTGAGACTAAAACTCTTCTGATTCCATCAAAAATTGTTACTGTTACTGAGGCTTCAGAGGGTATCGGGGGTGAGGTTAGTATGGTTCCTGAGGAGGTTACTATGGTTCTTAATTTGGTTTCTATGCTTGTTGTTGCATCTATTATTATTGTTTTGGTTACTATTTTTACTCAGAATCGTTTCAAAAAAACAAATATTTTGTTATCAATAGTTGGTGTTGTTTTGATTTTTGTAGCGGTATTTGTTTTTCATTTTGGGATTTCACAACTTGCCGAAGTATCAGTTGGAGAATTTATGGGATCGGGTGATCTGGATGTATCGATACCCGGTAGTGGAACGGTTTCTGTTGATAGTTCATGGGGTCCAGGTTTAGGTTTTATACTGGGTGCCTTATCATTAGTTTTACTTGTTTTTGTATCTGTTTTTGATAAATTAAAAAATTTTTATCTTAAAAAAAAAACTATTTCAGAATAATGGATAGAAATTTTTTTTAATAATGACCTTTATTTATATACTTGCAATATAGGATTTTAATTATTGGGATGCATGAGTTATGGATAAAGAAAAGTATTTTAGTTTGATTTTAGGGTTATCTTTGTTGATTGCTGGTTTAGTGGTCTTGTTTTTTGTTTTTTCTTATGCCTCTGGCATTGTTGATGATCCTCAGGGTAAATTGAATGAGTTAACTCCAAATGCTGTTGAGGGTCCTACGGCTTCTCTTCAGTGGTATTCTGTTAATAACACTGTTGAGTTTTATGATTTTTCAACTAAGGGTGATGCTGAAATTGTGTCTTATAATTGGGATTTTGGTGATGGTGGTAGTTCAGATAAGATTAGTCCCACACATGAATATGATGGTTATGGAAATTATACTGTCACATTGACTGTTGAAGATTCTAATGGTGAAACTGATAGTGTTAAAACCAAGGTTTCTACTCAGAGAGGTGTTGATTCAGGTCAGGCTTTGAAGGGTTTTGATCTTAGTGTTTTGAATCTTGGGGATAATTTTGAACGGATTGTTATTGTTGGTTTGTTGATTGGTGGTCTTGCGATTTTGGTTTTGATCGGTGGTAAAATTATGTTTACTGGTGCTAGGTTGATTCGTCCTACTTCTGAAAATCTTAAGATTAAATCTAAAAATGGTGTTGTTTTAGATGTTACCTCGTCAGATGATAAAAAGAAAAAAACTGTTAAAAAAGTTGATGAACCTAAAGCAGTTAGAAAAAAAGAAGAGAATACAAAAGAAGAAGTTAAACAAGAGAAAACATCTGATGATAAAGAAAAAGAGATGAATGATTTTTTTGAAGGTAAAGCTTAATTTACCCCTCTTTTATTATTTTTGCTTTGTTTATGTCGGGGATTGTTTATCATAAAGATTATAATAAATATGATTTAGGAACGTGTCATCCTCTTGTGGGTGATAAACCGGGTAATACTATGGATTTTTTTGAAAAAAAGGGTCTTTTGGAGGATGTTAGGGTTTTTTCAGCATCTCCTGCTAAGGATGAGGATGTTTTACGTGTTCATAGTAAACAATATCTTGATCGGGTGAAAAAGCTTAGTAAAACTGGCGGTAAACTTTCAGCTGATACTCCTGCGCCTAAAGGTATTTATGAGAATGCTTTGTTGCCTGTTGGTGGAACACTGGTTTGTGGAGAGAAGTTGTTTTCTGGTTTTGATTGTATGGTAAATCCTTTGGGTGGTTTTCATCATGCTAGTAGGGATTCTTCTTCTGGTTTTTGTTTTTTTAATGATATTGGTATGGTGGTTGAGTATCTTCGGATTAAAAAGGGTTTGAAGCGTTTTTTGATTGTTGATGTTGATGTTCATCATGGTAATGGTACTCAGGATATTTTTTATTCTGATCCGTCGGTTTTGAATGTTTCTTTTCATCAGGATGGTAAGACTTTGTATCCTCATTCTGGTTTTATTGATGAAGTTGGTGATGGTGTTGGTAAGGGTTTTACTGTTAATCTTCCTCTGCCGCCTGGTACGGGTACTGGTACTTATCTTCGTGCTTTTAAATCTATTATTCCACATTTGGTTAGTGAGTTTGATCCGGAGTTGATTATTTATCAGGCGGGTGTGGATACTCATTATTCTGATCCTCTTGCAGATTTAAATCTTAGTTTTCCTGCGTATTATTTTATGGCTAAAAAAATGAGGGAACTTTCAAAAAATAGTTGTGATAAACTTTTGGTTTTACTTGGCGGTGGTTATAATAGTGAGTCTAGTATTGTTTCATATTATAATGTAATGTGTGGACTTTTGGGGAGAAAGGAGTATATTAAAGAAAATAGTCAGGGTTCCTTTCAGAAATTTGCTGAGGTTAATCGTCGTGTTAACCAGTTAAAAGAGTCGCAAAAACTGTATTGGAGTTTTTAATAAAAACTTTTGGCTTTGTCGATAATTTTATTAACCCCTCTTAGATATGCGGCCCTTACCCCTGTAGTAAATGTCATTTGGAAGCGGTTAATATGGGTATAGAAAATCTTGATAAAATATTTAAACCAAAAAGTATAGCGGTTATTGGGGCTAGTAATAGACACGAAGCTGCTGGCTATCGTATTTTTAGAAATCTTGTAGGTGCAGGTTTTGAAGGAGTAGCTTATCCTGTGAATCCTAAACATGAGAGTATTCAGGGTGTTCAGGCTTATAAATCTGTGATGGATGTTCCTAAGACTCCGGATCTTGCGATTATTGCAACGCCTTCAAAAGTTGTTCTAGATGTTGTTGAAGAATGCGGTAAAAAAGGTGTTAAGGGCATAATTATTATTTCAGCAGGTTTCAAAGAAATCGGTGAAGAGGGTAAAGAACGGGAGAAGAAACTGTATGAGATCAAAGAAAAATATGGTCTTCGGATAGTTGGTCCTAACTGTGTCGGAATTATTATGCCTTATCTTGATCTTAATATGACTTTTGCTGGTGCTATGCCTTTGAAGGGTAATATTGCTTTGTTTTCTCAGAGTGGAGCTATTTGTGGTTCTATTCTTGATTGGGCTGCTTCTGCTCAAGTTGGTTTCAGCTCGTTTGTTTCTGTTGGTTCTATGCTTGATGTTGATTTTGGTGATCTACTTGATTATTTTGGACGTGATCCTCATACTAAAAGTATAGTTATGTATGTAGAGTCGATTACTGATGCTCGTGGTTTTCTGAGTGCAGCTCGTGGTTTTGCTCGTTCCAAACCTATTATTGCTATAAAGGCTGGTCGTTTTGCTGAGGGAGCTAAAGCAGCATCGTCTCATACTGGTGCTATGGCTGGGGAGGATGCTGTGTATGATGCAGCGTTTAAACGATCAGGTGTCGTACGTGTAACAGAGATTAGTGAATTTTTTAATTGTTCATCTATTCTTGCCAAACAACCTCGTCCTCGTGGACCAAGATTAGCTATTATTACAAATGCTGGTGGTCCGGGTGTTCTTGCTACTGATGCGGTTATTGAACAAGGTGGTAAACTTGCTCAGCTTTCTGAGCAGACTATGGAGAAACTAAATGAGTTTCTTCCAACGCATTGGAGTCATGGAAACCCTATTGATATCATTGGTGATAGTGATGAAAATGTCTATCGTAAAACTATTGAGGTATGTATAGAGGATGACAACATTGATGGTATTCTAGTTATTTCTGTTCCACAGGTGATGGCTGATCCGAAAAGACTCGCTGATTATATTATTGATCTTTCAAAAAAGACAACTAAGCCTATTATGACTTCTTTTGTAGGAGAGGAAAGTGTTCAATATGCTCGTCAGCTTTTGAATCGGAACGATGTACCAACATATAATACTCCTGAGGAGGCTGTTAAATCCTATATGCATCTTTATCATTATGCTCGGAATCTTGAGCTTATGTTTGAAACACCTGAACAACGAGAGGTTAAACAAACAGAGGAAGCTCAGGGTAAAATAAAAGAGATTTTTAAGAAAGCTAAAAAAGAAAACAGGACTCTTCTTAATGAACATGAGTCAAAAGAAATCATGGAGCTTTATGGTATATCTACTACTCAACCTCGTGTTGCAAAAGATGAAGATGAGGCTGTGAAACATGCTAAGGATATTGGTTATCCAGTTGTGATGAAGATTCATTCCCCGGATATAACTCATAAAAGTGATTCAGGTGGAGTGAAACTTGATCTTGGTTGTGAAGAGAATGTTCGTAAAGCCTATAAAGATATGATAAAGGCTGTTAAGAAGAATGTTCCTGATGCAAAAATTGAGGGTGTCACGATTCAGAAGATGATTGATCGTTCTGGATCTGAGTATATTCTTGGTTCTAAAAAAGACCCTGTTTTTGGATCTGTTGTTTTGTTTGGACTGGGTGGAGTTTTTACTGAGCTTTACAAAGACAGGGCTATTGGTTTTCCACCATTAAATCAGGTTCTAGCTCATCGTATCCTTGAAAAAACTAAGGCGTATAAGTTGCTTAAAGGCTATCGTAATATTCCAGCTGCAGATATGGAACAGGTTGAGAAAACTATGATTAGTTTCTCACATTTAATTGAGGATCATCCTGAGATAGCTGAGGTTGATTTGAATCCTTTAATAGTTCAGGATAAAAAACTTATAGCTGTTGATGCAAGAATTATTCTTGATGAGCATCCTGAAGGAAAACCTCATCTTATTATTAGTAAATATCCAAGTCAGTATAAGAAAAAAGTAAAACTTAGTGATGATTCAGAGATTCTTCTAAGGCCAATAAAACCTGAGGATGAACCATTGTGGCTTGATATGTTTCATACTTTTTCAGAGAAATCAGTTCGTTTCCGGTTTTTCCGTATAATAAAAGAAGCACCTCATGAAATGCGTACTAAGTATTGTAACATTGACTATGATCGAGAGATTGGTATTGTTGCAGAGTATGAAGAAGATGGTAAAAAACGTCTTCTTGGTGTCACTCGTATTATTCTTCCACCGGGTGAGACGGATGAAGCAGAGTTTGCAACGATTGTTACTGATAAATGGCAGCGTAAAGGACTGGGTTCAGAGTTTCTTGATTTCACAATTGAGGTAGCTAAAGATAAGGGTGTTAAGCTTTTGTATGGTGATGTATTGAAAGCTAATCGTCCGATGTTGAATCTTTGTAAGGAAAAAGGTTTTAAGCTTAAAAAATCAGAAGATCCCGAGGTGTATCGGGTTGTTTATAATATAAAATAAAAAAAATATTTTTTTACTTTTTTTTAGTGTTTTTTCTTGTAGATAGCAATTGCTGCAAACAAGGTTATTACTAGCATAAATGTAGTTATTCCAAAACCAGGTGTTCCTTTGCTAGAGTCTTTAGTTTTTTCTACATTTATTGTCATTGTCATACTGTCTTGTTCTCCTTCCTCATCAGTTACAACTAGTGTTACTGTGTATTTACCGGATTCTTTGTATTTATGGGTTATTGTTTCACCGGATATATTTGTTCCATCTCCGAGATCCCAGTCGTATGATACTATCATTTTATCATCGCTGCTTTCTGAGGCATCAAGGGTTAATTCTTCGTTAACTTTTACAGAGCTTGAAGCGTTTATCATCGCGGTTGGTGCTTGATTAATCATATCGTCATCTGGTGATTCATCTTCAGCTTCGTTTCTTCCACTTAGCAAGTTTTTAATTGTATTTATCGAGACTCCAACAACCGCTGCTAAAGTAGCCCAGCCTACCACTTTTATACTTTGAAAATGCTGAACTTCGATTTCTCTTTCAGCGGTTACATTATGACTATCGAATGCAACAACTTTGATTGTGTAATTACCCTTCTTGTCTAGAAGTGTGTCTTTTACACCCCATCTCCATTGATATATATTTGTATCTTTCTTTGGTTCATCAATTGTAGCTTGTTCCTCGTCATCAATGTAAAATTTAACATGTTTGATCTCATTATCATCTGTTACAATTGCTTGTATTTTAATACTTCCTATTATGAAAGGTTTTGATCCTTTTATTCGGTTTCCTACCATCAACCCATATATATAGGTTAAATTTTCTATTGGTTTTATTATTTGTAAATCTGGAGGAGAGTTATTTACTACACTTATTGTTTTTTCTGCAGTGTTGTTATATCCTTCTTCATCTGTTACAACAAGTGTTACTTGGTAATCTCCTTCATCTGTATAATTATGTGAAAATGATATATTTGTTCGAGTTGTTCCATCTCCAAGATTCCATTCATATGTTAGGTTGCTGTTGTTTCCATCAGGATCATCACATGCTGATGCATCAAAGATTATGTCGGTTTCAGGTTTGGGTTTTTCTGGGGAGTATGAAAAGTCTGCTATTGGTTTAGCTTTGATAGTTGCTGTTGTACTATCTGTTGTTTCGTTTCCGTCTTCGTCTGTTACTGTTAGATTTACGGTGTAAACTCCATGTTCTGAGTAAGAGTAATTTACTATTTTTCCGGTTACTAATATTTTGTTTCCATCGCCGAAATTCCATGTATATGTTAGGTTGCTGTTGTTTCCATCAGGATCAACGCTACTAGATCCATCGAATGTTATATTTTCGCCTGTAAAACCTTCATAGGGTCCACCTGCATCTGCTACAGGAGGTATGTTTTCTGCTGAGACTATAGTTGCTGCTGATAGAATCATTAGCATAGATATTATTAAGCTTGAAAATATTTTTTTCATTTTTTGTACCACTTCTCGCTTTTTTATTTTAAAATGTTTATATTAGTTCTTTTTTACTGACATATAAAGATTTCCGTACATTTCTTATAATTTTATAAAAAATAGTTATTATAATTTTTTCTTTTTTAATGGTTGAAGAAAATATTTTTCAAAAAACAAAAATAGTACTAAATAGATATAGTCTAAAATAGAAGAGTACAATCTTAAAAATGGAGAGATTACTTCAAAAGTAGTTTAACATCTAAAAAGATTGATAATAAATAGGAGTGGATTAAGGTTTTATGATGGAGAACAAATTTGATAATCAAAAAGATGAAGGTCAAATTAAAAACATAAAAAAGATTGCTGAGTTGGAAAGAATAGTTGTTAAAGCTAAAAAACTTGGTGCTGAAGCAATTGGAACTTATAATAATCATACAGCTGTAAGGATTGCTGGTAGATGGTATGTTCCTTTTTTAAGAAAAGATCAATCACCTGATGAAGACCCTTGTTTGAGACCTATAACTTCCTTTAATCAGAGTACCACTAGTGATTCTTTTAATACTGCTAAATCTGATAGTTCTTTTGATAATAACAAAGATTTGAATGACCCCTCTGTTAATGTTAAAAACAATGATCCTAAAATCAATGAAAATAAAGATACAGAACCTAATAAGAATCATGGTTTTAGTCCTCTTCCGAAAGATAGTAATGATGAAGACTTGGATGATACTAAAAAGGGTTGGAAGAAACCTAGGAAAAAACTTTTGTAATTTTTTTGTTTAATATTTTTCTTTTTATATCTTTTTTTGAAAATCTTTATTAATTGTTTTGTTGTTTTTAATAGTAAAATTGTTTAGGTTGCGTTAATATTTGGATCGTGTTGGTAATTATAAGTTAAAAAATTTTTCAAAATGGCGTAAAAATATTACTTTAATTACTCATGAGGGTTGGCGTAAACATGAAGTTCATGCTTTTCTTGAGCTTGATGTGACTCGTGCTCGTAGACTTTTGAAGGAGTATAAAGAAATTAAACGTGAAAGGATTTCTTTTACAGGTTGGGTTGTTAAATGTTTAGCTGAAACATTTAAGGTTTATCCTGATTTGAATTGTTATCGTCATGGTCGAAGTGGAGTGGTTGTTTTTGAGGATGTTGATGTTGCTGTTCCTGTTGAACGTAGTATTGATGGTGAACCTGTTCCTATGGCGCTTTTGATTCGTAAGGCTAACAATAAAGATGTTAAAGAAATCACTAGAGAAATTCGTAAGGCTCAGAAGAAATCTGTTGATGGTTCTGATCAGGTATTGTTTGATAAATCAAATCTTAGTTTTACTGAGCGTTTTGCTTTGAAGGCTCCTTTGTTTTTACAAAGAATTGTTATTCGTTTAGTTCGTCGTAATGGTATTCTTAAAAAAAAGTATATGGGAACAGTGGGTGTTACCTCTGTTGGTATGAAAGGTCATCTTCCAGGCGGCATTATTCCTATTGGTGGAACCCCTACTATTTTGTTGGTTTTAGCAGGTATCAATAAGAAACCTGTTTTTATTGATGGTAAAGTTGTTCCTCGTGAGATTTTAAGTCTTACTATTTCTGCTGATCATGATCTTATTGATGGTGGTCCTTTGGTTCGTTTTATTGATACTTTTACTGAGTTTATAGAGAGTGGTTTTTGTTTAGAAGAAATAAAAAAGTAAAATTTTTTTATTTTTCGAGTGTTTTTGTTATTTGTTTTATCCATTGTTTTTGGAATTTTTCATGTTTATCTTTGGGTTTAAATGTTTTTTCTATTTCTGGTGTCTTCCAGGAGTCAATAATATCTGTTTTATCATAGATTGCTTTTGAAAGCATAAATGTTCCATATGCAGATCCATTTAGGTTTTTCGGTCGGTGTATTGTTTTGTTTGAGAGATCTGCTGTGAGTTGTAGATATGGATCTGTTTGTGATGCCCCGCCGTCTGCTATTATTTTTTCTACTCTGGTGTTTGATACATATTCTAATGCTTTTATTACTTCTGTTATCCTCATTGATATTCCTTGAATCATGGCTCGTGTGAAATCTTGTTTGTTGTTGTCTTTTGTTATGTTGTGTATTTGTGCTTTTATGTCTGGTCTTAAAAATGGTGAGTTTAGTCCTGAGAGTGCTGGTATGAATAGTATGTTGGTTTCTTGTTTTTGTTTGAATGCTTCATCTATTTCGCCATAGTTTTTAATAAATCCTATGTCAAGTAGCCAGTCTATTGCTGATCCAAGAGCATTTACTGCTCCTTCAAGCATGTAGAGTTTTTGTTTTTTTGTGCTGAGTGCTATCATTGGGTAGATTCCTGTATCGCCTGGTGTTGGTTGTGTTCCCACATTTAGGTTTATGAATGCACCGGTTCCACTTGTGATGCTAACATCACCGGGTTTTACACCAGTCATATACATTGAGGCTTGTTGATCCGCGATCATTGTAAGAAAAGGTATATTATGTTTTTTTATTGTGCCAATTTTTGTGTCGTTATCTACAAACTTTGGCAGTATATGCATGGGTATTTCTAGTATTTTTAGTATGTTTTCACTCCATTTAGCATAAAAGGGATCAAAGAGTCCTGTGGCACTAGCGTTTGTGTAATCTGTTACATGTTTCCCTGTTAGATTATATGCTACCCATGAGTCTAGGTTTCCGAAGCATGCGTTTTTGTTATCTATTGCTTTTTTTACCTCGGGTATGTTTTCCATCATCCATTTTAGATGCATTGATGAATGAGCGGTTCCAAATCCTATGTTTGCAAGAGTTATCAGGTATGCTCCTTTTTTTGTTTTTTTGATTGGTGGTATTATTTTTGAGACGGTTTTGGTTGTTTTTCCGAGGATTTTTCCGAATTTTATAATACTTTTTTCTGAGAGTTTTTTTATTTGTTTTATAGTTCGGGTGTCCTGCCAGGTGATCATGTTATAGAGTGGTTTACCTGTTTTTTTATCCCATATTATGGTTGTGCTTCTTTGGTTGGTTAAGGATACACCAAGGGGTTTACCATTTTTTTCTATGGTTTTATCAAGAAATTTGTTTATTGTGTCAACGATAAAATCTGGTTGTTGTTCCACCCATCCTGGTTTTGGGTAGATGGGTTTTGATTTTTCTTCCATGCTTTCCAGAAGTTTTCCTTTTTCTGAGTAGGCATGTGCTTTTATGTTGGTGGTTCCAACATCAAGTATGAGAAAATATTTCATTTTTTTACACGTTCCATACTTCTTTCAGAGATAATATTTACATTTGTTTCTGCTATATTCTTTTTTATTATTTCACTGTGTTTAACTGGGGCGTCTACTGTAAAATTTTTTAGTTCTTCGATTACTTTTGTTATTTTGTTTTTTGGTATTGTTTTTTCTGTTCTAACTGGTAGTCGTGGGTATCTAGCGTTTTTGATTTTTACTGTCGTTGATACTATTCTTCGAGGATTTTTGGTTTCCTCTATTGCGTATTTTTCTCCGAGTTTACATTCGTTTCCAGATACTTTGATTTCCCCGTTTTCTTCAGTGATATTTAGTTCGCATCCTTTAGGGCAGCGTATGCAGATTAGTTTGTTTTCTTTATTGTTGTTCAATTGTGATTTTCACCTCTTTTTCGTTTTCTATGTTTTCTTTTTTGATTTTTATGTTTTCAAGAGTTGAGGGTCTTATGAATGGTTTTTTGAAGGTTTGAAGTATTTTTCCGTTTTTGTTTTTGATTTGTATTTTTGGTTTTTTAGCTGTGATACAGGGTCTGAAAAAAACTATGATTTCGTTTTTGCATTTTTCTATTCTTTGAGGTGTCAGGCAGTTTATGTTGTCTCCAGGGATGATTTTTGTGTATTCTTTTTTTGTGTTTTTTTCTGGGTTTTTTAGATATTGTTCTACGCCTTCTGCTGCGATAAACGCTGTTTCTACAGCATCATCCACATAGTCAAAGATTTGAAGTAGGTTTCCAACCGCAAAGACTCCTTTTATTGTGGTTTCAAAACATTCATTTACAACGGGTCCTCCAGTTTTACAGTCTATTTCTGCTCCGATTTCTTCTAATTTTTCTGCATATGGTATTAGTCCTACTGAAAGTATTAGTGAATCGCATTTATGGGTTTTTTCTGTTCCCGGGATGGGTTGCCAGTTTTCATCTACTTTTACTAGTTCTACGGCCTCTATTTTTTCTTTACCTATGACTTTTTTTACAATGGTTTGTGGTTGATAGGGTATGTCAAAATCTAGTATGCATTGTTGTACGTTTCTTGGAAGCCCTGTGAAGAATTCTTCGGGGTAGATTATAAATATTTTTTCTACTCCTTCTAGTTTAAGGTGTCGGGCGACTATCATTCCGACATCACCTCCACCAACTATAATGACATTGTTTCCGGGTAGTATTCCATAGAGGTTTACAAGTCGTTGTATGGTTCCAGCGGTTTCAACACCCGCGGGTCTAGAGCCACCTATGAGTATTTCGTATTGGTTTCTTTCTCGGCATCCTATCGCATAGATTATGCTTTTGGTTTCTATTTTTTTGATTCCATCGGGTGTTATGCAATGTATAGTTTTTTTGTCTTTTTTTATTTCTACTTTTTTTACATATGAGTTAAGATGGATTTCTATATTTGATTCTTTAACCTGATCGAGAAAACGGTGAGCAAATTCTGGTCCGGATAGTGCTTTGTTGAAAAGTTTGGTTCCGAAGCCGTCATGTATGCATTGATCCAATAGTCCTCCTAGTTCTTCGTTTCTTTCGATTATTGAGACTTTGTAGTTTTTTTTATAAAGTAGTGTTGCTGCTGCAAGTCCTGATGGTCCTCCTCCGATAATGGTTACATCGTCCATCATGATTCACCTCTTACTCTTCCGTTGAATAGTTTGCTTTGTTTGGTTTCTTTTACGATTTCGTTTAATGGTTTGTTTAGTTCTTTTGAAAGTATTTTTGCTATTCTTAGCTCGCAGTAGCTTTGCTGGCAGACTCCCATACCAGCTCGGGTTCTTCTTTTGATTGCATCAATGCTTCTTGCACCTTTTTTTATTGCTTCTTTTATTTCTGCTTCTGAGATCATTTCACATGTGCAGACTATGTTTCCCCATGCAGGGTCCTCTTTGATTTTTTCTTTTAGTTGCTCTTCGCTTAATACTGACACAGGTGTTATTCCTCGTCTTTTTGGGTCAAAATTGGTTTTTTTGTTCTCTGCCAAGTTTTTTTGTTGCACAAGTTTTATGGTTTTTTCTGCTATAGCTGGTGCTGAAGCAAGCCCTGGTGATTGTATACCGGCTACATGTATCATGTTATCCACCCATTTGGCATGACGTATTATGAAATCCTCAGTAAAAGTTGGTGCGCGTATTCCCGCAAAATAACGTATTAGTTTATTTGTTGGAAAATTTTGATTTACTACGGTTTTGTATCTTTCAAGCATCATACATATTTCTTCACGAGAAACATTTGTGTCTTTTTTGTTGTCTACTTCTACGGCTGTTGGACCCCAGATTATGTTTTTATGAACTGTGGGGTTGACTCCTCCTCCTTTACTTGTTTTATGAGTAGGAAGTGTTAGTTCTGCTAAACAATGATTAACAGTGGGTGTTATGGTTTTATCAAAAATTAGTTCCACGCCTTTACGTGGATGAATTGTGTATTCCCTAGATCCCGCCAGATCTGCTATTTCATCAGCGTATACTCCTGCTGCATTAATTACAAGTTTGCATTTTATGGTTCCTTGATTGGTTACTACTGCTGTGATTTTGTTGTTTTCTTTTAGAAATCCTACTACTTCATGGTTTGTTTTGATTTCTACATTGTTTTTTGTTGCGTTTTCTGCTAGGGCTATTGTTAGATCATATGGGTCAAGTATGCCTGTTGTTGGGATGTGAACTGCTGCTATTGTATCCTTTGTTGCTTGTGGTTCTATATCAAAAATTTTCTCGTTTTTTATTATTTTTATATTTTTTATTCCGTTTTTTATTCCTTTTCTTTTTACAAAAAAAGGAAGAATGTGTTTTAGGATGAATTTGTAAAATAATGGTAGGTATTTTTTGTATTTTTTTAGTGTTCGTGGTGTTATTAGTATTAGACTGCCGGATCTTCTGAATCGTACGTCAAGGTCTTTACATATTTGTGTGTATGCTTGGTTTCCTTTGATGTTTAGTTTTCTTTTCAAGGTTTTATATGATGGTGATATTCCTGGGTGTATCATTCCATTGTTTGCCCGTGTTGCTTCAAGGCCTACATCAGGGTGTTTTTCTAGTAGTATGGTTTTGTTTTCATATTTTGATAGTTCTCTTGCGATAAAACATCCGATGACTCCGCCTCCTATGATTACGATGTCTGATTCAGATAAGGGGTTGTTTTTTTGTTTTTCAAAAATTTTTTTTCGTTGTTCCATGCGTTTTTTGTAATCTTTTTGAAAGGAACTATTTTTGATTTCTATGAGGTTTACAACGCCTTGTATATCTTTCATCGAACCGGTTTTTAGACCAATTTGAACCCATTCATCATATGTTTCTACTGTTCCATTTAAAAATAATATGTTTTCACGAATTTCACATGATATGTCATGATTTTTTAGAGTCTTTTTTTCAAGATTCATAAAAGATCCTTTTTATTTTTGGATTTGATCTATAAATTCTGCTATATCCCACACTTTTGTGTTTTCATCTTTATTTTTTTCAAATGCTTCTTTACATGTTGGACAAGAGGTTACGATGTTTTTAGAGAGTTCAGTTAGTTCATTTATTCTTTCTTTTGATATTTCATCAGACAATATAGGGTTAAGTCGGCAGAGTGTACTTCCTCCGTATCCGCAGCAGAATGTGTTTTCTCCATGTCTGCGTGGTGTTTTGATTTCAAGGTTTTCTATGTTATTTAGAACGTTATTCATTGTTTGTGGTTGTTCTAAGCCGTTTATTAGTGTACATGGTTCATGGAAAGTAATACTGGTTTTTTCTTTTGCTTTGATTTGAAAATCTTTTTCTTTTTGTTTTAGGAATTCTGTTATGTGTAAAACTTTGGGTTTGAATTCGTATCCTTGGTTGGGGTAGAGTTTTCTGAAAGCAAATGCACATGATGGACATGAGGTTACTATGTAGTCGAAATCTTTGTTGTTTATCATTTTTATGTTTTCCATAGCTAGTTTTTCGAATAATTCCATGTCTCCTATATGATATGCTGGTATTCCGCAGCATTTTTCGTCTTCCAGAATTGTTACTGTGTATCCCGCGTTTTTGAATATTTGTTTGGTTTTTTCTAGTATTTCCGGGTATTTTTCTCTAAAGGTGCAACCGCTGAGATATAGTATTTTTCCTTTGTTTTTGTTTTTTGATTGTTCTTCTGTTTTTTGTTTTTTGGGCTCACCGTATACATATCCGTTTTCATTTAGGTTTTTTAGGATTTCTTTGAATTCATCAAAAACTATGTTGTTTTTTATTGCTTGTTCTTTTATGGGGTGTAGTATGTCTGATACTGAGAAATCAAATGGGCAGTATTGTTCGCAGCATCCACATGAGAGACACATGTAGAGTGGGTAGATGTTTTCTTTTGTAAGCTCAAATTGATTATTTTCTAAAAGATAGCCTATACGGCTTTTACCAGAGGGCGATGTGGTTTCTTTTCCATCTACTATTCCTACGGGGCATGCATGTCGGCACATGTTTGGACAGAGTGTGCATTTAGTTATGTCATCTGGTCCCTTTATTCTTCCTTTTAAAAATTTTAGTATGATGGGTAGTTGTTTTAGTCCTTTGAATCCTTTCATTTGATCTGTTAGCCATTCCCATTTTCCTGCCATAAAACGTTTATACCTCCAGGTCTCCAGGATTCATGATTCTTTTTTCATCCACTGTGTTTTTTATTTTCTTTAAAAGTTTTAATCCTGCTTCACCAAGTTCTTCTTTCATCCATGGTCCTCTTTGTCGCCCTATGCCATGATGATGACTTATGGTTCCACCTTTTTCGAGGACTGAATCCATTGTTGTTTTCCATACTTGATTGTAGAATTCTTCTGTTTTTTGTTTTCTTGGCGGCATACCTGCAAATGTAAAATAAAAACATACTCCTTGAGGGTAAAAGTGTGATGCATGTGCTGATGCGAAAAGTACACCTTTTACTTTTTTCATATCATCAACTACGCTTTCATAGAATTTTTCTGCCTTATCCCATCCTACTGCTACTTCTATTGTATCAAAAACAACACCAAGTGGCACAAATTCAGCTGCTTCCTTAACGTTAAAACGAGTTTTAAGCCAATGATCTACTATTTCTTCACCAAGAGATTCTTGGTTGAATGCTTCTTTAATTATTTCGACATCAGCATCAACTATTTTCGGGTTTCCCTCCACTATTAAAACAGTTGCGATTTTATCGACTACTTCATCATATTTATAAAAATGTCTTTTGGTTTCTATAGTATCATATATTCTAACAACTGCAGGTCTTGCACCTGTTTGAAGAATTTTTTTAACAGATTGAAGTGCTTGTTTGATATCATCTGTTACAAAAGAAAGTTTTACTTTTTTTTCTGGTTTCGGCCAGATTTTTAGCCATACTTTGGTTATGATTCCAAGTGTTCCTTCGCTTCCTACAAATAGTTGTCGTAGGTCTGGTCCGGTTGCTGTTCGAGGATGTGGTTTTAATGTGATTTTTTCACCATCGGGTAGAACTGCTTCTATGCCTGCTAGCATTTGTTCTATTCCGCCATAACGTGTGGAGAATTGTCCTGTGGCTTTGGTTCCAATCCATCCTCCAACTGTTGAAGGATATAGTGATTGTGGGATGTTTCCAAGGGTGAAACCTTTGTTGTTTAGATAGTCTTCAAGGTAGTATCCGTTTACTCCTGTTTCTGTTTCAACTAGTAGGTTTTCTTTGTTTATTTTGATGTTTCTCATTTTTTTTAGATCTATTACTATTCCTGGTTTATCTGGTACTGTTCCCCCGAGTACTCCTGATCCTCCGCCGTATGGTATGATCTGTGTTTGGTTTTGGTTGCAGATTTTTATGATTTTTTGTATTTCTTTTGTTTTTGTTGGCCAGATTACTGCTTCGGGTAGTGTTGGGTATTTGTTTTTTGTTATCCAGTGTAGTGTTATTGGCCAGAAATCAAAAGGATAAGAATAAAGGTCTGTTTTTTTGGTTGAGATTTTTTTTTCATCTATTGTTTTTTTTATCGCCTCTATGGTTTTGTTTTGGTTCAACCAGAATTGTCCTCCCGCAAAAAAATTATTGTTTTACCTTGATGTTATTTTGGATACTTAAAATTTTCATAGAGTACAATTTTTTTCAAAATAGTTTAATAGAATGTTTTTGATTACTAATATAATAAAAGCAAGTTAATTTATGTTTTACAGGAGAAATGATGGGGTTAACTAATAGATATTTGAAAATTGTATTATTTTACGTTACCTTTTTTGTTTCTTTTAGTTTTATTTTTCCTTCTGTTTCAGCTGCTGGGTATTATGCTGATGTTGAAATTTCTGTTGACAGATCTGGTTTTATTGATATAAATGGTGATACGAATCATCCTGATTTATTAATTAGTGATTCTGAGCGTTATATTTCTAAAGATCAGAGTGTTTGGTTGCTTAATATTTCTAAGGATGATTTGTTTTCTGATTATGTTTTTACTTTGATTCTTCCTGAGGGTGCTTCTATTAGTTATGTTAAATCTTCTGCATCTATTAGGATTGAGGAGGAATCTGGTAGACTTGTGGTTTCTGGTTTTGGTGGTGATTCTAATTTTTCTTTATTAGTTCAGTATGAGTTAGAGCAGTTAGGTGGTTTTCCTGGTGGTTTTTTGTCTTTGTTTTTGTTGGGTGTTATTGTTTTTTTGGTTGTTTTGTTTGTTTATTTTTATAAATTTAGAGAATTTTATTCTGTTGATGAAGTTTCTAAAGAAAAAATTGGGGTTAGTTTTAAGGGTTTGAATAGTCGTCAGAAGGATATTATGCAGCTTCTTATTAAGAGTGGTTCTGGTTTGACTCAGACTGAGATTCAGAAAGAGTTGGGTATTCCTAAGGCTTCGGTTTCTCGTAATGTTCGTCGTTTGGAATTGAAGGGTTTGGTTGAGAAGGAAAAGATTGGTATGTCTAATATTATTCGTGTTAAAAAACAGTGAATTTTTCCGGTTTGTTTTCGGGTTGTTCCGGTTTGTTTCGGTTAGATTATTTATGTTGTTTCATACAAATACAGTTTGTAAGGTGATTTGTAAAATATGAAAAAGATTTGGAATGTGTTGATTGTGCTTTTGCTTATGGGAGCGGTTTTCCCTTTGGCATTGGCAGATGATGCAGATGATAGTTCTGAAGAAGAGCTAATTGATGAAGAGACTCAGGAAGAAGTAGGAATTATGGGTAATAGTTATGGCGCTAGTATTCGTTTATTGCAGCTTGAGAAATCTATTACTCGCAATATTGCTAAAGGAGAATTGATTATCTCGTATCTTGAGAGTAATACCTCTGTTAATACTACTCTTTTAGAGGCGTTTCTTAGTGAATTGAAGCTTTTAAAGGATGAGGTTTCCTCAGCTGATCCGAATGCTTCTGATGCTGTAGAAGTTTTTGTTGATTTAAAGCTTGATGCGATTAATATTTCAAAAGAATTTAGGGATACATTGCATAGTCTTGTTGATAATACAACTCGGGAAGCTATAGAAGAGCAGATTAAAAACATGTATAATGAATCCGTCGTTGAAAGCATTGGGCAAGAAATCCGTAGTCGTATACGACTTTATAATGGTGTACAGTTGAAAAAAATGGCTGGTTATTTTGGAAAATACAACAGTTCCTTAATAGAGCAATATAAGAATGGTAGTTGTAACATGAGTCAGGTTAAACAAAAAATTGCTGAAAGAGTTTGTAATATGTCTATAGAAGATAGACAAGGTGTTTATTCTAAAATTAAGCAGTTAAGATTGCAGAAGAAGGTTCAGGTTCAGAATTGTATAGCTAATGTTACTCAGGGTTTACATGAGAGACGTATTCAGAGGCTTCAGAGTCGTTTGAATAATGTTCAAGGTTTGAGTAATGGTGCTGTTGAACAGGCTTTAAAGAATAGATTGTCTGAGAAAATAGGTGGCGGTAATGGTAAAGGTGGAGGTCGATAGATTTTATGAAAAATAAGATCTTGATGATTATACTCGGATTGATAGTTGTTTTCTCGGTGATTTTTGCTTATACGATCTATCAGGATATATCAGATGATGATAGTTATAGTGTTGATGATGGTGATGTTTCTTCTGAGGATGTTGTTGATGAGATGGATGAGAGTTTTGTTGATGAGGATGATGAAGTAGAAATCGGTGATATGGTATAAAATAATCCATTTTTTTATTTTTTTTTATGCTCTGTTTCTATTTGAGTTTCGTCTTTTGTTTTTTCTGTAGTTATTATTTGTGTTTCTTCTGAAGTTTCTTTGTGATTTTTGTTTTATAAAGGGTAGTTGTTTGAAATCTGGCATTTCTTTTCTTTCTATGTTTAGTTTTTTGTTGCTTTGTACTCGTCTGAAATGTGGATGATCAGGTTCTGTTAGTAGTGTTATTGCGTTTCCGTTTTCTCCGGCTCGTGCGGTTCTTCCGATTCTGTGTATGTAGTCTTTATCTGTTTTTGGTACATCGTAGTTGTAGATGTATGTTACGTTTTTGATGTCTAGTCCTCGGGCTGCTACATCTGTTGCCACTAGAATATCTATGTTTTCTTTTTTTAGAGCACTTAGTGATCTTAGTCTTTTGTTTTGTGTCATTCCACCGTGCATTGCGTAGGCTTTTATTCCTTGGTTTGTTAGGTTTTTTGTTACAAGATCTACTTCTCTTCTTGTTGCGCAGAATATTATTGAGAGTCCGTCTGTGTTTTCTTTTAGTAGATGTACTAGTATTGAGAATTTGTGTTTTTTTGGGTATATGTCGTAGAATACTTGTCTTAGTTTGTGTTCTTGTACTAGTGATCCAGTTTTGATTATTTCTGGGTCTTGTAGGTGTTTATGCATTTTTTTTATTGGTCCTTGGTCTGTTGTGGCGCTAAACATTAGTGTTTGTCTGTCTTTTGGTACTTTTCGCATTATTTTTTCTACATCGTCTATAAATCCCATGTCTAGCATTTTATCTATTTCATCTAGTACTAAAAATTGTGTTTTTGATAGATTTATTGTACCTCTTCCTATGTGGTCTAGTAGTCTTCCGGGTGTTGCTACGACTATTTCTGAGTGTTTGAGGTTTTGTATTTGTGGGTTTATTGCTACGCCTCCGTAGATATCTGTTACTTGTATGTTTAGTGGTTTTCCTAGTTCTTTGAATACATCTGTTATTTGTATGCATAGTTCTCTTGTGGGTGTTAGTACGAGTACTTGTATTCCTTGGTTTTTTTGTATTTTGTTTAGTATGGGTATACAAAAAGCTAGTGTTTTTCCGGAGCCTGTTTCTGCTTGTCCGGCGACATCTTGTCCTTTAAGGATTTTTGGTATGCATTGTTTTTGTATTTGGGTTAGTTCTTTAAAATCTAAGTTTATTATTCTGCTTTTTAGTTCTGGTTTAATTTCGAGTTCTTCGAATTTCATTTTTTTGATTTCTCCTTTTTTTAACAACCATAGAATAATTTTTTTTTAGTTGTTGAAAAAGAGACTTATCAAAAAATTTTTTTTTGTTTTTTTGTGCCTGTTTTTCACCAGTTTAAAAAAATTATTGCATTATCGGTTTTAAATTATTTATCTTATTCTTATTTGTAATAGGTTTTTTTATGTTTATATAGTTTTCTATTCTTTGTTTTTGTTTTTTAGTAAGTTTTATATTTATTTTTATTTTAGTTTTCTTTTGATTTAATATTTTTAATTTATAATATGTATATATTGTTTTTAATAAAAATAAAAAGATTTATATACCTGTCTTCATTAGCAATTCAGGAAAAAAGGGGCATTTTAAAGATGAATAACAAAAGGTTTCTATCAATATTTTGTATAATTATAATACTATCCACCAGTCTAATAATTACACCTTCCATAAAAGCAGACGACCCAACAATAGATCAACAACAAACCAATCACCCATACGAATTACACATAGGAGACCCTGGAACAATAAACACCGTAGACCAAGGATTCAAACCAGATAAAACAAAAATAACAAAAATCGAAATATATGTAGACAGCTTCGGAAGCGGAACAGTCACCGCAGGAATCGGATACAAAACAAATACATTTCCATACTGGGTATGGCTAGGAAATCAAGAAAAAACCAATCTAAACACAGGATGGAATACCTTTAATTTTAATGAAGCAACCGTAACCCCCGGAGATCAATACTACATAAAAATAACATACCAAGGAAGCAGCCACATAAAAATCGGATGGGATAACAGCAACCCCTACAACAAAGGAAACATGTGGGACAACGACAACGGAGAAAGACCAGATGATGACATCGCATTCAAAATATGGGGATACAACCCAAATCAACTACCAAATGCACCCAATTTAGACTACCCCACTAACGGAGCAACATACAATGTTGAACAAGGACAAAACAAAGACATAACACTAAAAGCAACAGCTACAGACCCAGATGATAATCAAATAAAATACACTTTTTACAATGATGATAATAACAACATAATAGGAACTACCAATTGGAAAAACTCTGGTGAGCAAGGAACAACTATTTGGGAAAATCTAAATCCAGGAACATATAACTGGTATGCCAAAGCAAAGGACAACGAAGGATACGGAAGTAAAAGCAGTACAGTTAGTTTCACAATAAATGAAAACACAGATGATGAACCTCCTACACCAAATCCATCAGAATGGGATCAAGTTCCCACAGAAATTGGTACTGATTCTATAGAAATGAAAGCCAAATCTGCATCTGATCCTCATGGTGTAGAATATTTTTTTGAAGAAACAAGTGGAAATATTGGCGGAAGTAATAGTGGATGGCAGAGTAGTCGGAGTTATATTGATGAGGATTTAGAGTCGAATACTGAGTATACTTACAGGGTTGTTACAAGGGATAATCTTGGTAATACTGGTGGTTGGTCTGTTTCTAAATCGGCTACAACTGAGAATGATGGTCCTGATAATCATCCGCCGTATGCGCCTAGTGATCCTACGCCGGTTCCTTCAGCTACGCAGATACCATTGGGTACTGTTTTGACTTGGTCGGGTGGAGATCCAGATGGAGATGATGTTACTTATGATGTTTATCTTAGTGTCTGTCCTGAACCTGATGAGTTGGAACCTTATCTTGAGAGTTTAACTGAGTGTCAATGTGTTCTTCCTAATTTGAATATCGAGTTGAAATATTATTGGAGGGTTGTTGCAACTGATGAACATGGCGCTGTTAGAGAGGGACCTATTTGGACTTTTTCTACTAAGACTTTAGAGAATTCTAATCCTACAGATAACAATCAGCCGAATAAGCCTTCTAAACCCGTTTTGGTTTTTCCTAATGCTATGCATGTGAATGTTGGAGATCTCTGTTTTTTTACAGTTGATGTTTCTGATCCTGATGAAGATAATTTAAATGTTTATTGGGATTTTGATAATGATGATAGTATTGATTTTCAGGTTTTGAATTATTCGGGTACAGGATGTGGTGCTCTTTTTGTTTGGGATAAACCAGCAGGTTATCATAATGTTCGTGTTATTACATCTGATTTATATCATGAGACTAGCGAATGGTCTGATTCTTTGTTTGTAAATGTTTTACCAGCTGAGGATAATAATCCTCCGAATAATGTTTCTGCACCTGGTGGTATTAGTAGAGGTTATGAAAAACAAGAGTATACTTTTAGTATTTATACTATCGATCCTGATAATGATAAGGTTAAATATCGTTGGGATTGGGGTGATGGAACTTATACTGATTGGGAGGATGTTAGCTGGCAGGATAGTGGATCTACCGCTTCTTATTCGCATATCTGGAATAATAAGGGTACATATTATGTAAGAGTTAAAGTAAAGGATTTAAATGGTGCTGAGACTCCTTGGTCTGAGACTAAAAAAGTTACGATTGTTGAGAAGAACACCGCTATAATTTATAATAAAGATGATTTTACAGGTGCAACCTATGGCGATATTTTTGAAAATTTTCTTGGTCAGGGGCGTATTGTTCATGCTAATGGGAATACTGGTGCAATAGTTACTGGTTCTTTTGGTGGTTGTCCTATTGGTGATGCTTGGAGTGTAGCTTGTCAAGGTGTTGATTTTTATCTTGGACGTAGGAAACAAGTTACTATTGATGCTGAGATTGATTTTATAAGTGGAACTGAGTATGTTACTCCTGGTTCTTTCGCCTGGATTTATAAAGTTTTGAGGATAGATAATTTTTATGATCCCGATATTGAACATAAAATCTGGATGAACAATATATTTGATTTAGGGCTTCAGGGTCTAAAAGATGTTGGATCTGTAATTCTTAAATTGTTTGGTCCTTCTATTGCTCAGACTAGTACTACTACTTTGGATCTTTATCATGTGTTAAAGGTCGCTGATTATTTACACAGGTTTTCGTATTCAGATGAGATTGCTTCTGCGATAGTACAACAGACTAGTTTTTCACGGATGCTTCCTGATGCAGCTAATACTTACGCAAGTTTATGGGATAAAGTTGCAGTGAATGGTGGTTTTATGCATACTGAAAGTAGTTGGACTACTACTCTTAAATCTACTACTCATACTAAGATTCCAGCAGCAGGTATTTGGCTTGCTTTAACTGCTGCATTTGAAATCTGGACTTTGTTTCAGCTTATGACTCATTGGAATATAGATGGATTACTTAATGAGTATGAGAAAAATGGTCAGGCGAATACTCAGCATGTATCAAAAACTGTAACTCTTGATAAGGGTAATCATGATGTCTGGGCTGGGCTGGAGACTAAGGCTTTCGGTATGGCGATATGTTTTGGTTTTGGTTATGGAGCAGGTCAGGTTAATAGTATTACTATTGAAGGTATTGCTCCTCCTGATACACCTGTTTTATCTTATCCTGATACGATGTATGCTGGTGATTCAATAAATTTTAGACCTTATTGTGTTGATCAGAATGATGATCCTGTTAAGTTTATTATTGATTGGGGTGATGGAACCGAGACAACAACTGGTTTTTATGATAGCGAAGAAGAAGGTTTAGAGACTCATACCTATAGTAGTGCTGGGAGTTATATTGTTACGATCATAGCTGAGGATTGTGATAGGATGCAGTCTGAATCTAAGAGTTATGAGATTATTGTTGCTGGTGATAATGACCCGCCTGTTGTTAGTATTACTCAACCGGATAATTATTTTTATAATAATGGAAGAAAATTTTTTCGATTTGTGAAACCTATTGTTTTTGGAGAAATCACTATT
>CAYLLH010000047.1:0-8053 GCA_964384785.1 uncultured Thermoplasmatales archaeon | reverse complement strand
CCACATAACCCATTTGAAAAATTAAGCAAAATAGTAGCATGATCTTCATACTCAATCTGCTTATTAAACCGTCCAGCCTGCGCATACACTGATTTCACCTCACCAGCAATATACCGCATTACATCAATATCATGAACACCAAAATCAAAAATAACACCAACATCACGAATCCTACCTGGAAAATTACTAACCCGTTTAGAGCTCAAAGTAACAAGTTCCCCATATTTCGCCGCTTCTAAAGCATTTTTCACAAAAGAAACCACCGGATTATGCCGTTCAATGTGGCCAACTGCAAAAACCACTCCGGCATTATCTGCTTTGCTAATCAGCATTTTTCCTTTTTCAACCGTATCACAAACTGGTTTTTCAACCAATATATGTTTTCCAGCATCAATTGCATCATTTGCAATATCAAAATGAGTAACTGTCGGCGTTGCAATAATAACAGCATCAACTAGAGATAATAATTCTTTGTAATCAGTAAATCCTGAAACATCAAATCTGTTTGCGATAGTATTTACTGTGTTTTCATCTTTATCCGCGATACCAACAAGATTTACAGAATGTAGTTCAGCACACACCCTAGCATGGTTCTTACCCATTGCACCTGTTCCAATAACTCCAATTTTCAATGACATAGCATTGGTGTGAATAATGAGGCCATACTTATTGTTTTTCTTCTTAAACCTTTTTTATTTAATTGTCTTTTTTAAAATTCTTAATCCATTATCACTATATTTTATCGAAATAATTTGTTAACATAGAAATTGTAAACTCGTTCGATATTATGTGTTTTTATGATTTTTTCTTTCAGCTTCTTAAGATGAACGCTAAATGAATCGTATTCATAAATCGCTTTTTTAATTGCCTTTGAAAGATCATGTTCTGTACTATTTATCAAAATTGAACCTTCCCCGTTCACGATACTTTTTGTTTCTCCAACATTTGTTGCAATGACAATATTGTCAGATGCAATAGCCTCAAGAAGTGACTGTGATGGATAATTCTCATATTTTTGTATTGATAAAAATATTTTACTTCTCTTAAAAAAATCAACTGGATTAGTAGTTTGATAAAAGATAACTAACTCTCCTAAATTATTTTCCTTTACGTATTCCTTACACTTGTTTAATAAAGGTCCACCACCTAAAAAAATCATTTTATAATTATTTTCTCTTAGATCATTATGTATCTTTTTAATTGCCCGTAACGCCAATAAAGGTTGTTTTATCGTAGTCATCCTGGAACAAAATAAAATAATATTCTCTTTATCATCAATATCACACTCCAATGAATTATAATTGGTGAAACTACAAGGAGTAGCTACAGATTTTTTAGAAATAAATGCATTATCCCAATAGGTTTTATAATAGGGATATAACCATTCTATCTTATCGCTTAAAAGGAATTGTATGTAAGTACTAAGATTGACAAGAAAACCAAGTCTTTTATGTGTAATTGTATAAGCAGTTATTGATGTGATTATCCTAACTCTATTAAGTTTAAGGATTAAACTTAAAAACACATAAAAAAAAGAGGTGTTTGTCATTTGAAAAAAATCGTTTTTTTTGCTTTTCAATAATATTAATTTTAATAAAGAAAAAAATGTTTTAAACCTTGAACTATTAGAATCAAGATATACTATATTATTACTATCCATATTTTCCTTAACAAAATCTTGATTCTCCGAATAAGTAATTATTTTATATTTGTAATCTTCACTAGATTTCTTGCTTAATAAATCATAAAGACGAAGAAGTCTCCTCTCAGATCCTCCACCAGTTGCAATATTTCGTTTTAAAATGAGTAACCAAAAATTCTGAATCATATCAAATTACCAGTTGAAATATTTTTTTCACTTAACATACGTAAAAATCCTTTCATTACCTTTCATATTGATTTTTTTTTATTTCCATATTAAATTGACTAATCTCATTTATTTTACTCTTAATTTCCTAATTAATCCTTTCACCGTATCTCTTTTCACTAATTCATAATCAATTAGTACCTGGTAAAATCTATTATCCATTTTTTTAGATAACACCTTAATTTCCTTATCATTTTCCAAGACTTTTATCTTATTATGAGTATCATGATACACCGTTATGATTTTTTCTAATGTTAAATCACTAGTAACAATTGGAATTATTGATTTCCTATTTTGCTTGGTTTGCCGTTTTCGAGACGTCTCATTACTAATATCTGGAAAAAAGAAGTTACCCAATGAATAAAAAATGTAGTTATCGTTATATGTTTCATATCCTTGAACAAGGTGAGCATGAGATCCAATGATTAAATCAGCTCCAGCATCAATCAATTCTTTTGCTTTCACCCGTTGCATTTTCAGAGGAAATCTTATCTCTTCTTCTCCCCAATGCAATAATAACACTTTTTTAAAATCAGAGTACCGTTCAGATTGCTTGATAAACATGTGTAATGAAAGTTCTTTAGGACCCTGAAGCAAAGGTGTTTCAAACAAAGTAGGCGATGACAAATCAGTTTCCCTTGTTACATACGAAAAAAAAGCAATATTATGTTTCTTATCAACAAAAATATTATGATCCGTATCAAATTCACCTGCCCCGATCACCTCAAAATCATCTTTTTCTAACAACTGAACGGTTTCTTTCACTCCCTTATTTCCATAATCATTAATATGATTATTTCCAATGTTAATCAAAAACGGATTCAATTCTTTTAGAAAAGAAATCACTTCCGGTTTTTGTTTCAAACATACCTTATCTTTGATATTCTTGCACTGAGTTGTAATTGGGGATTCTAAATTTAAAATAATAAGAGAGTCAGTTAACTCTTTAACTACCTTTGTAAAATCAGGATTCCCTCGAAAATCATGAAATGACGTATCACCTAAAAACGCTAATCTATCCATGGTTAATTCTTCCAATACTTCGGTTTAATCTCAAATTCTTCTCCCAACTCAAAATCCTTACTTCTTGGTTTGAATTCTTCATTTCCCGTCCCTGGATAATGCGTCATCTCCCCAATATACATCTTATCATCCAAGGTATAAAAATCAACTCTGACAAAATCAAAGTTTTCACCTAACTTTTCTGCTATCTTTTTCATTTTTTTAAACTGAACTGGTTTGTCAATGTTTTTTCCTTTCGGAAATCGTAACGAGACATCTAAATAATTCCACTGTTCATCAAACAATGATCTGGTATGATGTTCAAATCGATCAAAATCAACTTGAATCATTTTACACTTCCCAGCAAACACAAAAAATTTAAAATCATTTGGAATCCGTCCTTTCTTATCTAGCAAAAACTTTTCAATAATGATCCTTCTTTCAATATCCTTATATCCCCATTCCACTTTTTCCAAACCATATGGAACCTTCAACCATACCTTACATCTTTTCAAAATCTCTCGTTTATCAAAAACACCATCTCTTACGATAATATTCCATCCATTACCATGATTTGCTTTAATCACAAAATCCTTAGGAAGTGTATCAAACGGAATAGAATCTGAATTATCCGTCACATACAACAACGGAATCAAGATCTTTTCTCCCTCTTCTTCCCCAAGCAGTTCTTTGACATAAGAACGAACCCTGAACTTATCTGCAGTCTTAGGCAATAACGGATTACGATCATGAACTTTTTTCCAAATAATCTTTTCATTAAAACTCCGTGGATTTTCAAGATGAAGTGAATACCCCGTTTTTTTTCTAAATCTTTTTTTTTCAAAATAAAAATCAGATGCCTTATTTAAACAAAAGAAAAAATATTCATATACATTCTTTGTAACCACATAAATTTGAGGAAAATACTGCAAATGAATTTCATTAACACGCTTTTTTAGACTCATCCCTTCATTCAACCTGCTGTTTCCTTTTCATCAACAATTATTTAATCCTTTAAATATTTTTGATAAACCTTTAAAAGTTGTTTTATAGTATTCTTTCTATCAAATCTTTTCATTTCATTTGAAATAAAATTTTTATCCCAAGCTTGATCTAATGTTCTGTTTAATAATTCTGCTAACTCTTCTGCATCTGTTGCATCTTGAAGAATGTATCCTTTTTTTTCAGAATTAAGGATATCTTTAATATCACCTACAGTTGTTCCAACATAGGGTAGTCCACAAGATTGTGCTTCAAAGAACACATTTGGATTTCCTTCATAAAAACTAGGAAACGCAAAAACATCTGAAGCATTCATAACTAATGGCATTTTTTCATTAGGAATAGTTCCATATAAACAACAAAATTTTTCTAGATCCTGTTGATGAATAAAAGATTCAAAAGTTTTTTTATCTTCTCCTTCACCAATAAAAACAGTATAAAAATCATTTCTTTTTTCTTTTAATATAACTAAGGCTTTCAAAAGTGTTAATTGGTTCTTATGCCAGTTTCTAAGATTTCCAACATTAAGAATAATTTTTTTATCAACTGGAAAAGAAAATTGTTTTTTCAAATCAGTTTTTTTATCAATTACTTTAAACTGTTTTGTATCGACACCATTATAAACGGTAAACACACGAGGATTATATTTTTTTAACAATGACACATCTCTTTTATTTACCCTGATCAGACAATCTGATCTAGACCAAATATCATGAGTTCTCTTTGGATTTTCAGAGAGTTGTCTATCGAGCCATCCTTTGTTTTCCCGAATATGAAGAAGAACGTTTTTTTGATATCTTTCTTTTAGTTTTACAGCTACATAACCACTTGGCCAGCTGAAATGTGCATGTATCAGATCAAAATTGATATTGTTTTTTTCAATACATCTAACAACGGATCGATAACAAGAATCTCCTCTGAATCTATCAAAGATCCCTTCTGGAAACGTAAAATAACGAGGATAAAAAACAGTAACGTTATCATATGAATAATCTTTGGTTTTAGAGTAATTCCGAAATAACTGAGGAAGAAAATGTAGTTTTGAAAGAAACTTAGGAAAATACGGGTTTTGAACAATTACAACGATATTGTTAAAATATTGTTTTAACTCATCAACTTGAGCTTTAACAAATGTAATATTAGTATCCCATTCCTTGCAGGGATAACCATTAGTAATAATTAACAAATTCTTATCGTTAAAAGATGTATCAGCCATGAGTATTTCATTCCTTAAATCTCTTTAGTAATATCATTTGTTTTATGAATAGTTTTTTGTTTTATTCTTTTTTTCAACTACAATGCTGAATTTTTTTTATTGTCTGCTTGTTTAAAAAAGGAATACAAAAGGTCTTTTATATCTATTCAATCATTCAAAATAGATCTACTTTGAAAATGTGATTAATTATGACGATATTTGTAACGGGAAGCGCAGGCTTTGTTGGGTTTCATGTTTCAAAAACATTACTTGAAAAAGGAGAAACAGTCATTGGTTTAGATAATGTTAATGATTATTACTCTCAAGAATTGAAATGGAATAGAAACAAAATCCTTGAAAACTATGAAAATTTCACGTTTTATCATAAGGATCTTTGTGATAAAAAAGCGTTACAAACCATTTTTGAGAAAAATACAATAAATAAGATATGTCATCTAGCGGCTCAAGCAGGTGTTCGTTACTCAATAAAAAACCCTTTTGCTTATCAACAATCAAATCTAGAAGGCTTTACCAATATTTTAGAAATAGCTAGACAGTCTAACATTGAAAACTTGGTATTTGCCTCCTCTTCTAGTGTTTACGGAGGTAATAAAAAAGTTCCTTTTTCAGTTGAAGACACCGTCAATAAACCAGCTTCTTTTTACGCAGCAACCAAAGTAGCTAATGAACTCATGGCATACTCATATCATCATCTTTACCACATTCCAATGACAGGTCTACGTTTTTTTACAGTGTATGGTCCATGGGGAAGACCAGATATGGCATATTATAGCTTTACTGAAAAAATTGTAAAAGATGAAACAATCGATGTATATAATCACGGTGATATGAAAAGAGATTTCACCTATATTGATGATATCGTAGAGGGTGTTATTTCAAGTATTAACAAAAAAAATGATTATGAAATATTTAACCTCGGAAACAACACACCCGTGAATCTATTAGATTTCATTCATATCCTTGAAGAAAAAATTGGAAAAAAAGTAGAAAAAAATATGCTTCCACTTCAACTAGGTGATATGAAAGAAACCTATGCAGATATCAAAAAATCACAAAAATTACTAGATTTCAATCCAAAAACAAGTCTAAAAGAAGGCTTAGAAAAGTTTGTAGAATGGTATCTAAAATATTATGGCATCAAAGAGATGTAGGATAAGTAAGAACTAATACAATCTATTTTTTATCAAGTCTTTTCTTTAAATGGAATAATAAATAAATGAATACGATTTCCAATAAAATATGCTGACAGGTACAAACAAATAATTCCTAATAGTTTCAAATGGTTTTTAATTGTATATTCTTTATGATATTTCTTATAAATACCAAGCATACCCTGAATTTTTCCTTTCCAGTTCTCAGAAATCTGACCTTTTGTCCCATGTTGAACGACTAACGCTTTAGGAACGGTAACAATTGGATTATTTTTAGATATACGAATAGCTAAATCATACTCGTGAGCCGAAGATAAAGATGTATCAAAACCGCCTGTTTTTTTTAATTGAATAGATCGAAAAAGATATGCAGATGTCGACTGCAGATTAAACGCATCTAAAACATAATCATGAGTAATAATCTCAGGTGTTTTATTGACTCGTTCTGTCCCAAATCTTTTATCTAAAATCCAAGTAACACAAAGACCAACATCAATAAACTCTTTTTTATTCAACAATGCAACTTGTTCCTCTATTTTTTCAGGAAGCCAAATATCATCATCATCAAGAAACGCAATGAATTCACCAGTGGATCGTTTTATACCAATATTTCTTTGATCACATGCAGGTAGCCCTTCATCAACAACAATGATTTCGATATACTGGTATGTTTGATTCTTAACTGAATCTAACGCCCGGTTAAGATCATCTTTTCTAGATGGAATCGTAGGAATAACAACAGAAACCAAACCACGTTTCGCCTTTTCGTTCATGATATTAAAAGCTCCATTAATCCAAGGACTTACTCAACAGATACTTATTTGCTTTCCGATAATCTTCAAGCGTTCCTACATCAATGTGTTCACCATCAATCTGAGAATACAAGACCTTAAAACCTTCTTCTACTAGAATCTTAATAGAATCAGTCAACTGATATTCTTTTTTATAACCTGGCTTTGTTTTACGGATTGCATCAAAAATAACTGGATTAAAAATATACACACCCATACAACCAAGATCACTAGGTGCATCCTCCATTGCTGGTTTTTCCACAATATCAACGATCTCATTATTTTCCCCTGGCTTAATAATCCCATGCCGGGTTACATCTTTTACTTTAGCTACACCAATCGTTGCATCCGCACCTTGTGCTTTATGAAACGCTAAAATATCCTGTAAAAACGTTTTCGGATAAAAAAAATCATCACCTAACACCACTAAGAATGATTCATCATTGATCACATGTTTTCCGGCACTCACGGCTTTTGCAAGACCATTACGCTCGTCTTGAACAACATAAGAAATCTTTACACCCAAACGCTCTCCAGATCCTAGATAATCTAGTATTGCATGTTTACGCCAGCCGACAACAACGGTGATCTCAGTTATCCCCACGGTTTTCATCGCATCTATCACGTATTCAATAACCGCTTTATCACCAATCATCAAAAGCTCTTTAGGAATAGCTAACGTAATAGGCTTTAATCTTGTACCCATACCAGCTGCAGGGATTAATCCTTTCATTTACTATCATCACTCCATGATCATACTTTATTTTTTTTATGGTTGTTAAATCTTCAAAGCTTCCATAACAGCCTTTTCTATTTAATTTTTTATACAAGTTTTTTTCCAGACGCGAAGGGTTTATGGTCTACATCCAACAACGTATTAACAAAAAAAGATTAAATACTACATAGGTATAGTATTAATTGTGAATCAAACATTTAGCGTTGTTGTTCATAAAGAAAAAAAATATTATGTTGCAGAATGTCCTGAAGTCGGCACTGTTTCTCAAGGAAAAACAATTGAGGTAGC
>CAYLLH010000046.1:0-32968 GCA_964384785.1 uncultured Thermoplasmatales archaeon | reverse complement strand
GAATAATCTTGTACTCTATCATTATTTGAGGCTCTCATCTCAAGCATATAATCAATTTTTTTACCTGAAACTCCATCTGAATCGTAAATATATCCATCTGGACCTGAAAGAGTTACTACTTTTCCACCGATTTCATCAATTTTTAATGCTGCACCCCATGCTACATTTCCAAAACCGGAAAGTGCAACTTTCTTATCTTTGAATGTTTCTTTTTTAAGTTTTAGCATTTCTTGAGCGAAATATGTGGCTCCAAAACCTGTTGCCTCTGGTCGAATAAGTGATCCTCCCCAGTTGATACCTTTACCTGTTAAAACTCCTACAAATTCATTTTTAATTTTTCTGTACTGGCCAAACATAAAACCAATCTCTCGACCGCCTACACCTATATCACCAGCAGGAACATCTGTATTTGGTCCAATATATTTGCAAAGTTCAGTCATAAAAGCTTGGCAAAATCTCATTATCTCTTGTTCGGATCGCCCTCTTGCATTAAAATCTGCACCGCCTTTACCGCCACCCATAGGCAGAGATGTTAAGGAATTTTTAAAAGTTTGTTCAAAACCTAAAAACTTAAGTGTTGAAAGATTTACACTAGGATGAAAACGTAAACCGCCTTTATATGGTCCAATCGCACTGTTAAACTCAACACGATAACCACGATTTGCATGAATTTCTCCATTGTCATCTACCCAAGGAACACGAAACATTATTGTACGTTCAGGTTCAACCATTCTCTCAAGAATTTTATACTTCTGATACCGGGGATTTTTCTTAACAAAAGGCATTAAACTTCCGACTACTTCCTCAACTGCTTGATGAAATTCTTTTTCACCAGGGTTTTTTTGTATAACCTTTTCCATAAAGGACTCTGTATCTTTATCCATAAAAATCCTCCCATTCTGGGTAAAAATTCGTAACAACAACACATATTAAAAACTTGTTATGATAGATACGTCAAAAATCGTAAAAATCATAGAAAAGATAAGATTAAAAGACGCTCTTAAAATCCTTTTAAGAATGCACTACAGAATTTAAAAAATTAAATTAGTGTTTATATAACAATAAAACATACACTATAAACAAAAACATTTTTTATAATAGAAATTGGGAGTGAATAAAAATTATATCAAAAAATGATGTTATCAAAATAGCTAAAAAAGAAAAAATACTTTTTGTAAGACTACAATTTATTGACATTTTAGGTTTTCCAAAAAACATAGTAATTCCAGCTAGCAGACTAGAAGAAGCTTTAGATGAAGGAATTGCTTTCGATGCATCATCAATTGCAGGATATGCAACAATTGAAGAATCAGATAAAATTGCAAAACCTGATCCGGAAAGTTTTATTGTTCTACCTGAAGAAATTGAGAAAAGAAAAACAGCGAAATTAAACTGTGACATTTATGAACCCGATGGGAAAAGATTCAGCGGTGATTCAAAATTTGCTTTAGAAAAAATAATGAACAAAGCAAAAAAAATGGGATATATTTTCAACACAGGTCCAGAATGCGAATTTTTTCTTTTTAAAAAAGATGGGAAAGGATCAACTCTACATCCAAACGATCGGGCTGGATATTTTGATTTATCTCATCGTGATTTAGCAGAAGGAGTTAGAGCAGATATTTCTATTGCTCTTGAAAAACTTGGAATTCAAACATATACATCCCATCATGAAGTAGCCGATGGTCAACATGAAATAAATTTCCGTTACGCCGATGCAGTAACCACAGCTGATAGGGTTATTACTTTAAAGTATATTACAAAAGTTATTGCTAGTAAACATGAGCTTCATGCATCATTTATGCCAAAGCCAATCTATGGTATAAATGGATCAGGTATGCATACACATATGTCATTGTTTACCTTTGAAGGAAAAAATGCTTTTTATGATGAAAATAAAAAAAAGATGAATGAAATATGTAAACAATTTATAGCAGGTCTAATAAAATATATCAAAGAAATAACTTGTATACTTAATCCAACAGTGAATTCTTATAAAAGACTTGTTCCAGGATATGAAGCACCAACATATATTTCATGGGCGAAAAGAAACAGGAGTGCATTGATTCGCATTCCAACAAGCAGAGGCAATGGAACACGGTGTGAACTTCGTAATCCAGATCTTTCAGGCAACCCATATCTTCAGTTTGCAGCAATGCTTGCCGCGGGACTTAAAGGAATTGAAGAAAATTTGGAAGTTGTAAAACCTGTTGAAAAAAATATTTATGAACTATCTGAAAAAGAACGAGAAAAATATGGAATTAAACAACTCCCTGAAAGCCTAGGTCATTCAATATCTTTAATGGAAGAAAGTAGTTTATTAAAAGATGTGCTTGGAGAACATATTTTTAAAAATTTTTTACATGTAAAAAAACAGGAATGGGAAAACTATAGAACCCAAGTAACAGAATGGGAGATCAAAAAATATCATCCAATAATTTAAAGCCACATTCATAATTTTTAATTATGCTTTGTTTTCTTTGTAAAGCATAAACTATAATAAACAATTATTATATTTCATAAAAAAATAGTTTTTTATTGAGGTTTTGATATCATGGGATTTGAAATAAAAGTAGTAAGTAACACACCACTTATAGGTGAGGGCGACCCTGAACAAGTAGCTAAACAGTTTTTTGAACAAATAGGATACATATCAAAAGGATCTAATCCTAATATTCCTTTTAAAATTTTTAATGAGTTTTTTTTAAAACATCCTGCTAAAGCATGGTATGTAGAAGAGATTTCTGATAAATTAAACACGTCAAAACCAACTGTTTATAGGCATCTAAATAAATTAAAAGGATTTGATATTCTTGAAGAAATCCATGTTTTTGATGAAAACTCTCAACAAAACAAAAAAGCCTACCGGCTCCGCTATGGAAATCTTGAAAAAGCATGGAATTTTGTCGAAGCACACATTAAAGTAGCAATAGAAAATTACAGTAAAACAGTTGAACACTTGCAAAAATTGATTGATGAACAAAGGAAGGATTTAGAATGAATGATGATCAACATATGGAATTAACCAAAGGCTCTAAATACAAAATTATATCCCTAGGTGGAAAAGATATACCCCTTGAAACAACAGGAATTTTCAGAGGTTTTATGTCTATTGGAATAGATGAAAATGCTGTAATGATGGAACTAAACAATGAACATGGAGATTTATCAGGAAAAATGCGAATTATACCTCTTCATGTCATTCTTGCAATTGATATTCTTGAAATGAAGGAAAACGAAAAAAAGGAAGAGGACAAAGGAGTATCACATTACGTTGGATAAAAAAAATATTCATTTTATTTTTTTAATTTTTAAATTTGTATATTTCATTCAATAATTTTTTATAATGGTTTCACTTTTTTAGAAGATGAAAGAGGTAAATGACTGATCTATCTAAAAATAAACCAATTTTAAGATTTGAAAAAATTACTAAAGAGTATAAAGAGTATGGAAATGTTGTAAAAGCTCTTAATAATGTATATTTAACAATTTTTCCAGGAGAGTTTGTTTCAGTAATTGGTGCATCTGGAAGTGGGAAATCAACTCTTTTGCATTGTATGGGTCTTTTAGATAATCCTAGTTCGGGTAAAATTTTTGTTGAAGAAAAAGATACTTCAAAAATTACTGGTAAGGAAATAGCATTGCTTAGAGGGGAAAAAATTGGTTTTGTTTTTCAAAGTTATAATCTAATACCCCGGCTAACAGTTATTGAAAATATTATGCTTCCAGGTTTAATTATGAAAAAAGACCCTGTAGCTTTGGAAGAAAAAGCCAGGGTTTTACTAAAAGAGGTAGGTATTTCGCATCGATCAGATCATAAAGGTATTCATCTGAGTGGGGGTGAACAACAAAGAGTTGCTATAGCCAGGGCTTTGATTAATGACCCGGTTCTTATTCTTGCTGATGAACCAACTGGTGCTCTTGATTCAGATAGCAGTAAAGAAATTATGAATCTTCTTGTTAAAATGAATGAAAAAAGAAAGGTAACAAGTGTTTTTGTTTCACATGAGATGGATATAGCAAGTTATGGTAAACGAACTATTGTGCTAAAAGATGGTGGAATAATTGCAGATTCTAAAGAAGAAAATAAAGATTTTAAAACTATTTTAAAAGAAAGTCATATGAAAAAATAAAAAAATTGGGAGAATATTGTATTGAGTGTTAGTAGTCGTTTGGCTTTTGGGGAGCTTAAAGATCATAAAAGAATTTACGGGATTATTGTTGTTGTTATAGCTCTTACTATGGCATCGTTTATGCTTGAAAATGCTTATCTTAATTATATGATGCAAGTTGTGGATGATACCACTAAACTAGTAACAGGCGATGCAGTGATTGTTGATCCAAGTACTACAAAAAGAGATGTTTATGGAACTGAGCCGGAGTTGGAAAACGCAGGTGATATTGCAGAGGCTGTTGAAAAAAAATTTCCAGATTATAAGACTAGTTTGCGTGTGACAGCGCAAGGTGCTTATGGTATAGGATCCGAAGAGGGTATGCTAGATGCTTGCACAGTACAAGGTATAAATCCGGGGAAAGAAAGAGATATATCAGAAATTCATAAAAAAATTACAAAAGGACGTTTTTTCAGAGAGGATGACCCGATATTAAGAGGACACACACCATTATATATAGAAGTAAAAGGCCCCGGGGGTCTTCCTGATTTCACATATGGAAGCGGCGAGAAACCATTCGATGATGAAAAACCATACCCCATAATAATAGGAGAAACAGCAACAAAAGTACACCCTGAACTTGATGTAGGTAAAACACTTGCCTTAACACTAAGTGTTTCAGGAAAAGAAACAAGCTATGCAACAGTTAGAGTAAAAATAATAGGTTTATACACCAGTGGAACACCAACACTTGAAGCTATGATCTGGTTTATGCATGCTGACAGTGTACGAGAAATCAAAGGCTACGGGGAAACCACAGGAGAAAATCTTGAAATACCAGGTGTTGGAACATTCAAAGGATATCATCCAATAGAAATTAACCCGAAACGAGCTGATGTAGTAATAGTTAAAGCACCTGAACCTGCTCATAGATTAGACCCCGTGGGTCATTCTGAAGACGTCAAAAAACAAATAAGTTCAGTTGTACCAAGAATGCAAGTATACAGCTGGCATGATTTTCTTGTATATATCGCGGGTAGCATGCAAGATGTTGTAACAATTATGCTATGGGGAAGTATAGCAGTAACATTGTTTCTTTGTGGCGCTGCAATAAAATACGTCATGGATTCAATAATTATGAGGAAAACAAGAGAAATAGGAAGTCTAAAAGCATTTGGAGCTCGAGACAGAGTGATTTTTAAAATATTTTTGTATCAGGGTTTAGCAATAGGATTTATAGCAGGAATGCTAGGAATAATTTTTTCATTATTAGTGATGAATTTTGTAAACTGGTATGGGTTAAGTGTAGAATTTGTTGCTGGAACACAATTAGAGATTGGTTTTATTGTAAACTGGTTAACACTTGCAGTAGCATTATTACTCCCAATTGTTTTATCAGTGTTAGCAGCAGCGATACCAGCTAAAAAAGCAAGTATGCTTCCTCCTGTTGAAGCTTTAAGAAAAGGCGAACTTTCATTATAAAATCTATTTAATATTAAAATAAAATTCAAACCATAGTATTTATAAACCTATAAATTATTAGTAATATAAAGATATTTAGAAAGGGGGACATAAAAAAATGATGAAAAAACTATTGCCTATTTTAATCATAGGTGTTTTTGTATTAAGTAGTATAGGCGGCATATCTGTACAAATAAGTACTGAAAAATATGAAACTTCTTCTTTGAATGCTGATGATGAAAATACTGTTGATCTTTTAGTAATAGCACCTCGTGCTTTCAACAGACAACTACAAAGATTTGTAGAACATAAAGAAAAATATAATATTGCTACAAAACTTGTTAATGTTAGAGAAATCTATGATGGTGTTTATTTTGAAACAGAAGGTAGAGATGAACCAGAACAAATTAAATATTTTATAAAAAATGCTTTAGAAACCTGGAATATTTCATATGTTTTACTATTCGGTGGTTTGAAAAACAAGTTTTATGCTAAACCACGGGACAATCTAAACAGTGGCGTTAAAGACTGGTATGTTCCAGTTAGATACACAAATGTTTATGATGAGCCCGAACATCCTTTAGTTTCTGCCGGCAGGACATATGACCCTGGTGTTATTAGTGATTTATATTATGCAGATATATATGACAGTGAAGGTAATTTTTCAAGTTGGGATCCAAATGAGGATGATATTTTTGCAGCTTGGAATTTTAAATTTAATGAAACAGATCAAAAGGTAGAAGATGATCTTCCTATAGATTTAGAACCAGATGTTGTAGTTTCAAGACTTCCCTGCAGATCAATAAGAGAAGTAAAAATTGTTGTAGACAAAATTATAAACTATGAAACAACAACTTATGGGCAAGAATGGTTCAAAAAAATGATGGTTTTTTCAGGAGATGGCTTCCTAGACCAGAAAGACCTTGATTTCCAATGGAATACCTCTGGTTTATCTGATGGAGAATATAGGATTTATGGACAAAGTTTTGCTGAAGATGAAGGGCAGATAATAGAAGGAAACATCAACATGGTAACCATAAAAATAGATCGAGACAAAAAAACAGAACTCCATGTTACTCATGACGATCACCTACAAAACCCTGAATACAATTATCCCAACCTACCTATAGCTGAAATAACAGTTCCATCTAATGGAGATATTCTTGGTAAAAACGACAAAATAGATACAAACGATAGTTTAGCATATGGAAATGATTTTTCACATTGGACAGACATTGAGTATGTTAATGGAATCATGCATATTCGCGGTAAATCATATAATCCAATACCATACGGAAATCTCACCGACATTAAAGTATGGATCTTAAACGAGGAAAACGAAACAGTTTTCTCAGAATGGAGATACAACACAGAAACATACTATGAAGGAGAATGGGTAACAGGTCAAAAAGTGTTAAATGGAAGAGGTGGTGCGTTGTATTATATGCCTGATGAATTCAAAAAAGAAATATATTGGGCATCAAACGGCGGTCTTACGGGTCAACAAAGTGTTATTAACGCTTTAAGTAAAGGAGCGGGTTTTGTTTTCATGTCAGGTCATGGAAGCCCAAATGTATGGGCTGATCACTACCCCGGAGTACCAGGGGACAGAAGATATGGAGGCGTTGATGGTCTAGCAGTCACAAACATGAAATTATTCCCACCATTTATTGAAACTCCTTTATTCCCGATGAACAAACTATCTAATGGCGACGAACTACCAGTTGTTGTTGTAGGCGGTTGCCATAACAGCCAGTTCAATGTTTCAATGATTAAATCAATTGGACATGGGATATACAAACTTTATTTCAGTGCAATTGAAAAAATGATTGAATCAAGCCCATTACTAGATAAAATACTTCCGGGCATAATATTCAAAGGAAAAGAAACAATGATGTGGACATATGGTGCACCTGTATCAGAATGCTACAGCTGGAGACTAATAAGCCTTCCAAATAAAGGCGCAATAGCAACCCTTGGAAATACAGGTCTTGGATATGGGCGGTTAGGTGAAAACTGTACATCTGATGGCGGTGATGCCTGGATAACCACAGAATTTTTCAGACAATACGGAACAGAAGGTCATGAAATACTAGGAGATGCGTTTATGAACACTCAAAAAAGTTATATACACACATTCGAAGAAGACATGTTTAACTTACCTGAAGGACACGCAAAAACAGTACAACAATTGGTTCTATTCGGCGATCCTACACTAAAGATAGGCGGGTATAAAAACTAAAAAATTTTTTCTATTTTTTTTATTTTTAAAAAATATATACTTTATCTTTTGCATAACCTCTGGTTTATTTAAATATTTTATAAAATTTTACTAAAAGTTTAAAAACACTGAAGACTATACCATTTTATTGGGGGAAGTCCGGTGGACCAAAGAAAAAAGATAGAAGAAGATTTATGGATGGGTCTTACCGATTCCGATTCCTCGAAAAAAAACTAATGGAAGAATAAAATAATTCATTATTAATTGTCACAAAAAAGGTTTTGAATGTTATAAAACATGCATTCGTTTTGTGCCACCCGGTTCCCCCATATATCATACTTTTTACAACAAAAGTTTTAACAATAGTTAATAGTTTCGGTTATCTCCCCTTTTGGGTTATTAAATCATAGCTAAATTACATAAATTAAAAAAATCTGCTCTTAGGAGGCAAAATAGCAGTTGAAAAACATACTAATTAAAGGTGCCAGGGAACATAATCTAAAAAATATCAATGTCGAAATACCAAGAGATAATTTTGTAGTAATTACTGGACTTTCAGGTAGTGGAAAATCCACTCTTGCTTTTGATACAATTTATGCCGAGGGTCAGAGGCGTTATGTTGAATCGCTTTCATCTTATGCACGTCAGTTTTTAGGTCTAATGAGTAAACCAGATGTGGATGGTATAGAGGGTTTGTCCCCAGCGATATCTATAGAACAAAAAACTACTAGTAAAAACCCTCGTAGTACAGTTGGAACGGTAACAGAAATATATGATTATCTGAGGCTTCTTTTTGCTAGAGTAGGAACACCACATTGCCCCAAGCATAATAAAAAAATTGAATCACAAACACCTCAAAAGATTTCAAAAAAAATAAGCAAAGATTTCTCTAGAAAAATCATTATTTTATCACCAATAATTAGACAAAAAAAGGGAACATATGAACAACTTTTTAAAGATTTAAATAAAGAAGGATACACACGAGTTAGGGTCGATAATGCACTTTATAGAACCGATGAGGAAATTAAACTTGACCGTTACAAAAAACATGATATAGAAATAGTAATAGACAGGTTAAATGTTAAAGAGGATTCTCGTTTAACTGAAGCATGTGAAAATGCTTTAAAAAAATCAGATGGGCTTTTAATAGTTTTAGATAAAGATGAAAATGAGCGTTTGTATTCTTCAAAAATGGCTTGCCCTGTTTGTGGCATGGTATTTGAAGAACTTCAACCACGTATGTTTTCATTTAACAGCCCATTTGGCGCGTGCCCAGACTGTCATGGTCTTGGAATAAAAATGGATTTTGATCAAGACCTGATTATACCTGATAAAACTAAATCCATTGCCGATGGAGCCATAAAACTTTATCGCGGAGTTCATGATAGATGGAGAATAAAATATCTTGGAGCTGTTGCAAAACATTTTGGTTTTGATATATTTACTCCAATAAAAAATCTTACAGAGAAACAATATAATGCGTTAATGTATGGTTCCTCTGAGAGAATAAATTTTGATTTTTCTATGCGACGAGGAAAAAGCCGATGGTCAGGGAGTAAAAAATGGGAGGGGCTTATACCTCAATCTGAAAGACTTCATAAACAAACTGAATCAGATTACAGACGCAGAACCCTTGAAAAATTTATGAGAGTCAGCCCATGCCCAACTTGCAAAGGCAAACGTTTGAAAGAAAAAGTTTTGTCTGTAAAAGTAGGAGATAAATCAATAAGTGATGTAACAGAAATGCCCATTAAGGAATCTATTCGTTTTTTTAAAACTCTTATTCTTGATAAAAAAGATGAAGAAATAGCATGGAGGATTTTAAAAGAAATCAAAGAACGCCTGGATTTTCTTGATAAAGTAGGTCTTAACTATCTTACCTTATCACGTAGCGCGGGCACCCTATCTGGAGGAGAAGCACAAAGAATCAGACTTGCCACACAAATCGGTTCAAACTTGATGGGTGTAGTATACATTCTTGATGAACCATCTATCGGTCTTCATCAAAAAGATAACAAAAAACTAATTGACACACTCCATAGCCTAAGAGATCTAGGTAACACACTTATTGTTGTAGAACATGATGAAGAAACAATACGTCATGCAGATCATGTAATAGATATGGGACCCGGTGCAGGTATACATGGTGGAAAAATAGTTGCAGAGGGAAGTCCATCTGAGATAGAGAAAAACCCTGCTTCATTAACAGGTAAATATCTTTCAGGTAAACTTGAGATCGAAACACCAGAAAAAACTCGTTTTTCAAACCAATACATTCATCTTCTTGGTTGCAGAGAACATAATCTTAAAAACATAGATGTTGACATCCCAATCGGGCTTTTAACCCTGATAACCGGTGTTTCAGGTAGCGGCAAATCAACATTAGTTTATGACATCCTTTACAAAGGACTTAAGAAAAAACTATACAAATCAAGAGAAAGACCCGGCGATCATGATGACATTGTTTTTGATGAAAAAATCGATAAAGTAATAGTAATAGATCAAAGCCCCATCGGTAAAACACCAAGAAGCAACCCTGTAACGTATACCAAAGTCTTTGATGGAATTAGACAACTTTTTGCTAAAACCCCTGAAGCAAAAAGACGTGGGTATAAACCAGGTCGATTTAGTTTCAATGTTAAAGGTGGAAGATGCGAAGCATGCAGAGGAGATGGATTAATAAAAATCGAGATGAATTTTTTACCAGATGTTTACATCGAATGTGAGGAATGTAAAGGAAAACGTTACAATAAGGAAACTCTTGAAGTAAAATACAAAGATAAAAACATAGCAGAAGTACTTGATATGACAGTGGAGGAAGCTCAGGATTTTTTTAAAAACATACCTGTTGTTAAAAGAAAACTTGAAACATTAAATCAGGTAGGACTTGGTTATATAAAACTTGGTCAGAGCAGTACAACCCTTTCTGGTGGAGAAGCTCAACGTATCAAACTAACTAGAGAACTATCAAAAAGAAGCACAGGAAAAACACTTTATCTACTTGATGAACCCACAACAGGTCTTCATTTTCATGATGTAAAAAAACTTATAAATGTTTTAAACAACCTTGTTGGTAAAGGAAACAGCGTTGTTGTAATAGAACATAACCTTGAAGTAATTAAATGCGCAGATTATATTATAGATCTTGGACCAGATGGCGGAGACATGGGCGGTGAAGTAGTAGCTCAAGGGCCACCTGAATCAATTATTGATGTAAAAAAAAGTCATACTGGAAAAGTAATAAAACCTTTATTTTCAAAAAAATGATAAAAAATGTTTAATTTAGAAACTATTCCCAAAGATCCAGGTTGCTATCTTTTTAAAAACAAAAAAAATAATGTAATTTATGTTGGAAAAGCAAAAAACCTCAAAAAACGAGTGGGGTCATATTTCCAAAAAAAAGATTTAGATACAAAAACTCAGGCTATGCTTCGTCATGTAAAAAACCTGGATTTTATAATCACTGATACTGAAGTTGAAGCTTTAGTTTTAGAAAACACACTTATAAAAAAATATCAACCACATTATAATGTAAGATTAAAAGATGCTAAAAGCCACTCATATATATGTATTAGCGATGAAAAATTTCCTCGTATTTTTATAGATCGTAGAAAAAAAACAAAAGGCGATTATTTTGGCCCTTTTGTTTCAGCTCAAGAACGTGATTATATTCTTCGTTTTATCAAAAAAACATTTGCATTAAGAACCTGCAAACGTCTTCCAAAAAGAGCTTGTTTGCGTTTTCATATAGGTCTATGTGATGCTCCCTGTATACAAAATATAACCAAGGAGGAATACAAAGAAAAAGTTGATAATGTTAAAATGGTCTTGTCAGGTCATGTTTCGGATTCGATAAAAAAACTCAAATCGGACATGAAAAAATTTTCTGAAGGTAAAAAATATGAAAAAGCATTAAGAGTAAGAGAGCAGATTAAAGCATTGGAATATCTTTCTGAAAGACAAAAAATGCAGCGTGAAAAAAAATATGATGAAGATATCATAAATTTTGTTATGAAAGAAGATGTTGTTTATTTGATGGTTTTTAATGTTTATAAGGGCACTCTTACTAATAAAAATGAGTTTGTTTTTGAAAACAATCATGATGAGGGTTTTTTTGATGATTTTCTTATTCAGTTTTATTCAGAAAATCCTGTTCCAAAAGAATTAATTATTCCAAGAGTTGTTGATGATTCTTTGATTTTGTTTTTAAATAAAATAAGAGGTGATAAAGTACATGTTAAAGTTCCTAAACGTGGTGAAAAAAAACAACTTTTAGAATTGGTTGAAAAAAATATTGAAAGAGTGTTTTTTAAGGATAGTAGAAAGGTTAAGGCTTTAAAAAACAGTTTGAATTTAAATGAATATCCTAATGTTATAGAGTGTTTTGATATATCTCATCTAAGTGGTACTAGTACAGTTGGATCAATGGTTCAGTTTAGAAACGGGCGGGCGGATAAGCAAAATTATCGTCGTTTTAAAATTCGGAGTGTTGAAGGAGTTGATGATTTTGCAGCAATTTCTGAAGTTGTTCGTAGACGTTACTCTCGAGTTAAAAACGAAGATATTGATCCTCCTGATTTGATTGTTATTGATGGAGGACGTGGACAGCTTAATGCGGCATGGAATGAGTTAAAAAAACTTGGTTTTCAGGTTCCTTTGATTAGTATAGCTAAAGAGTTTGAAGAAATCTATATGCCGGGTGAAAAAAAGGTTCTCCGTTTGGATGAAAAAGATAAGGGTTTACATTATCTTCAAGAAATTCGTGATGAAGCTCATCGTTTTGCTATTAAATATAATCGATTACTTAGAAGTAAAAAACTGGTGGAAAGATGAAAAAGTTTGAGTTGGTTTCAAAATTTAAACCAAGTGGTTCTCAGCCTAAAGCTATTGAAAAACTGGTTAAAGGTTTTAAAAAGGGCGAAAACCTTCAAACATTACTTGGCATAACCGGTAGCGGTAAAACTTTTACAATGGCTCATGTGATAGAGCAGGTTCAAAAACCTACTCTTATCATTGCGCATAATAAAACTCTTGCAGGTCAGCTTTATAGCGAATTCAAAGAGCTGTTTCCAAAGAATCGTGTTGAATATTTTGTTAGCTATTATGATTATTATCAACCCGAATCGTATGTTCCAGAAAAAGACATGTATATCGAAAAAGATGCAGATATTAACCCTAAAATTGAGCAGATGAGATTATCTGCCACAGCTTCTCTTTTATCAAGAAAAGATGTAATAGTTATTGCATCTGTGTCATGTATTTACAGTGCCGGAAATCCAAAGGATTACCTTAAATTGGGTTATGAATTCCAAGTTGGGGAAGACATCAGCCGGCGTCTATTAATAGATCATCTGGTAAACATGCAGTATGAACGAAATGATTTCGAACTGCAGCAGGGTCGTTTTAGAGTGAAAGGTGATACTGTTGACCTCATACCAGGTTATTATGATAATATCATCCGTTTTGAATTATTTGGTGATGAAATCGATAAAATAGTTGAACTTGATAAGATAACAGGGGAGGTAGTTGATGAATTCAAATATCTTTATGTTTATCCTGCTAAACATTTTGTAATACCAGAGGATAAACAAAAAAGAGCTGTTAAAGGAATAAAAAATGAATTACGTGAACGTCTTAAAGAACTAGATATGATAGAAGCACATAGACTGAAACAAAGAACTTTGTATGATATAGAAATGATAGAGGAAACCGGTTTCTGCAAAGGAATAGAAAACTATTCACGACATATGGATGGAAGAAAACCAGGTGAAAAACCATTTTGTTTACTTGATTATTTCCCTGATGATTTTTTAATGTTTATAGATGAAAGTCATCGTACTATACCTCAGATTCATGGGATGCACAAAGGTGATTATTCAAGAAAAAAATCACTAATAAATTATGGTTTCAGACTGCCGAGTGCATTTGATAACCGACCATTAAAATTTGATGAAATCAAAGAATATATGAAAAACGTTGTTTTTGTTTCAGCTACACCTGGTGACTATGAACTAAATGTTTCAGGTCAAGTTGTAGAACAAATAATACGTCCCACAGGTCTAGTTGATCCGAAAGTAGAAATCAGAAGTGTAGAAGGGCAAATTCCTGATCTTATAAAAGAAATTAAAAAGACCATAAAACAAAATGATCGGGTTCTTGTAACAACTCTTACAAAACGACTTGCTGAAGAGCTTTCTAATTATCTTGCAGAGAAAGGAATTAAAACACGGTATCTTCACGCAGAAATAGATACTCTAGAACGATCTGAAATAATAAGGCAGCTTCGTCTTGGAAAATTCGATGTACTTGTAGGTATCAACTTACTTCGTGAAGGACTAGACATTCCAGAAGTTGGTTTTATCGGGATACTGGATGCAGATAAGGAAGGTTTTTTGCGTGATCAACGAAGTCTTATTCAGATAATTGGTAGAGCAGCTCGAAATGTCAACAGTCATGTTGTGCTGTATGCAGATAATATCACAGATTCAATAGAAAAAGCAGTAGACGAAACCAATAGAAGACGAAAGATACAACTAGACTACAACAAAAAACATAATATCACACCACAAACAATTATTAAACCAGTACAAGAAAAAAAGGTTGAAATAAAAGACATAAAACATATTCCAAAAAAAGACATACCAAATATGATAATAGAGGTGGAAGCTGAGATGAAAAAAGCAGCAGATGAACTTGATTTTGAAAAAGCAATATTTTTACGTGATAAAATAAAAAGACTGGGTCAGGAATTAAATAAAGAAAAAAGAGCAGATTGTGTTAAATAGCAAAATTAATTATTTTTTGTACCAAAATCCATCTCTAAAGTCATAGTTCTCTGTCAAAAAAATCTTACTTTTTATCATTATAACAATCATAATAATTGCGGCAAAAAAACTATAAATTGCTAAAATAATTTGAACGGAATCAAAATCAAATAACTCTAATAAAAAACCTTCAATAATAAAAATCACAGGCAATAATATTAACCCACCATATTTAATTCTATAAGCAGTTGAGGGATTGTAAATATTTCTCTTAACTTCCCATTTGTTGATTGGATTTTTACCAAAAATATCCTGTTTTAAATTATCTCTAACCCAAAATGAGGCAGCTAAAAAGAACCATGAAATAAACATAATTATAGATATTGGATAAATTGTTTCAGGATATTCTTCTCGATCTCCATATCTTTGTTCCCAATGATATTTTTGATCTGATTCTGGAAGAGGAGAAGAAGAATCGTATTCAAACTCCTTGCGGGGAAACTCTTTTTCATATCTATAAATCTCTTGTAGTGGTATTAATATAAAACTAAATAAACAACCAATTATTAAAATCAATATAGAAATTTTTTTTGACAAACTCATAAACAAATCATAGTTTAATATTCATTAAATGTTTAAAATAATTTTTAAATTTTGAATTATATGAAATTAACAGTTTTTAGAAATTCTAAGATTATAAATTAAAAAAATAATAGATTAAAATTGTTATTCATTTTTCTAAATAAGTCTAGTTTGCCCTTGAAACCTATAATTAGAAAGATCCTGGATAACATCATCTTCTTGAAGGATTTCTGTTATATCTTCGCCAGATGATGACATTTTTATTTCACGGGTTCGGCCATAACGACCTTTTGAAATAACACGAGCCGTAATGATTCCAAGCATATCAAGCTCTGAAATAAGATCTGCGACACGACGTTGCGTTAAACAATCAGTTCTAGTTCTTTTACATATAGTCTTGTAGATACTGTAAACTTCACCAGTGGTAATTACACTAGCTTTTTCTGTTTGTTTATTATGTTTCTCCTGCAGAAGAATAGCGAATAAAATAAGCTTTGATTGAGTAGGAAGAGTTCTAACAACTTCAATAATTCTATCTACTTCAATTTTGTTTTGAGCGAAACGAACATATTTTTTGGTTATACGTGGTGAGTTTTCACGTTCAGCAAGCTCAGCAGCCATGCGCAACAAATCTAATGCACGACGAGCATCACCATGCTCTTGAGCAGCAAGAGCTGAACAAAGAGAAACTACCCCATCTTCAACTACATCAGTTTTTAATGCTATATTGACTCTTTGATGAAGTATATCCTGGAGTTCTCCTGCATCATATGGAGGAAAAATCATGTTCTCCTCCCCAAGACTAGATTTTACGCGAGGATCTAAAAACTCTGTAAATTTTAAATCATTTGATATTCCCACAATTGAGACTTTAGAGTTTTCTAAATCAGAGTTGATTCTTGACAAATTATATAGTGCTTCGTCACCTTTGAGTTTATCAATTTCGTCAAGAATGATCACTGTTACACCCCCTCGTTTCTCAATTTTTTTCTTAAGTTTTGCAAATACTTCATCAGTTGGCCAGCCAGTAAAAGGTATCCTTTCAGACCAGTCATCTATGAAATGGTTTGCGATATTCTGTAAAAGCCTATATTGTGTATCAACAACTTCACAATTTATATAGATAAAGTTTACATCTTTACCAGTTTCATTCCCTTTTTTTAAAAGTTCTTTACCGATATATTTTGTTACAGCAGTCTTACCAGTCCCAGTTTTACCATAAATAAAAACATTCGAAGGAGTTTCACCACGAAGAGCAGGTACTAAAACAGATGCAAGAGTGTTTACTTCTTCATCTCTGTGAGGTAAAACTTCAGGCATATACGAAGGTCTCATGGCCTCTCTATTCACAAATAAACCTTCGGTTTTCAGCAGTTTTCCAAAGATGTCACTTGTTACTGTGTTTTTTTTGACCGTTAAAATATTCCCCCGTAAATCCTAATGTAATGTTAGTTGTGTATTAAAAACTTTTTAAGAATAATTTTTTTACTTCCATATATCTATAAAACCATGCTTAGGGAGAGGCCTTTATTTCAACTGGAAAAACTTTTTGTGTTATATAAATTTTTAAAAAAATAATATGATTTTTCTATTAATATAATTTTAAAAATGAGAATATTCAAATACTAAAAAAAAGATAACTATCAGACTATTTTTCCATTTATTTATTTTTCTATTTTTCCAAAGTTACAAACTTTATATTTCCAATGGAAATAGAGGGGTCTGTCTTGTTTTTAAATCGCAACATTTTTTATACTCTTTTAGGGATAAATTATTATAACACCTTCTTTTGTATCCTGTTTAAAAAATTTGAAAGGTTTTACATAAAAATGAGCTTGGTTGGAAAAAAACTAACAATACATAGAACACATCTTTTCGATATCAACCGAAGGGTTACTGCGTTTGCAACACAAGATTCTTGGAAAAATGCACCACACGCAACATATCTTTATGAACCTGATATCACAGATTTTCATAATTATTACTTAAAAATCCGAGAAAAACTTGAAAAAAAATCACCAATTACTTTTACTGTTGTTATGCTTAAAACCATAGCTGAAGCTTTAAAAGATTCACCAAAATTAAACTCTCTTCTGAATTATAATTATAAAACAGCGGTAGGCAAACACCATCATCTTAAAGAAATAAGTATAGCAACACCTTGGCTTCTTCCAGATTATCGTATGATTTCACCTGTTATTCATGATGTTGGTAAAAAAACATTACAGGATATTGCTGATGAAATCAAAGACTTACGTAGAAAAATAAAAAATACAAACGTTGAAGTTATGCAGTATTTTGTTGCAAAAAAACAATTATATTATAATCTCAAACATTTAAAATTAGGTGTCATCCGTCAATTATTTAGTTCTTTTGTTGGTAAAAGCCGTATTAAAATTTCTAGAAAAGAAAAAAAGAAATATCTTAAAACACCTGATGAAGATAAAATTACTCCTGGTGATATTTTTGATGCTAGTGTTTTGGTTTCAAATATTGGTAGTGTTTTCAGGCATCAAAGAGGAGGGATAACTCTTCTTGATTTAATAAGCCCTCAGGTTTTTGCTATAGCAATTAATGCAGTTCAGGATAGACCCGGTGTTTTTACTGATAAAAATGGGGAGAAAAAAATTGGTATAAGAAAAATACTACCATTAACTCTTACTATTGATCATAGAGCTCTGGATGGCGCTGATTTTGTTTCTTTTCAAGATAGTCTTGATAAAATTTTTGAAAACCCAAAAATACTTGATGGCTGGTAAAACTTTTTTTTTAAAATGTTGTTTTTAATGGTGGGTTTTTTTACTGTCCACCAATTATTACAACATCTTTTACTGATTTGATTGAGTTAAATGGAAACACGAGCTGTCCATGATCATCAAGATGATATAATCTTGGATCTACATCTTCAGAAGGTTCTACAAGTATATTTAATAATTCACCTGTTTTTTTATCTGTTGTAGCGTTTCTCATAACGCCAAGGTATAGTCCTTCTTCGCTCATTACTGTTTTACCTCTAAGCTCATCTTCTGTTACTTTCATTTATTTTTTTACCTCCTATATTTTATATTGATAGTCATATAATGAATGTGTTTTTATATTTTTATGATTTTTCCCTTAAAAAGATAAAAAAATTTGTTTTTTTATCTTTTTTTATGCTACTGCTACATCTCTTTCTTTTACGTCTTTTTGTGATACTCCTTTACCTATTTCCTCTGAAAGTTTCATGTAGAATTTTTTTATGTTTTCAGTTATTGATGCGCTAACTGATTTCATTGCTTCTTCGAAATGTCTTCTGTGGACTGTGTCTGCTTGATCGTTTTCTCTTATGGCAAGCATTGCTGCTTCACGGCATAGTGATTCTATGTCTGCACCTGAATAGTTCTCTGTTAAATCTGCAATTTCATTAAGGTCTACGTTTTCGGATAGAGGCATATTTTTTGTGTGTATTTTTAGTATTTCCCGTCGTGCTTCAAGGTCTGGTGATTGTATTAATATTAATCTGTCGAAACGACCGGGTCTAAGTAAGCCTGGATCAATTATATCTGGTCTGTTGGTTGCAGCTACGATTACCACGCCTTCCATGCTTTCAAGACCATCTATGCTTGTTAGAAGTTGATTTACCACGCTATCGGTTACATGCGAACCCGAATAAGCTCCTCTTTTTGGAGCTATGCTGTCTAGTTCATCTAAGAATACAATGGTTGGTGCTACTTGTTTTGCTTTTTTAAATAGTTCCCTTACTGCTTTTTCGCTTTCTCCTACCCATTTACTCATTACCTCTGGTCCTTTTATTGATATAAAATTTGCTTTGGATTCATGTGCAACGGCTTTCGCGAGAAGTGTTTTACCTGTTCCTGGTGGACCGTATAGTAGTATTCCACTAGGTGTTTCTATCCCCATTTTTTTGAATACTTCTGGTTTTGTTAGAGGCCATTCTACTGCTTCTTTTAGGTTTTGTTTAGCATCCTCCAGACCACCTACTTCTTTCCATGAAACTTTTGGGACTTCAACAATAAATTCACGCATAGCGGATGGTTCTATGCCTCTGTGAGCATTTACAAAGTCATCCATTGTTACTTCCATTTTTTCCAGTACTTCTACAGGTATTGGTTCTTCTAGATTTATTTCTGGTAGATACCGTCGTAATGCATTCATTGCAGATTCTCTAGCGAGTGCTGCAAGATCTGCGCCAACATATCCATAGGTTATATCAGCGAGTTTGTCAAGATCAACGCTTTCTGCTTGTGGCATTCCACGTGTATGAATTTGAAGTATTTCTTTTCTACCATCTCGATCTGGTGCATCGATTCGTATTTCACGATCAAATCTTCCAGGTCGTCTAAGTGCAGGGTCTATTTGATCGGGTATGTTTGTTGCTCCTATTGTTATTAGTTTTCCTCGTCCTTTAAGCCCATCCATTAAGGTTAGTAATTGGGAAACCACTCGTTTTTCTACTTCTCCATGTGTTTCACTTCGTTTACCTGCGATAGCATCGATTTCATCGATGAATACAATTGATGGAGCATTTTTTTCTGCTTCATCAAATACTTTTCTTAGGTTTTCTTCGCTTTGGCCGTAATATTTACTCATAATTTCTGGGCCGTTTATTGTGTAAAAGTTTGCACCTGATTCATTTGCTACTGCTTTAGCAATTAAAGTTTTTCCTGTTCCTGGCGGTCCATGCAGAAGCACTCCTTTCGGCGGATCTATTCCTAGACGGTCAAAAAGTTCTTGGTGTTTAAGAGGAAGCTCTATCATTTCACGAACTCTTGAAATTTCTTCGTGTAAACCTCCGATATCTTCGTAGCTAACACTTGGTCCTTCTATATCTTGTGTTTTTGCTGCTTCTTCTTTAACGTTAATAGAAGTTTCTTCACTTATTGATACAATGCCACCTGGGTTTGTATTTAATATTACAAAGGGAAGGCTACTTCCAAAAAGTGCTATACCGGGGATTATAACATTATCTCCTTTGTGTATTGGGCGTTTGAGGAGTCCTTTTTTTATAAGGTGATCTATTCCCTGGCCGAATTGGATTTGTTGTCCTTTTGATATTAATGGGGCTAATGTTACTTGTTTTGCGGATTGAACATCTGCTTTTCTTATTGTTACTCTATCGCCGAGGCCAGCTCCAGAGTTTTTTCTTGTTAAATTATCAACTCTAAGTATTTTTTTCCCTTCATCTGTAGGATGTGCTCTCCATACTACTGCTGCTGTTTTTTTGTTTCCTTCTATTTCTATTACATCGCCTATTGACAAGTCAAGTTCAACTCTTGTTTGGTTGTCAATTCGTGCTCTTCCGTATCCTACATCTTGTTGGAATGCTTCTGAAATTTTAAGTGTTATCTCTCTATTATTCATTTTATGATTTCCACCAGTTTTTTTTCAAAGAATTAAAGGTATAATATAAATTTTACTACTAATACCTTACATTTAAATTTAACAATTGTTAATAATATTTAATACTTTCTTTTAAACTGTATATGATAAATTAAAACAATATTTAAATATAGAAAATACTATTTAAAAAGCCAATAAATATGAAATTAAAACACCTATCAATACTATTTGCCATAATCGGCATACTAATACTATATTCACTATCAACCTTATCAAAACCTAAACCCATATCCATTTCTAAAATACCAGAATACGAAGGAAAAGAAGTAATAATAACAGGCATCGCAACAGACTATTTCACAACTCAACAAGGAAGCCAAATAATAACCATAAAACAAAAAAATCACACAACAAAAATATTTTCAGAAGAAGCAATAGACATAGAAAAAGGAGACAAAATACAAGCACAAGGCGGAGTCCAAAAATACCAAGGAGAATACGAAATAATCGTAAACAACAAAGACTATCTAAAAATAATTAAAAAATGGGACAGAGATACAACAACTCTTCAACAACTAACAGAAAAACCGGAAAAATACATAAATTTAAATGTAAACGTTACAGGAAAAATAAAAGAAATCTACGGTAATCTAATCTATTTAACAGATATAAACGAGACATACATAATACCTGCTGTTTTTTCAAATATCACACAACAAAATCTACAAACCAACCAAAAAATAACAATACATGCAACCTTTGAATACGATGAAACAAACTTTAGATATCAACTAAAAAGCAAAAATTCATAGCACGTGAGGGATACACTTGATTGACTTACTACTGGCCATAATCTTTTGCATCTCAGGAGTATTTACAGGCGTGCTAACTGGTCTGATACCAGGCCTTCATGTCAACAACATAGCAGTAATACTACTATCACTCTCAACTCTCATCATTTCAAGTTTTAGTTTTCTAACAAACTACGGCTTCAACCAAGAATTCATATTTCTACTAATAGCGATCTATATAATAAGCTGTAGCTTGAGTCATACTTTCCTCGATTGTATCCCCTCAACTTTTCTCGGCGTACCCGATGCAGACACAGCACTATCCGTTCTACCAGCACACAGCCTACTTATTGAAGGAAAAGGATTCGAAGCAGTGTCTCTTTCCGCTCTTGGAAGCTACGGAGCAATACTATTCTGCTTCGCTCTTTTATTCCCTGTAAGATTCATAATAGGAGATCCTTTATTTTTCTATGAAACACTAAGAGAGATAATGCTAGCTGTACTGATAGCAATAACTTTTTTGATGATAGCAACAGAAAAAGGAAAAATAGAAGATATCAAAAAAATAAACCCACAAGTTACAGGAATGCTTTTTGCAATCTTTGTATTCTTTCTTTCAGGAATCTTTGGAATAATAATATTTGAAATACCCGTTGAATCACCAATAGGTCTTTACTCACCTGTTTTGTTTCCAGCACTCACAGGTCTTTTTGGTATATCAACACTTCTTGACTCATTAAGAAATGATCCAACTATACCAATACAAGAAATAAAAGATGTTAAATTGGATAAAAACTCAAGAAAACAATCAATTATTTCAGCAACTACAGGCAGCCTAGGTGGTATGCTTGTATCAATTATACCAGGTATTACTTCAGCTACTGGTACAGTGCTTGCAATGAATGCACGTGGAAAAACAGGTGATGAAAACACATCAGATTCTAACAAAAAACAAACCATTGTGACACTTTCAGCGGTTAACACTGCATGTGCATTTTTTGTAGTAATGGTTCTTTTTGTAATTCTTAGACCACGAAGTGGCGCAGTTGTTGCTGTAGCTGAACTAATAACAATCCAAGAATGGAACAGACTTTTGATGCCCTATAATCTATCATTTCTTTTAATAGCAGTTTTGCTTGCTGGGACGCTTTCTTATTTTTTAACTTTAAAATTTGGAAAAATTTTTGCAAAACATTTCTCTAAACTTCCTTATAAAAAAATGGTAAAACTAACCATTTCCTTTATAGCAATCATGGTTTTTCTTTTCACAGGTTTATTTGGTCTTTTAATATTAATAGTTGCAACAACAATAGGACTTCTTCCAATAACATGGGGTATAAGACGCAGTCACTGCATGGGCGTACTATTACTACCAATCATTATTTATTTTCTATAAAAACAGATTCTTCTATTTTTTTAATATATCCTTTAAGATCTATATCAAATTCTTCGGCGTAGATTAATGCTGCTACATCAAAAAAAAGATTTTTTTCAGTTGAAAGAGTCTTTATTTCTTCATTAATCTCCTCAATTGCTTTATCTGATTTTTTAGCTATTTCAGATATTAAATTTTGATTGGTTTCTAATTTTTTTTCATCTATTTTTTCATTTTTTCTTTTTTCAAAAAAATCTGTTGATGGTTTAAAACCCACAGGTATGTTAATATCATCAGGTTTAAAATTTGGTTTTAAAAATTCTTTTTCTTCTAACAATAAATTTTTTTCTATACAATTTTTTATAAAGTTTTTTGCTTCTATAGGACTACACCAGTTAAGATTCATAGAAATAGTTAGATACATCTCTGAGAAGGATAATACTTCTTTACCGGTTCTTTTGTATATAAATGCTAAAACGATTTTTTCCTCATGATTCATTTTATTTTTTTAAACTCCTTTATTTTATCTATTTCTACAAAAACACCTTTTGCATTTATTTCTTTCCAGTATGAAATATCTTTTGGGTTGTCTTCGAAACCATATATTGTTGTTTTTTCTGCAAGATTTTTTATATAGCTTCCGATAGTGTAGTCATTTCTGATAAATTCATAGTTATTTAGAACCACTACACCATCTATCTCTGGTTTTGATATTATTTCATAAAACTCAGGGTTTTTATTTTCAAAATCCAGTCTGTAAAAAATATTGTTTTGTGTTATTTTTTTTATTTCTGAAAATGTTTTATCGATCCATTTTTTTTCTTGAATTATTATTTTATTTCCGCCTGCCATTAGGTTATCTACAACATCTCCTAGATCTCTTGGTGCTGCATCTATCCAGAGTTCTGCAAGAGAAGAAAATCTTTGATATGTGCAAAGATTTGGTTTGTTTCCTTTTATTCCATCTATATCGTATAGATACAGATTTTTGTTTTCAGATAACTCTTTTATTATTTCATCATCGGATAGTATATTGTTATTTTTGTAATCAGAATATTTTTTTCTGCTTTTGATATATATTAAAGGTATTATTTCCATTTTATTTGTAAAAATGATAATGGTAAGATATTAAAAAAATTTTGTAAAATAAAAAAATAATAAAAAAAAAGAAAATTTGTTTTTTTAGTTACCTAGTTTTTTTTCCATGTCTGCAATGGTAAGTCTTGTTTTTACTACTGTATCTGGGTTTAGACTTATGCTGTCTATTCCGCATTCTACTAGGAATTCGGCAAATTCTGGGAAATCACTTGGTGCTTGTCCGCATATTCCTACTTTACGTCTGGGTTCATGTGCATGGGCGGTTTCTATGACTTGTTTTACTAGTCTTTTTACTGCATCGTTTCTTTCATCAAATATATGTGCCACTAGATCTGAGTCACGGTCTAGTCCAAGGGTTAGTTGTGTTAAATCATTTGATCCTATGGAAAATCCGTCAAAGATTTCTGCGAATTGATCTGCTACTACTACATTACTTGGTATTTCACACATTACATATACTTCAAGTCCGTTTTCTCCGCGTTTTAGGCCGAATTCTTCCATGGTTTCTATGACTTTTCTTCCTTCATCAGGTGTTCTGCAGAATGGTATCATTGGTTTAACATTTGTAAGTCCCATTTCATCTCGTACTTTTTTTATAGCTTCGCATTCCATTCCATATGCTTCTTTGTAATTTTTGTCATAGTAACGACTTGCTCCACGCCATCCGATCATTGGATTGTGTTCTTTTGGCTCGTAAAGATATCCGCCGATTAGATTTGCGTATTCATTGGTTTTAAAGTCACTCATACGTACGATTACATCACGTGGATAGAATGCTGCAGCGATTTTTGCTATTCCTCGTGCAAGAGTATCAACAAAGAATTCTCTTTTGTCGGTGTAACCTGCACTTATTTTATCGATTTTTTCTATTACTTCAGCAATTTTCGGGTCATCTTTTGCTTTGTTTTTTAGTTCATCATAGTCTAGTAATGCTTTCGGATGAATTCCGATGTGGCTGTTTATTATGAATTCTTCACGTGCAAGACCTACTCCATCGTTTGGTATTTGTCCTTGTTGGAATGCTTTCTCGGGTATTGCTGCATTCATCATGACTTTGGTTCTAGTTTTAGGGATGCTATCAAGTTTGGTTTCTTCTATTTTGAATTTTAAAAGACCATCGTAGATGTTTCCTACGCCTTCTGAACAGTCAACTGTGACTTTTGCACTGTTTTTTATTTTTTCTGTTCCATCAACTGTACCAATAACACATGGAATGCCAAGCTCTCGAGAAATAATTGCAGCATGACATGTTCTTCCACCGCTGTTTGTTACAATTGCTCCAGCGATTTTCATAATTGGTTCCCAATCCGGGTCGGTCATGTCTGTTACTAGGACTTGTCCTTTCTGAAATTGATCTATGTTTTCAGCGGATTCGATGACATTTACTTCGCCTTGCCCAATTTTACTGCCTACTGCTTCACCTTGTGCTAGGACCTCTCCTTTTTCTTCTAATACATATGTTTCAAGTTTTGTCATATCTTTTTGTGAATGAACAGTCTCCGGTCGTGCTTGAACAATGAAGAGCTCTCCGGTGTTTCCGTCTTTTGCCCATTCTATATCCATTGGTTTTTTGTAATGTTCTTCAATAATTGTTGCCCATTTACCAAGTTTTATGACTTCGTCGTCAACTATGACAAATTTGTTTTTATCCTCTTCTGATACTGGTTCGTTTTTTACACCCTTATCTGAGTAAATCATACGTTTTTCTTTGCTACCAAGTTTTTTTTCTACAACTGGTTTAAATCCTTTTTTAAGGGTTGGTTTGAAAACATAGAATTGATCTGGATTTACTGCTCCTTGTACAACGTTTTCTCCGAGACCATATGCACCGGTTATGTATACTGCATCTTCAAAACCACTTTCTGTATCTATTGAAAACATTACACCAGAACTTGCCAAGTCTGATCTTACCATTTTTTGAACACCAACAGAAAGATAGACATCGAAATGGTCAAATCCTTTATCTTCACGGTAGGATATGGCTCTGTTTGTGAAAAGAGATGAGAAACATTCTTTTACTTTTTCAAGAAGTTCTTCCTCTCCGGTTACATTAAGATATGTTTCTTGTTGACCTGCGAAACTTGCATCTGGAAGATCTTCTGCTGTGGCACTGCTTCTTACTGCTACATCACAGTTTTTACCATATCTTTCTTCCATTCCTTTATAGTGTTTACGTATGTCTTCCTCTATTTCTTTTGGAAGGGGGGTATTTTTTATTATTTCACGGATTTTTTTTCCACGTTCTGCAAGGTTTTTTACATCATGTGTGTCTAAATCTGATAGGATTTCTCTTATTTTTTTATCAGTACCTGCTTTTTCCATTGTGTATTTATAGGCATAGGCTGTAACTGCGAAACCTGATGGGACGTTAACGCCTTTTTCTTTTAGAGATCTTATCATTTCTCCAAGGGATGCATTTTTTCCACCTACTGATGGGACATCCTCCATTTTAAGATCTTCGAACCAAATATTGAATTCTTCTTTCATTCTAATATACACTCCTTAATTGAACAGTGGTAAAGGAAACCCGTATATAAAGTCTTCTTCTATAAAATCTATTTTTTAAAAACATATAAAATTACAAATTTTTTACATTAAAAAAATAGCTGCAGCAACGGCTGTTGACCAAACCTCTTCTTTTCCTTTTAATGTCTGAACTATACTTTTTTTGTTTAAAACAAAATCCAGTTGTTCTTCTATTAACACTGTTTTTAACATGTTTTCAGCTGTTTCTTCTATGTACTCTGTAAGTTTGTTGCTTTCTTCTCCTTTTTTTATTCCTTCAGCTATATATCCAAATATTTCTCTGTTATCTGAGTATGCTAAGCCTATACCGGCTGCTATTTCTTCATTTGCATTATTTGTTTCACAAACAGATAGTACACAAAATGTTACCTCACCTGGTTTTAGAAAAGAAACCCCTTCTTTTTTGTTAATTATTTTGCATTTTGGAGGGATGATGCTGGATACTTTTACTAGATTGCATCTGCTTATTCCTGCATCTCTAAGTGCAAGTTCAAAGGATTGAAGTTTATGTTTATGAAAACCTTTTCCTTTTGTTAGAAATAGTTTTTTTGGTATCAAAAAGCTCATCCGCTCCTTTTTATTTTAAAAAACATTTTTTTATTCTTCGTTATCTTCTTCCTCAATGTTTTTGTTAGCATCCTGCATTTTAAGTAAATCACGCATTTGTTTTTGAATATCGACTTGTTCTTTTTGAAAAGCTACTTGTTCTTGTTGGTATGGTGTAATCGATGATTCCTGAACCATTTTTTCAACAATTTTTTTTATTTCTTTATAAGGATATACTCCATGTAGTTCATAATAGCTGCGTGCTCTTGGTGTGCTTACTTCACGCCCGCCTCCTGCGAAACCAAAAAGTTTCGCTTTTTTCCCGCCAAGTGCAACGCCTCCACCTGCCATTGATTCATCGCTTCCAAGTCCAAAACCTGATTGTGTTATGGGTATAATTGTTCCAAAACCAAAAATTTGACCCAGTATTCCTTGTTTAGCGTTTATATCTGATATTTTATCATAACGTATCGTTCGTTCTTCTTTTGTAAAAATACCGCCTTTGAATTTTAATCTTTTATTTGATAATATGTATTTATGTGATCTTCTATACCATTCAACAAGCAAAAATCCGATAATGGACATGCTAATAGTCCAAGCTGGAGCAAATATTCCTATTGCTCCATCTATTGAAAGTAGAAAAATTATTCCTGTTCCGCCTGCAAAAACTCCTAGATATAAAAAGAAAATACTCCATCTAATTGTTAATAGTGATGCGACAATTCCTGCTAATAATAGACCGATTCCCCATAAAAATAATGAAAGCCAGAAATTCCCCTCAAAAGCCGGACTCCATTCAGAAAAATTAATTATCCATGCACTTAGTAAACCCCATATTATTAAGAATATACATAATGATTGTAGATTCATAAATGAAAAAGGATGTGGTGAAAGCACTTTTTCAATTTTTTCACCTTTTAAAATTTCATCATCAGACATAAACTTATTTTTCTCCCTTTTTTTTCTTTTTAAAAATTTTAAATCCTATTTTAGATTTAAAACTATTGGTAGATTTTTTGAGTAGTAAGCATGTAACAAGAATAGTTGTTAAAAATGTGGCCAGCAAAGATATACTGTTAGTGTAATCTGTTGGATAAAAATAAAAAAGTATACGCATCAAGATGTAAACTACTGGAATTATAATGAAAGGTATGGTTTTTTTTAAACCTTTTATTTCATCTGTTTTCATCACAAGAAGTAATATCATGTTTGAAATAAGGATTGAGAAAATTGATATTATTGAAAGCCATCCAAATATGGAGAATATGAAGACATACCAGTTGTTTTGGAAATAATATGAGATGTAAAAAAACGAGTAAGCTAAAATAAAAAAATAGATTAGATAACGAGGATGGTCAACTATTAGATTCCAAATGTTTTTTAGATCATAAAACATGTCTACCCTTTGTGTTTTTTTTTCACCAATGTATATCGGTCTTATACCCATTCCTAATATGATCATAAATAAGAAAAACCCAAAATGCGCTGGGTGTAATAGATCTATGTTTACTAAAAATCCTAAAAATTTAGCTGTGAAATCATAAAGACTGCTTCCTATTGTTATTATCTGACCGCCAAATGTATGTTCAAGCCCTTCTAAGTTATATGGTATCTGAAACCCGTATCCTCCTTGAATCAAGAAAAGGAGGCATATTAATAGTAAAAATGCTGGAATAAAAAATGGACCTACAAATAGAAAAGCATTAGATATCCATTCGAAAATACCAGTTTTTTCTCTTTTGGGTTTAACTTTTCCGTAGTGTATTGTTATGTGAAAATCAGATATTCCACTTTTTGTAACTGTGAAACCTAGTGCATGACATATGTTTTGAAAGAGTATGCCTAAGAAGTTTGTAAAACGAAATAATGCTTCATGCAATGGCCTTATTTTTTCGAGAAGATATTTTTCGCTTTCTATGAAGAGTAGTTGTATGAACCACAGTAATAGAACACAGAGTATTGGTGCAAGTGGTGCAAATATCAGTGTATCTATTGATGGAGCATCCATTTTTTTTGTTTCTCCTCAATTTTGATGGAATGTTTATTTTTTATATAAACTCTTATCTTTGTTTAGGTTTTTTGGATGAGAAAAACTTTTATATATTAACGATTGTTATTGATCATAGTGAGGTCAAAAAAGTTAGCAGTTTAATACTGCTATAAATGATTTTATTGTAACAAAATGTCAATATCTACTTCTTTATACAAATAGCATATAACGGTTTTTTCCGTTATAACGTATATATTTGCAATATTTTTTATGACTATAAACCCGTATTAGGTAAAAAATAAAATGGACATTATAGGCAAAACAAAGAAAAAAATCCTAAAACAAATCGAAAACGAACCATTACACGGTTACAAACTATCATCAACCTTAAATCTATCATTATCAACAGTTTATGGTCATCTAAAAGACCTAAAATCAATGGGTTTAATAAAAGAAGAAAACGAACCAAATAGAAACAAAAAATATATCTTAACCGAAAAAGGAAAAGAACTAATAAAAATTTTTGAAAAATAAAATCAAAATTGGAGGAATAATTTTTTGACAGGATGGGTATGTAAAAAATGCGGACATGGGAACTTAGATAGTTGGAAAAAATGCAAAAGCTGTGGTCATGAAAAAACAAAATAAAAAAAAGCTTTTTTTTAAAAAACTTCTACATTTATTTTTTCACCATCGTAATTATAAGCATTCCATGAATCAAAAGAAAATGGTGATGCTGCAATAATATGGATTTTACCATATTTTCTAAACATTTCTTTATCTGCAGTTGATGGATAAAAAGATTCAGAAGGATGACTATGAACCGTTCCAACGATACTATAATCAATAGGTCTCATATGCATCTGAAAAATCGCATGAGTATTCCCTGATATTGTACCAGGGAGCAGAACAATTTCTGTTATCAAATATTTATCATAGGTATCAACTCTTAGTAAGCCACCAAATTCTTTGGGAAAAACATCTTTAGATGATTCAAGAATCATTTCAAGACAACTTTTTGTTATCCGCCATGGTTTCACAGAATCAACTATTTTCTTATCTTTTTTCTTTTTTTTAAAAAACATAAAACACTCAAGATTTTTTTGTTATCTTACTAGTTTTAATCTAACCATTTGGTAAAAGCTTTCACCAAATCGAACAAAACGAGCCTTATTCTCTGAACCAGTAATAATAATCTCACTATTTGTATCCACTTTTTGAGGAGATTCACCATCAATTACAATGCTTGAATCTTTACTTTTAGGAAGGACCTTAATTTGTACTTTTTTACTAAGTGGAACAACCCATGGACGTGCACTAAGTTTAAACGGTGCAAGAGGCGCTATGACCATCGCCTTAACCATAGGATCAAGAATTGGCCCTCCAGCACTAAGAGCATAACTTGTGCTTCCTGTGGGTGTTGCAACAATTACTCCATCGGCTCCAAGTGCTTCTAAAAGCTCGTTTTCAACAAAAACTTGAAGATACATAATTTTTGCAATACGAGCTGTTTGTACAGTTACTTCATTTGCTGCATCAGGAAGTCGTTTTCCGTCTAGAGTTACTTTTAGTTTGGCTCTTTCTTCAACATTATAATCACCAGAAATAACTCGATTTATTCCTTCTTTTGCATATTTTGATTCTGATTCACAAAGAAAACCCATTCCTCCACAATTTATTGAAAAAATGGGTTTATCAATCTTTTCAAGAGCACGAAGAATAGTACCATCTCCACCAACTGTTATAACTATATCAGCTTTTTTGTTAATCTCAGAAAGAGAAAGCTCTTTTACTTTGTCTTTTTTTGAAAATTTTTTTTCTAGAAAAACTTCTTGTTTTTCTTTTAAAAAATGATATATTTCTTCAGCAAGAGAAGATGCCTTTTTTGTATGTAAATTGTAAACAATTCCCCATTTCATAATAAATAACCAACAAATTATTTTTCTTTTGCAACTTTCATAAGAGGCTTTAATTTTATTAAAAGTGTAGGGTGTTTACCAACTAATGCTTTAATAAGACTAAAAGTACTGAGTTCTTCGAATTTATAATCTTTTAATGAATCTGCAAGCATGTTGAATGTTTTATCCTCCATATCAAGCATTATTTCTTTAACCATGTAGTTACGCTTTATTTTTTTACCTATTGCTTTTTTCCATTTTTCCTCATATTCGGACAATAGTTCTTTTGAAAAATCTTTATTTTTAACTGCTTTACCAATTGTTTCTCCAGCTATTTTACCGACTTCTAAACTATGAGTTAATCCACCGCCTGTTATTGGGTCTACATGACGTGCTGCATCACCAACAAGTAGTATATGGTCATTAACTGTTTTTTCTGCTGGTTCTGAAACAGGTACTGCTCCTGTTAGAAAACGTATTGGTTGCGCATCAGTAAATCTTTCATCATTTTTTATAAACTCATCTAATAGTTTTTTTGCAAGACCTGGTTCGGATAAACTTGCTAGTATGCCTATACCAACATTAGCTGTTCCATTGCTTTTTGGAAAAACCCATATGTAGCCACCAGGCGCTATTTTTTTACCAAGATAAAAATCACAATATCCATCTAAGTTTTTACAGTTGGTAAAAGTGTATTGACAACATGTTTCCAAATCATATGGTTTTAGTGTTGTTTTAAAACCTGCCCATTGACCAATTTTTGATTCCACACCATCAGCACCAACTATGATATCTGCTTCTATCTGTATTTCTTTGTCAAAGTGTTTAGCCGTAACTCCTTTTATTTCTCCATCTTTTTTGATAAGACCCGTGGCTTGGGTGTTCATCATAAAATCTGCACCTGCTTCAGCAGCACGGCAAGCGAGTTCTTGATCAAATATATCACGATAGACTACATATCCTGTTTCGTTTCCTGCCATATCTGCATCCAGCGTGACACAGGTTTGGTCTGGTGAGTAAATCCTTGCCCCATCCATTCTACCGGCTATCCATCGATCACCTTTGAGCATATCCCATTCATCAATTTTCCGGCTGATTCCTTCACCACATAATACAGGTACACCAATTTCTGCTCTACGTTCAATGACAAGTACTTTAGCACCAGCTTCAGCTGCAAAACGAGCTGTTACACTTCCCGCTGGACCAGATCCAACTACTACTACATCATATTTCATTTTTTTAGTAATCCTCCATAGAGATGGCTCCAACTGGGCATGTTTTAAAACAAATTTTACAAGAAATACATTTTTCTTTATTTACAAATGCTTTGTTTCCAATCCATGAAATCGAGTCCTGTGGACATACACTTATACATCCGCCACAGGCAAGACATTTTTCTTTATCAACAACTGCTTTAGGCTTCTCCATATGATTCACCTCGTTTTATTCCAGATGCTATAAGATGAGCAACCCGGATAGGTTCAGGTATGACCCCTCGTATCGTAGACAACTTTATTATTTCTTTTGCCTCCTCAAAATCAATTCCTGAAAATTTAACATAAATAGGATTATGACTTGTTTCAACCATGTAAAGCTCTCCAGATTTTATAATATTCCAACGTTTCTCCCAATCATCAAAATTACTTTCAAGAGCAGTTTTAATTTTATTAAACGATGGTTTGGTTCTAGTAATTGTTATAACTGGAAGATTAGTCGAGTGATATACTTCATCAATATCAACAACATTAAACCCTCCCAAAGCCACACCATCCAAAAGCATGGCTTTAAGTTGTTTTTTATGGCGAGTATTTTTTATCATTTTTTTAACAATTTTTGTTGCATCCTTTCCGTCAATTTCTACTTTATCTTTCAAAACACATTCCAAGTATTCACCGCCACGCATAACAACGCCGATAACCGAAGAAAAATCATCCTTAAACGTGAAAGGAGAATCATCAATACCTAAAAGCCTGATTTGTTTTTTCATCAATATTAAAAAAATTAAACAAAAAGACCTTTAGAAAACTTTTCAATAGTTTTATAAGAAACAAATCTTTTACGACCGGCCGAGGGAAAGAAAATATGAAACCATTAAAAAAAACAAATTTAATAATTGTATGTTTAATTGCAATAACCCTTTTAGGAGCTGGTGCCTCAGGAACAACTTCCGATGACGATACAGGTGATGTTTGGGTGTATGAACTTGGTAGTTCAGGTATGACCTATCGAGAGTATTCAGGATCTAGAGATAATGTTGATGTGAC
>CAYLLH010000045.1:0-2802 GCA_964384785.1 uncultured Thermoplasmatales archaeon | reverse complement strand
CTATCAATTTCAATGTTTTTTTTATTGATAAATCTCATATGAAAACATCAGCACTTTATTAATAAAATACTCTTTAAATAACTTATTGAAAAACTGGAGGGTGTGTCGATTATATTTTTTAGTTTGTTTTTAAAAGACAGAAGTGCAGATAACTGAAAGTCATTTATACTATGGTATACATAAGTATACTATAGTATTATGAATTCTACAACCATTAAAATACATAAAGAAACAAAAGCACAAATCGATCAATTCAGAGAATACAAAAATGAAAGCTATGATGAAGTGTTAAAAAAATTGGTTTACATTGTTAAAAAAATAAAAAAAGAACCCGAACTTAGTAAAGAAACATTAAAGGCTATCGAAGCGGCTAGAGAAAGAATTAAAAAGGGACATTTTGTAACAGAAGAGGAAGCAAGAAAAAGGCTGGGGCTCTAAAATAACGTATAAAGTCATTTTTGATGACAAAGCTATTGAATTTTTAGAAAAACTTGATAAGAAAAACAGAGGGGAAATTTTTAAAAAAATTATGTCAACAAAAGAAGATCCTTTTCATCTCTTTGAGAAATTAACAAAAAGAGAACTTTATAAATTAAGAGTTGGAGAGTATAGAGTAATAGCAGAGATCAATAAGAATGAAATTACAATATTAGTTTTGTTGATTGGTCATAGAAAGAATATTTACGATAAAATTTAGTTGTTAGGCATAGGCTGTAAGTCCCTTCAACCCTTTTGTAAATCATAAAATTTTGAAAAAAACGAAAACGTAATTTTTGAGTTAAAATGGTATAAAATATAAATATTAAATCCAACATGTTATAAAAATGTTACATATAACACCCTTTCAGAAAGGAGTCCTCCCTATGATGCACTTCACAGTCATGTGCGGTGGAGTTTTACAAGTATGAAAGGTAGTGTAACAAAATTTTTTCCAGTTCTTTAAATTAGAAAATTATATCCTATAATAATGTCCAATATCCGCCTTTGTCAGGACCAACCCGTTTAAGCTTTCCTTCCTTTTTGAGTTTTTCAATATCTCTTTTTATTGTTTTTTCTGTGACATCAAGCTGCTTTGCAAGCTCGGCAATTGTTATTCGGCTGTTCTCTTTCATGATAGAAATGATGGAATCTCCTCTTTTTTCTGGGACATTTTCTGGGACATTTTCTGGGACATGTTTTTCTTCTATTTCAGCAGCTAATTTGAGATATTCGTGGCTTTGCTTAAAAGCCACATAGAAATAATTATCATTGAACTCAATTTTGGGAACAGGCGCATTTTCTTTTTCACAAAACTTTTTTATTCTTTCAAAGCCGGTTCCCATTTTTTCTCCAAAGTGGATCCTTGCAAATAAATCAGCAATTATATGGTTCCTTCTAAAGACTGTTTTACCAAGAATAAAATTATCTGGTTTCTGCCAATAATTCTCAATTTTTATACAATTAGGTAAAAATCTTAGAATATTATTATGTCCATGTTCGAAATAATATTTATGCATAACTGAATTGATCACTGCTTCTCTAAGAGCTTCAAATGGATATTCGTAGATATTTTCTCTTTTAGGCATCCCTGTGAATTTGTAGGCAACTTTGGAATATAGTTTTACAAACTTCATTACTTCTTCAACAATTTCAAAAAGTCCGCCTTTGATTTCTTTCCTATCAATTATATCTGTGCCATGCTCATCTTTAAACAAAGCAACAGTAAATACAGACCATGGTATAAACCGTTGTGGATCTTTTGCAAAAAACAAAACACCTGTATTATTAAAATAAAGCCTTCCGTCCTGTTTTTCAGCAACGCCTAAATTAACAAGCATTGAATCAATTTCACTAATTTTTGAAATACCTCCAATATCAAGAAACCGATTAAATTTACTGATATCAAAATCATCAGGATACATAAATTTCGGTTCAATCATCTCATCAAAACGTATTTTGCCTTCAGATTTAAAAAGTTCAAAGATTTCATCTCTACTCAATTTTTTAGTATTTGGGCCAATTCTTTTATAAAATCCAGATGAACATTTGTAAGGTTTATCCTCACCTTCTCGAACATTAACAATAAGGATGTCTTTAAATTGTTCAAGAAAAATTTGAATATCTGGTTCACAATTGTTTACAATATCTTGAATCTGTGATTTCAGTTTATTTGTAGTTTTAATTCCTTTTATCTTCTTATCATCAGAAATTCCAAGGAAAACTCTACCACCTGAAGAATTTGCAAAAGCAACAATTTCTTTGTCTATATTAGAAAGTTTCTCTTTAAACTCAATTTTGTATCCTTCGCCTTCTTCCAATATCATCTCTAACTCTTGCTGGTTCATTTTCAAATGTTCCTTTTTTAAATGTTTCATTTTAGTAACGCATTTTTCCTTATAAAACCTGTTTTTTCAAACTCGGCATGTGATAAAAAAATAGACGTTTCTATCTAATGGATTGGACTATTCTACATTAGTACATAAATATATGATAATTACGTTTTCAGGGAGTAATACTTTTTTTGTTACAGATATGACTTAATTACGTTGGAAAACGTAAACAGGAATGTTTAGGACATAAATAAAAGATGTGAAGATTTAAGTTGTTGGCCGTAGGCCGTAAGCCCCTTTGCAACAGGAAAAACTTGATAAAAACGTTTAATAAACTCTTTTAGATAACCCAAGTTTGACTATGAAAATATCAATAATTGGAACAGGCTACGTGGGACTTGTAAGCGGTGCATGTTTTGCATCACTTGGACATAATGTCATTTGTGTTGATGTTGACAGAAAAAAAGTTGATTTGATAAATAAAAGTATTTCA
>CAYLLH010000044.1:0-1774 GCA_964384785.1 uncultured Thermoplasmatales archaeon | reverse complement strand
CGCCTGAGGCATTAGCAAAAGCAACAATATCTTTTACGATATGTTTACTAAAATTTTCTTTGAATTCGATGAATTGGCCTTCGCCTTCTTCTAAAATATACTGTAATTCTGTTTCATTCATTCTGATTTCAGCCTCTTTTTAATCTGAACCGATAGTGCGATACATAGAATTATTTTGTTGTTGCAATACTTCTTTTAGTATCTCGATCATTTGCTCAGGCATCCACATGTTAAGTTTTTCCTGATATATGAATATCAATTGAAGATTATTGAAAGTATTAATAAAAATATAAATATAAAATTTAATATTTTGTTTATAAATGTTTTATTTCAAAAACTATACTTTTTTAGTTTTTCTTAAAACGGATTGTTTAAATATTTATTATTTCAAATTATGCGTTTTTTTGTATTTTTCAAAACAAAGTATTTAAATAATATTCTTCGTTATTTTTATGTATGAAACTCGAAAAAAGGATTATACTAAATATCCTAGAATCCCTAAATGAAAAGGTAGTTTCTAAGAAACAGTTGGTAAATGCATTTAAAGATGTATTGCAAGTCAACTATCCCGATAAGATCATTGCAAACCTGCGAAGAAGCAATGATATTTTGTATGTGTTTAAGGGATACTACTATGTTTTAGATGCACATGAAAAGCAAGGATCATTTACTTCATATTCTACAGCTGAGATGGTCTATATCATTCTCAATAAGGTAAACATTAGGTGGTACCTTGGATTAGAAAGCGCACTTGAAAGAAATAATCTTATCTGGCAAGGTGTAGTAAACCCCATTATTCTTAATTCAAAAATTTCTGGAAAGAAAAAGATACTAGGGGTAACGTATCAATTTCATAAGATAAAAAAAGAACTACTTGGTTTTGGATACATTAAAAAAACAACGAAAAATAGGATTACCTTTTATTATTCAGATCTTGAAAAAACCTATCTAGATTATATCTATCTAGGTAAAAGAATTCCTTCTGAGCTATTAAAAGCTAAAAACAATGTAAAAGTAAAGTCATATCTTACTCATTACCCGAAGTTTTTTAAAAAGAAGGTGTTGTATCTATGAAAAAAACCGATTTTGAGAAAATACATTTCCTATGTAAAAGAACAAAAGCATTCTTTAATTGATGATCACAAATATGAAAAATTTAAGATTTGCTAAATGGAAAAATTAAAAGAACTCTGTACATTAAGAAGCAGAAGTAATCTGTAAAATCTGCGGTATCATTCAAGCTAACGATTTAGATGGGAGGTGTGATAGCTCTAAATTTACAGAAAAAAGTAATCTCGGGATATCGGTCTCTAAAGATATTGTATAAAAAAAATAATATTAATTAGGCCAGGGTATAAGTCCTAACCTCTTTTAGACCAGTTGTTTCTCCTTATTTTTTCATATTCTAAAAAACAAAAGTTCACAGAAAAAATATCTATTTCTTAATTTCTTCTAAGAACTCTTCTTTACTTATTTTTGCTTGCTTTAATATTCCCAATAAGGTACCTCTCTCAATTTCATCATGCAGAGGAACAACACAACCAACCTTGCCCTGTTTTTTTTCTTTGACCAACATAACATGGCTTCCTTTTTGACGAGTTTTATGAAAACCAAATTTTGATAATATCTTAATCAGTTCAGACCCTGGCAACCTTGGAAGCTTTGTCATATGAAGTAACCTCAAAAAATGATATAAAAGGTTTTGATGTTTTTTTCAGTGGAAATTCTTCCAGATAAAGTTCAGTTGCTTCTTTTAAATTTTTAATTGCTACCT
>CAYLLH010000043.1:0-19096 GCA_964384785.1 uncultured Thermoplasmatales archaeon | reverse complement strand
ATAATTTTTTTTTCAATAGTATCATTAATCAAGATGAGTAAAGTCCAAACAATAAAATAGTGCCAGATGATATGAAATTATTTCTCAGACAGGCTCTTTTGTAAGGTTTTTTTTGATTATCCGAATCCTTCAACCCATTTTTTAAATGCCCATTTATATAATCTTATCATAGCCATAGCAAAGAAACCGCCTATAAAACCAAAAAGTGCATAGGCTATCATAGGCATTTTACTTATTCACCACCAGCTTAAAAATTTTATTTGTTTGAGTTGGTTTTATCATTTTTTTGGTTCACCTCTTCAAATAAAAAGAGCTTGATTGATATAGTTTAGCTATATCATGATAATATTTGTCAATGAAAGTATTTAAACTTTTTTAGAAAAAATGTCAAAACGAAAAAATAAAAAAAATAAATATAAAAAAATATAAATTTGAGACTTTAGAGATTACATTTTATATGCAACAAGTCCTGAAAGCATCTTAGGTAAAAAATAAGTAGACTTCTGAGGCATATGTTCACCTTCATCTGCCACAGCTTTTAACTCATCAATTTTTGTAGCATTCATAATAACCGAATAATCAAATTTACCCTCAGCTACAAAACTAACAGCTTCTTCATCCTCACGAGTATACTTAATATGATCCTCTAAATTCTCTTCATTTATATTCATAAAATGCTCAAGAATAATCTTATGTAAAATAGAAACATCAAGAGTCCTCCAAACTTTAGATCTATCACTTGCAAATTTATCCATACTACTTTCATCTTTAAGACTTAAAACATAGTATTTATTCCTGGTAAGAATTGCAAACTTATGTTCATCATCTGTTTCAATATCGTTCTTAATTTTTTCACTCAAACTTGAATAATTTTTATTAGAAAGATCAATTTCTTTTACTTTTATATCAAAATATTCTTCAGCTTCATCGATTACTTTTTCAATATCTATATCTGATTTTTTGATCAATCTATGAGTAGGTAGAATAGCAAGTCCTTCATCAAACATGTTAACAAGAATAACCATTCTGTAATTAAAAGAAGCATCAGGATCCGTGTCACCTGTTTTATCTCGCATCTCATCAGCATAATTTATTGCTGTTTGATAACGATGATGGCCATCAGCGATAAACAGTATTTCATCATCAAGATACTCTTGGACAGATGAAATGAGTTCATCATCTTCAATTTTCCAGAGTTTATGATTAAAACCATCATATCCTTCCACATCAACTATTTTTTTGTTAAGAGCTCCATCTATTTTTTTACGTATCTTATCATTTTCATCAATATACAAAAGCTGTATAGGTTCAAGATTAGAATGACAAGCTCTCATAAGATTAAGACGATCTGCTTTAGGTTTTGAAAGAGTTCTCTCATGGGCTTTAACAAATTTATAATCTGAATCGATTTTTAGTAATATAAAAAAACCATTCATCGTTTTCTCTTCATTATTTATCTTATAACTAATTTTATAAGGAAAAATAGCGGGTTTATTAGATTGAGTTAAAATATTTTCTTTTAACCATTTCTCATAGAGTTCTTTAGCTCTAAGGTATCTATTATCATTTTCATCATCATCTGGATGTTGTTTTCCTAAAATGAGTCTTACATAATTATTATCATGTTTCTGGTATAGTTTCTCCTGCATTTCCTCAGAGATTATATCATATGGTGGTGACATAACAAGATCTAAATTTTTAATTTTTTCATTATTGTATGTGATTCCTTTAAATGGTTTTACTTCTACCATGTTTTTAAAAAGCCTCCCAACAGTTTTTTGATGGTGAATATGATAGACTATTAAAAAATTTGCTAATAAAAAAATTATTTTTTTGACCAATTCATTAAAATAGTGTTTCTTAATAAACCTGGTTTTGTAAAAACATGAATCTGAAGATTGATAAGGATACTATCGAACAAGCCAAAAAAATTTCAAAAAAACATGATATCTGTGTTTCATGTTTAGGTAGATTGTTTACTTTAAAATATCAAGGTATTTCAAACAAAATTATTGGCAAAGAAATAAAAAAAAATATTGAAAAAATCGTAACTGTTTCTTCTGTAAATTGTGGAATTTGTCTAGGTTTATCAGATGAAATCGAAACGTTTTTTGAGTTAGTTAAAAAGAGTTTAAAAGATTATGAGTTTAATTCTTTTCTTGTAGGATGTAAAGTCGATGAAGACATCTTAGATGTTGAAAAAAAATTACAGAAAGAAATTGATAATGAATTTTCTGAATCAATCAAAAGAGAAATTAACCGTAGGATCGGTAAAAATATTGAAGAAACCCTCGATAAAACTGTTGATTTTAGTGACCCTGATATAATGGTTAAAGTTGATACTTCCTTTTTCGTAGTGGATCTACAGATTAAACCATTGTATATCTATGGAAGATACAGAAAACTTAGAAGAGATATACCTCAAACTAAATGGTTTTGTAAAATTTGTAAAGGTGTAGGCTGTAAAAAATGCGATTACACCGGGAAATTATATGCGGAGAGTGTTGAAAGTTTAATTTCTGATAAAGTTTTATCTGAAGCTAAGGGCGATGATGAAAGTTTTCATGGTGCAGGGAGAGAAGATATAGATGCTTTGATGCTTGGAGATGGTCGTCCTTTTGTTTTAGAAATAAAAAACCCCAAAATTAGAAATTTTGATTTAAAAGATTTAGAAAAAAAAATAAACCGATATGGCAGGGATAAAATTGAAGTTTTGAAACTTCGTTTTGCCGATTCAGATGAAAAAGCAAGGATTAAAGAAGCTTCTTTCAGAAAAGTTTATAGAGTAACTTTTAATGCAGGAAATTCAATAAATATCGAAAAACTTAAAAAGGCAGTCCATTGTTTACAGGGTTGTAAAATAAAGCAACGTACGCCAAATCGTGTAGCTCATCGCAGAGCGGATATGGTTAGAGAAAGGCAGATATATCAGTGCAGATTAAAAACTATAGATGATTCTATAGCTGTATTAGATATCGAAGCTGAATCAGGTACCTATATCAAAGAATTAGTGTCTGGTGACAGTGGTCGAACTGATCCAAATATAAGTGACATGATTGAAAATCCATGTACGGTAACAAACCTTGACGTATTAGAAGTTAAGGGGGAATAGATTAATATGGTAAAACGTTCAAAAGGACTAAGAAGTAAAAGTCGAAATATACTAAGAAAAAAGCCTCGAGATCGTGGTTTAACCTCAATTACTCGTGCTTTACAGAGTTTTGAATTAGGTGACTCAGTAAACATAGTTATTGACTCGTCTGTTCAGAAAGGTATGCCACATATAAGATTTCATGGTAGAACAGGGAAAATTGAAGGGCAACAAGGTAATTCTTACATAGTTGGTATTAATGATGGTAAAAAACATAAATTGTTAGTTATTAGACCTGAACATTTAAGGAGAGTGAATTAAAGTTTGGCCGGTACTGACAAAGAAGTTAAACCTGTTCCTATAGCTGAAGTTAAAGAGATTCTTACTAAAGCTAGTGAAGATAGAGAAGAGCTTCTTTATGAGCAAAAAATTGCTCTAGAGCATGCTCAAAAATTTGGAAGGATATCTGTAAAAGATACAAAAGAAATGATTAAAGAATTAGTTAAATTAGATTTATTTGAAGAAAGACATGCATGTAAAGTAGCGGATCTTCTTCCGTTAACTGTTGATGAAGTTACTGCTATTTTTGCTAAAGAAAAAGTAGCTATCAATGATGAAAAAGCAAAGAAAATAATTGACATTGTTAAAAAATATTATTAATAGTAGAATATAGACTAAAGAAAGGATTTGAAGGAGTTTAAAGGGGGTTAAAATTGTGGAGGATTACGTATATGTTTTAGATTATTTAGAGAAAGGAAGAGCTGACCTACCCTCTTATAAGCGGAATCCAGTGGTTTATGGCCTTGGTGAAACTCAGTTTACTTTGCTTGAACTTGTTCCTAAAAAAAATGAGTCTTTTGTATCTGGTGAAAAGATTTATGTTGGCAAAGATGGTAAAAAACGTGAAAAAATCGCTAAGATTAAGGGTAGGATTAATTACGATAATTTAACATCTACTGCTCATGGTGAACTTCCCTATGTTCTTCAGGATATTGTTAAAGATAACGAGCCGCGTTTTGTAAAATTTTTTAATGAAGCACCAGCAATATCTACTCGTTTTCATGTTCTTGAGTTACTACCGGGTCTTGGTAAAAAAATGATGCATGAGATTCTTGAAGAACGTCGTAAGAAACGTTTTGAGAGTTTTAAAGAAATGTGTGATCGTATTGATTTTTTAAGAGATCCTTCTAAACTTATAGCTAAACGTGTTGAAGAAGAATTAATTAATCCTGATGAGAAATATCGATTGTTTACCCGTCCTCCTGTTTCTAAATCATATCATCGTTAATTTTTTTTTATTTTTATGATTAAAAAACTTGGTCAAAATTTTTTGGTTAATAAAAAAATTGCTGAAAAAGAAGTTTCTCTTGCAGATGTAAATTCAAATGATGTTGTGTTAGAGGTTGGTCCTGGTAAAGGTGTTTTGACTAATCTTTTAGCTGAGAAAGCTAAAAAAGTTATTTGTATTGAAATAGATATTTATCTTGTTAGTTTTTTAAAAAAAATGGTTTCTGATAATGTTTTGTTGATTAATAAGGATGTTTTAGATGTAGATTTTAATAATATTCCTTGTTTTAATAAGATTGTTTCTAATCTTCCTTATCAGATTTCATCACCTGTTACTTTTAAGTTTTTAGATTTTGGTTTTGATCTTGGTGTTTTTATTTATCAGAAAGAGTTTGCTGAGCGTTTAGTTGCAAAACCGGGTAGTAAAAATTATTCCCGTCTTTCTGTTAGTGTTTATTATAAATCTTTTTGTGAGATAATACAAACTGTTTCTAAGGGATGTTTTTATCCTGTGCCACGAGTTGACTCAAGTATTGTTCGTATGATTCCTAGAGATAAACCTCCTTTTTTAGTTAAAGATGAACAGTTTTTTTTTAATTTGGTTAGAAATCTTTTTAATTATCGTAGGAAAAAAATTGGTAGGATTTTAAAAAATGTTTATGGTTTAAAGGATTTGGATGATTTACCTTTTGTTGATAAAAGAGTTGAACGTCTTTCTCCTGAAAGGATTGGTTTGTTAAGTGATAATCTTTTGGAATATGTTTAAGTAAAGCTTTTTTTCTACATTTTTATATAGTGTTTTTGACATTATGTAATTATAACACATAACGTATATATACTATGCAGTTTAAAGTATATCTTAAGGGTGGTCCGTTAGTCCTAAATAAAAAGTGAGGAGTAAAAGATGAATAAAAAACTTATGATTGTAGATGATGATCCAGATATCTTAATTACCATCAGAAATATTTTTGAAAAAGAAGGATATGAGGTTTTCACAGTTGATAGTGGAAAGGATTGTATTAGCGAACTGGAAAAAGGATTTAACGGAATAATATTGATGGATATAATGATGCCTTTTATGGATGGCTGGGACACAATTGAAGAAATTGTAAAAAAAGGATATGCAGAAAATGTTAAAATATCAATAGTTACAGCTAAAGGCACAAAAGACCCTGATAAAATAAAGGGTTTAGAACCTTACATTCAAGATTATATAACTAAACCATTTAATGTTTTAGATTTAATTTCTAATGTCCAAGAAATGATACCCGTATAAAAAAAATTAATTTTTATTTTTTGTTTGTTTTTTTCAATATTTTTATATAATCTCATTTTTATATGAACCTTTTGAGGATGCACTAGATGAGTGTAATCGAAACAAAAAAACTCTCTAAGTTTTATGGTGAAGTGAGAGGAATCGAAAATCTTAGTTTTTCTGTTGAATCAGGTGAAATATTTGGATTCCTTGGTCCAAATGGAGCTGGTAAAACCACTACCATACGAACTCTACTGGGTTTTTTAAAACCCACTAATGGAAAGGGTTTTATTCTTGGTAAGGATATCACTGAAAACAGTGTAGAAATTAGAAAAAATGTTGGTTATATACCTGGTGAACTAGCATTATATGAACACCTCACAGGAAAACAGTTTTTAGATTATTTTGCAAAGATACGAAACACGGATCTTCCTCTTTTAGATGAACTTCTTGAAATTTTTGAACTTCCCTTAGAACGTAAAATCAAAGGTTATTCTCGCGGTATGAAACAAAAACTTGGGATCGTTCAAGCCTTTATGGATGATCCTAAGATTGTTATTATGGATGAACCAACAAGCGGACTAGACCCATTACTTCAACAAAAATTTTACAAATTTTTAAAAAACGAGAAGAAAAAAGGAAGAACTATGTTTTTTTCTTCCCATATACTAAGCGAAGTAGATAAAATCTGTGACAGAGCAGCCATTATCCGTAAAGGCCAACTGGTTGCTCTAGAAAGTATTGAAAAACTCAAACGTAAAAGTGGTAAAAAAATTCGTTTAAAAATCAAGGAAGATAACAAAAATTTTTCAGGTCCAACTGATACAAAAATTGTTGATGGATGGATTGAATTTAAAACAGATGATAATATTGATCATTGGATAAAAGAGATTTCTAAATATACCGTCATAGACCTTCAGATACAGGAATTTAGTCTAGAAGATATTTTTATGCATTTTTATGACAGCAGAGGTGAAGAATAAAAATGGATTATGTTTTAAAACAAATACTTCGTTTTAGAATTACAATTCAAACAATTTATGATAATTGGAAATCTACAACCCTTCTTACTCTTCTTTTTTCTGGTATGGCTGCTATGTATACTCTAATGTATCCTGCTTTTGAGGATATGATGAAAGATATGCAGGATTCAGGCGGATTTGAACAATTTGGATTTATACCCGGATATCAAGATATGGCATCTTATGTAGGTTTTTTAAATATAGAAATGTATCAAATCTTCTGGGTTCTGATACTTGGAATAATTTTTGGTTTTTTAGCTGCATCAATGATTTCAAAAGAAATCGAAGGAAAAACTTTCGATTTATTAATGTCAAATCCAATTTCTCGTAAACAAATAATTATTGAGAAATTCATGGGTTTAATTCCGATGGTTCTTATTATAAACCTTGGAGCTTATTTAACAATTGTTGGTGCAACAATAGCAATTGGTGAAAATCTTAACTTTTTTTATCTTTTCTTAACTCATCTTATATCTGTTTTCTATTTTCTTAGTATCATTAGCTTAGGTCTTTTTATTTCAACAATCTTTGATGAAAAAATGAAATCAAGTATTATCACAATGGCTATCGTTGTAGGAATGTTTATTTTAGATTCTATAGCACAGATGATACCTGATTATGAGTATATTGGATACTTATCTTTAAAAAATTATTATAAACCATATGATTCCTTGAAATTTGGTGAAGTATACGTTGAAGGTTTAGTTGTTCTTATTATTTTTACAGTGGTTGTCTTGATTGCTACTATGATATATTTTGAACATAAAAATATCGAGGTATAAAAAAAAGGAGAAGTTTATCTGTAGATATATCTTAGTTCATTTATGGTTTCGTCAAGAAAAATATTTACGGCTTCGTCAAAAGGGCAGTTTAAATTTGTTTTTTCTATACATTTTTTAAGTTTTTTATATCGGTCTTCATCAATTTCTATTTTGACCATTTTTCCTAATCCCATCCTATTGTGTTAATTATTATCTTTTAGTTGTTTATAACTTTATTTATTTAAATTTTTTTTTAAAATCTCAAAAAAATTTTATAATAAAAGTTGTTTTCTGTGTTTGTAAAAAAAACATTAGGGCATTGTTTTTTCTTGTTTTTTTGTTTCCAGCCCGTTAAACCAGGAAACAATACATAACTAAAAAAAAGTCTGTAGGTGTTTAAAATGACGGGAAGGATATCATATATTATTAAAAACAAGTTTTTCTGGTTTTTTGTTTTTGTTGTTTTCTTTGTTTTATCTTTAGATTTTTGGTTTTGGAATAAATTTAATCCTTTATTTTTTGGTCTTCCGTTCTGGGTTTTTTATTTAATTGTTATTACTCTTTTGCTTTCCTTAGTGCATTATGTTTTTTGTTTATTTTTCTGGAGGGTTGATGAGGATTGATTTTTGTTTTACTTATGGTTTTTTATTTTGTTTTTCTTGTATGTTTGGGTTATTTAGCTCATAAAAGGTCTTCTAAGACACCTGAGGATTATTTTCTTGGGAATAGGACATTTGGTCCAGTTGTTTTGTTTTTTACATTAGCAGCTACTAATTTTTCGGCTTTTACGTTTCTTGGTTTTGCGGGTAACGCATACAAGACTGGTTTTGGTCAGTATGGAATAATGGGTTTTGGTACTGCTTTTATGGCTGTTATGTTTTATGTTATAGGTAGAAAAATCTGGCAGTTGGGTAAAAAAAATAATTATATGACTCCTCCTGAGCTTGTTGGTGACAGATTAAATAGTAAAAGTGTTAGACTTCTTTTTATGTTTGTCATGGTTGTGTTTACTATTCCTTATCTTGCGGTTCAAGCCATTGGTTCCGGTTTAATTATTGAGAGTATGACGTCTTTGGATTGGCAGATAGGAGCGATTATAACAGTTTGTGTGATTACTTTTTATGTTTTATCTGGTGGTATGCGCGCATCTGGTTGGACTGATCTGATCCAAGGTCTAATTATGATTTTTGCTCTTGTTATAGCCGTGGTTTTTATAGCGGTTAATCTTGGTGGTTTTGAACAAGCTAATCTTAATGCTTTGAATGCTAACCCTGATTTATTCACTCGTCCAGGTGTTGGTGATTTTTTTATTCCTCAGATATGGTTCTCTTTTATGATTCTATGGGTTTTAGCTGATCCTATGTTTCCTCAGATTTTTTCAAGGTTTTATACTGCTAAAGATGAAAAATCTTTGAAGATGTCTATGATAATGTATCCTTTAGTCGTGTCTTTTTTGTTTTTGATACCGGTTCTAATAGGTGTTTGGGCTCATGGAACCGGGTTAGAAGTAGCTTCGGGTTCTGAGGATATGGTTCTTCCTTTGATGGTTCAGAAATATACTCCTTCTTTTGTTTATGCTTTTGTTATGATTGGTGCTCTAGCGGCTTTAATGTCTACTGCTGATTCCCAGCTTCTTTCTTTGTCTACTATGCTTTCTCGTGATCTACCGTTTTTGAAAAAAAGGATATCTGAGATAAATTTTGCAAAAATACTTGTAGTATTTTTATCATTTTTTGCAATTATTTATGTTTTAGCAGGTTATGATCCAAATGTAGGTATAATGGGTAGTCTAGTAAGTACTACTTTTTCAGGTCTAGCTGTTTTGTTTCCCACTGTTTTATTTGTACTTTATTGGGATAAAACAAATAAATATGGTGCTTTAGCTAGTATAATTATTGGTGAGATATGTGTTTTCATGTTTCAATATGATTTTATTTCTAGTTTTGGTTTCCTTTCTGCGATACCAGCGGTTTTAATTTCAACAATAGTACTTATATCTGTAAGTTATCTAACTAATGCAAAAAAGTTATCAGGGTAGTTTTTTGAAACTATTTTTGATTCTTTAAAACTAATTATTTCTAGATTACTATGTGCTAATTCTTCTTTGAATTCGTTTTTACTGTACAGATGATAAAACCGTGGTATGTTAAGTTTATCCTGCTTCCAATAAATGGTTATATCTCCATATTCCGTGTTTTCTTTGTTTTCTAGTTCTTTTTCAAAAGAATGGTTTCTGAATCGATCTTGTTCTCTTGACCAAACTGATATTAAGGCATTTCCATCTGTTTTAAGGATTCGTTTAACTTCATTTAAGGTTTGTATACGTTTTTTTTTATGTTTTATGTTATGTAACGCTGCGATGAAGATTAGGTGATCAATTGTTTGTTTTTTTATTGGGATTTTTTCAGCGTTAGCTTGTATTAATGATATGTTGTTGATTTTTTGTTTAATAATTTTTTTTTGTATTATTTTTAACATTTTTTTTGAAATATCTATACCTATAGTTTTTTTGCTTTTATTGGCCAGTGGTAGAAGATGTCTTCCGTTGCCGCAGGCTAGATCAACATTTAATCCTTCCGGCATGAGTTGGTCTATATAGTTTATGCATTCTTTCCAGGTTTTTTGACGGGTTTTATCAAAACTTTTAGCTATTGTATCCCATGTTTTTTGATTATCAACCATTTTTTTAAACTAATCCTTGTTTTCTGTATAAATAATAGAAGGTTTTAATAATTTAATTGAAAAAATAGTTTTTTATAAAATATTAAAATTTAAGCAAAAATATTATATATAATATTAGATGCTATTTATATAGATGAAAAAATTACTGGTGCTTTCTGTTATTTTTATTATTTGTTTTGCTTTATTTACAGGTTGTATCAGTGATTCTGATGAATCAATTTTTTCAAATAAATCTGATAAAAAAAAGGAAATAAATGATCGAGATAAAGATGGAGTAGAGGATTCTCTGGATGCTTTTCCTGATGATCCCTCAGCTAGTAAAGACAGTGATGGAGATGGTTATCCCGACTCTTGGAATAAAGGAAAAAATAGTCTGGACAGTAATTCTAATCTTTTTATAGATGAATTTCCCGATGATCCATCGGAATGGAAAGACTCAGATAAAGATGGGATTGGTGATAACAAGGATATAAATCCTAATGTAGATCTTTCGATAACTGTTAAAATAACTGATTTTGAATTAAATAAACGTGTTGATATCCTAAAATGGTCACAGATTTATTTTGACTTTCAGAGGGATAATCAAGAGAAAGTTACTTATGACAACGGAGGAGATTTCTGGGTTTGTTGGTTGAATCATAAAAAAAATATTGATTTTGAATATACTTTTGATATTCCTGATGATACGGATCAGGAAATATTTGTTTTAAGTTTTGAATTTTTTGATCATGATAGTTTTTTATCTGATGATGAAATAGATGTTACATCTGAATCTGGTGATGCTTTTAAGATTCAATATGATTTAACAAAAAATAGTCTTAATGTTAATCCTAAGGGTGTATCTAGGGGTTCAGATGCTAGTTTTTGGTATGAGGTTTTGATTCCTGGTGAAGTTAATTTTGGTAGAGAGTATAGTTTTGAATGGAGTTTTGAAAACCAGGATTATGGTATAATTTTAAATATTCCTGATGAAACATATAATGAATATAAAAATTTTCAGACGGATGAACGTCGTCCTTCTCTGAAAAAGGATATGGCAGGTTTTGTTACTTATGATGAAGATGTAATTGTTGATCTTTCAAAGAAACTGGATCAGTTAATCGAGGGGTTTGATGAAGTTAAAAAAATAAATTTTATTCTTCGTTTTGTTCAGGAAATTATAAGTTATAAATCTGATAGTTCTACTAAAAATGAGGAGGAATACTGGCGTTATCCTGTTGAGACTCTTGTAGATGGTAAAGGAGATTGTGAGGATAGTGCTGTTCTTTTTGCATCTATTACTAAGGTTTTAGGTTTTGATACAGCTTTGTTGCTTTATATTTTAGATGAGGACGAATCCAAACAGATTGGTCATTTAGCAGCAGGCATTAGTATTTCTGAAGATGTTGATGGTAAATTTGTTGTTTCTAATAACAAGAAATATTATTATTGTGAAACAGCGTATGATTCTAAAAAGGGTGAATCACTTTTCAAAATTGGTGATGTTCCCTCTGAAGTTAAAGACAAATACAATTCACCTTACATGTTTATAGATATATAAAAAAAAATATGTTTTTTTTATTCTATGTAGATACCTGGTTTTAATGGTACAGCAAAGTTTGATTTGTTCTCTGGATCATATTTTTCTTTTTCTTCAGCGTTGTATATTTGTATTTCAGCGTGGAATAGTTCTTTCAGGTATTTTTCTGCGTTTTTTATATAGCTTTTTTCATCTATTGGGTTTTGGAATTTTTGTTTATCTTTGTCAGTAAAAGTTCTTACTTCTTTCATTAGTTTTCCTGAGTATTTTGATGCTTGATTGGCTTTGGATTTGATTTCTGGTTTACTCATTACTGTTTTCATAAGATTTCCCATGTTAAGCTGGTTTTCTTTTTCTAGTTTTATTGCTTCTGTTAGTATAGTCCATTTCCATTCTGGAGAGGTATATATACAGATTTTTTTTGGTTTTATTTTTGTTACATGCAGTATTTCTTTTATGTCATCTATTACTTCAGATAGTAGTTCTTCTCCTTGGATGTGTTCCCATTGTATTTCTTCTTTTTTTGTTTTTGGATAGTTTTCTTCTGATACAAATCCTTGTTGTTCTTGGTTCCAGAGTTCTTCTGCGATATGTGGTGTGAATGGTGTCATTATTTTGATCCATTGTTTTTTGTATTCTTTGAGTATTTTTTGGTTTCCTCCGCCTCTTTTTAGGTACCATTGTATGTCTTTTAATATTTCGAAAAATATTTCGTTGGAGGCATCTCTTAGATCATAGTTGTTTAGTGAGTTTTCTATGTTTTTTATTCTGAGTTTTAGTATGTTTTTTAGCCAGTGGTCTAGTTTTTCATCTGTTTTTTGTTCTATATTTGATATTTTGTTTATTGTGTGGTAGATGTTTCCGATTTTGTTTTTGTATTTAGTTACTGTTTCTGAATCCCATTCTACATCTACAAATGGTGAACCTACGTGTGAATAATATAAACGCATTGCGTCTACTCCATATTTTTTTGCTGCATCTGCGATATGTTCTGCGCCGCCTTTGGATTTACTTATTTTTTCTTTTCCTTTTTGTGTAACCCACCAGTGTACAAATATTCCATGTGGTCTTTTGTTTTCTGGCATAATGGCTACATGGTTCATGATAAAAACTGGGAAGTGAACGGTTTTGTGTTCTTTTCCTCCAAGGTTTATATTTACGGGGTACCAGTAATCAAAGTCTTCTTTGATTTCATCCCATTTTTCATTTTTGGGTATTCCTCCCCCTAAGAACACGTAATCAAAGAATTCTTCTGTCATTTCTTCTGGTGTTATATTTTGGTTGTTTACATATTTTGATATTATGTAATATGCAGGGTATAATGTTGAGTCTGAGATTGGTTCTACTATCCATTCTTTTTTGAATGGGAATTCTGTTCCCAGCCATGATCCTTTTCTTATACAGGCGCGGTCGTCGAACCAGTCTAGAACTTTAGGTAGTTGTTTTTTGTATTCAGCTGGGTAAATATTCATTTGTTTTACATGTTTTTTTGAGTCTTCGGTTAGTTTTTTGTCGCTGTATTTAATGAACCATTGATCTGGTATTTTTTTTATCATTACTTTTTCGTTACATCGACAGATTACTTCTTCTGAGAATTCTCTCATAGGTATTGCTTGGTTTTGTTGTTGTAGTTCATCTTTTACTTGATCTTTCATATCTGATATTTTTATTCCAGCATATTTTCCGCATTTTTCGTTTAGAACACCGGTGTGGAATTCTTTTTTGTATACTTTTTCTGTTGCTTGTTCTAGTTTTTCTGTTTCATTTTGGCTTTTAATATTTAGTTCTTTTACTACTTTTTTTGCAGGGTTTTCTCCAAGGTCTTTTACATCGATTATTGTTATTGGTTTAATTTCGGTTTTTAGTTCTTCTAGTGCGATATAATCATATGGTGCATGAGCTGGTACTGACATTACTATTCCTGTTGCTACATCAGGGTTTGCAAAGGATCCTGAGAGTATTGATATTTTTCTGTTGATCATTGGGATTATGCATTGTTTTCCGATGAGTTTTTCACCGAGTATGGTTTCGTTTAGTTTTTTTATGTTGTCTACTTGGTTTTTTAGTTTTTGATATGCTTGTTTTGAGCATAACCATGTTTCGTTGTTGATTTTTATTTTTATGTATTCTGTATTTGGGTTTACCCACATGTTTGTTACACCGAAGATGGTTTCTGGTCTTAGTGTTGCAGCTGGTAGTATGGTTCCGTCTTCTAGTTTGAATTTTATTACTGTGAATTCTTGTATTTCTGCTCCTCCGCCTTTTGAGATATCTGTCTCTGATTTATCTACGGCTACAGGTCCGCAGTTTGGGCAGAATGGGGCATAGTGTGGTTTTTGGGTTAGTAGGTTTTTTTGTTTTAGTTTATGAAATTGCCATTGTATGAATTTTTGATATCCTGGAGATATTGTGCTCATTATTCGATCGTAGTCGATTAAAAATCCGAATTTTTTCCAGTAGTCTTCTACATATACATTTGAAAAATATTTTACTACTTCTATTGGATCTGTTAGTTTTTGTATTTGAGCTGGTGTTGCTCCGTATTCTCTTAATAATTTTATTGTTAAGGGGTCGTTTCTTTCTACTTTTTTTGCAAAACCGATGGATGGTATTCCTGAAGCGTGGAATCCGGCGGGATAGAGGACGTTGTAATTGTCCATTCTTTTATGTCGGGCTATTATATCGCAATATGTGAATCCTCTCATGTGGCCTACGTGTAGGTATCCTGATACTCCAGGGTATGCAAAGTGTATGAAGAATTTGTTTTCTTTGTTTTTTTTGGATTGGTATATTTTTTGGTCTATCCATTTTTGTTGCCATTTTTTTTCTATTTCTATGTAATTGTACTGTTTTAGGTTCATTTTTTGTATTCGACCCTTTTTAGGGAGTCATATTATATTATTTATTTAATGGTAATGGTTTATTGTTGGTTTTTTTTGTTATTTTATCAGCTTTAACGTATTTACACGGTATGTTTAAATATTATGATTTACAAAGTATAACTTGTAAGGTGGTGTTGAAAAATATGAAAATTATTAGTGAAGTCAACAATAAGCAAGATTTCAATGAACTAAAATCTACTATGGAAGTATTCATTGTAACTACTAGAATCAAGCAACTTGCTGAGATGGCATAATATTCATTGGTTAATTATTATATTAGTATTAACGCACGCCTCTTTTAGTGATTGGCACCACCATCTAATTTTTTTTTAAAATTTTTTTAATTTCCATTGTTCCTTTTTTTGTTTTTTTAGGTATTTTATCATTTTATATATAATTACAATTTAGTTTTTTTTCGATATTACTACTTAACCAATAAATATATTTTCTCACAATATGTTTATATACTATAAATGTTAAAGTATAACGTAGGATTTGGTGAAAAAAAATGAGAGTTGTTAGCGAAATAAGAACCCGACAAGAACTTCAACAAATAAAATCTACTATGGAAGTATTCATTGTAACCAATAGAATAAAACAACTAGCAGAATTAGCATAAACAAAAAATTAAATCACTAAAAATATAAACCATTTTTTAGGTGTTTATTTATTCCTCTTAAAAGGAATAGCGTTTTTTAATTTTCCAACTTTTCCAAAAACACTTTTTATCTTACCAAACTTACCCGCATTAGAAGAATTTTCTTCAGAAGAGTTCTCTTTTTTAAATATTTTATTCAAAAAATTAAGTTTTGAAGGTTTCTTTTTAATCTCATCTTTCTTTTTTAAATCAAGATTAACAAGATTACCTTTATCATCAAAACCTATTCTGAAAATATTAGGATTTACAGGTTTAGACTTAACCTTTTTTTTAACACTAATTTTTTTCTGTATAGTACCTTTTTTTTGTTTCAAAGAAAAATTTGGCAATAATTTTTTATTATCCTTTTTTTTCTGAATATCAATCGTTTTATAAGATTTATTTTTCTTAACTTTCTTAAAAATATTTTTAAACTTGTTTGAAACATTATCTTCTGGTTTAATTACCGGTACTTCAGAAGGTTCTTCTAATCTATTTAGCTGTTTTTTTTCTTTTTTTACTGGTTTAACATCAAATAACGGATATTTTTCTTCAAAATTTTTTATTTCTTCAATTAACTGATTAACTTGTTCATGAGATGGAATATCTGCTGAGTTAAAACCTTTATCCATCTCATCCTCTTCAGTTTTAGTTGTCTCTTTCATTTTCTGAGTAATTATTCTATCAAATTCTAAATATATAGATATTTTGGAAAAAACATTATTTTAAACAAAAAAAATTGTGGTTTTATTTTTTAAGTGTTTCTCTGATTGGTATATATGCTAAGAGTACAGCCATAAAAACCCAGATTAATAATCCTGGCCACCATGGAGCATACTCAAACAAGGCAAGATTTTCTAATCCAAGTACCACTATTGTTGCTATTAGCACACCTGTTAATGCTTCTCCAGCTACAAGTCCTGCTGAAAATAAAAGACCTGTTCGTATTGTTTTTTCTTTTGGAGTTATATCTGTTTTTTTAACAGCTAGCTCCCAATCACTCACTTCTTTTTCTTCTGCCGAACCATATTTCTTTTTTAAACGTCTATCTGTAATGTATCTTACTATACCACCGATAAAAATTGGTGGTGATAATGTAAATGGTAAATATATTCCAATAGCTACCGGTAAAACTGGAAGATCTATCAGTATTAGTACTACTGCTAGAAACATTCCCGCTATAACATAAGGCCATAGCATTTCTCCACCCATGACTCCTTTTACGATTCCTGCCATAAGAAATGATTGTGGTGCGGGTAATGCTCTACTACCAAGAGTGTATGCTTCATGTAGTACTGCTATTATTAATCCTACAAAAATTGATATTCCTATTACTCCTAGTGTCATCGATATTTGCAGGTTTCGTGGTGTTGCACCTATCATATGTCCACTTGCCATAGCCTGGAGTAGATCTCCAGATATTGATCCACCGATGCAGATTACTGCTGAAATAAAAATTACTATTACCATTCCTGCAGCACCGCTTATACCAAATCCGAACATCATTATCAAAGATACAACAAGAAGTACAGCTACTGTTACACCTGATATTGGCATGTTTGAAGATCCCACGGTTCCTGTTAGATACCCAGCAAGGGCACTTGCTACAAAAGCAAAAAGTATTGTTAAAACAGCCATAACTAATGATACTGCAAACATTTCAGAAAGCCAAACATATAATAAAAACACAGGTATAATCATTAAAACAAGCGCTACGAATACTATTTTATAGTGTACATCTCGATCTGTTCTTTTTTTGGTTTTAACTTCTCCACCTCTGATTCCTATTATCGCTTCTTTTATACTATCTGTAAGATTGTTTTTTATCTGCCATATAGCCCAAAGTCCTCCGACTAACATGGCTCCAACGCCTATGTATCTAACTTGATTAGCCCATATTTGATAGATTCCCCAGATAAGTTTTCCTTGTTCTAGGTTTCCGAAACCATAATCTCTTGCTAAAGCTATTTGTTCTGAACCTGCAGGAGTTGGTAGACCCGTTGAAAGTGCGATCAATGGAAGGATTATAACCCAACCAAGTATTCCACCCACAAGGATATATGATGCTATTTTTGGTCCTATTATCCATCCGACACCTAATAATGCTGGTGAGGCTGTTATTCCTCCATAGTTATATGCTTCGCGGTATTCTCCAGAAATAAGATATTTTCCAGTATGAATTACATGTTCAATAGGATCTCTGAATATGTTTAATGCTAACTGACCGAATTTATATAATCCTGCCATTACAGCTCCCATTAGAAGCCATCCGCCGCTTATTCCCTCTTTTTTCTTTTTGGATTTTTCTAGTGTTTCTTCCCCGCCTACTATTTCTGTTAAAACAGCTGCTGCAGCTATTCCCTCCGGGAATGGTAGGTCTGTTTTTATTACGAGTGCTCTTCTTAGAGGAACCATCCATAAAACACCGATGATTCCTCCAAATAATGCAACGAGGGTTGTTTCAATTAAATGAATTGTGGTCCATCCTGTATCAACCCCTAGATGGATTTGTAATATTACTAATGCTGGGACTGTAAATATTACTCCTGCTGCAACGCACTCACCTGCTGAGGCGCCCATATTCGCAAGATTTACTTCAAGTATTGTTCCTTTGAAGGGTCTTAGCAATAATATTGCCATTACAGCTCCAGGTATAACAGCTGAAACAGTCATTCCAGCGTATAACCCAAGGTATGCATTTGCTGCACCTAGTACTATTGCTAAAAAAACACCTACAAGTACTGCTTTTAAGGTTAACTCAGGTATTGTTCGTTCAGCAGGTATAAATGATTTAAAGTGTTCTCGATCAGCCATAACAGATAACATATATATTTTGCTCAATATAAAAAGTTAATTATTTCAAAAAGTTATTTTAAATAAATAGTTTAATTAGTGATATCTAAAAAAGTTGTAAAACTTTTAATAATGAAAAAACATTTAGAGTATGAATTAAAAAAAATTTGTTAATGAGGTAGGAAAACAGATAATGACTGAAGAAATTTACGATGAATCAAACGAACAAGAAATGGATAAGGATAAAAAAATTCAAGAACTTGAAAAAAAGCTTGTTGAAACTGAAAAAAAATTCAATGATTTAAACAAAGAACTGGAGGATAGAGTTCTTGAAAGAACAGTTGAAATAAGACGTCTTTTAATTCATAAAAATCGTTTTATTGATAATCTCAGTCATGATCTTGGTACACCTCTTACACCTTTAATCACTCTTTTACCTGTTATACTAGAAGAAATTGATGATGAAAACACTCAGAAACTTGTTGATACCTGTGTTAGAAATGCTCAATATATTAAACGTGTTGTTGATAATACTCGTAAACTTGCTGAGCTTTCAACTACTGATCTTTTACTTAAAAAAGAAAATCTTCATAATATTGTTCAAGAATTAATTGAAAAGTATGATGTTGTTTTTAAAAGTTTTAAGATAGAACCTAAAAATAACATAGGAAAAGATGTTTTTGTTAAAACTGAGAAATCTAAAATTATGGAGCTTTTTGATCAAGTGACATCTAATGCTGTTTATGCTATGCAAGAAGGCGGTGAGTTATATTTTGATTCTAAGATTGTTAAACATAAGGATGAGTCTTTTATTCAGATTTCTGTAACTGATACAGGTGTCGGTCTAACCCGCGAACAAGCAGATCATGTTTTTGATGAATTTTATAAAGTTGATGAATCACGTCATAAATTAGATTCCACTGGTTTAGGTCTTCCTATTTGTAAAAGAATTATTGAAAAACATGATGGTAGAATATGGATAGATAGTCATGGTCCTGATACAGGTAGTACTATTCATTTTCTGTTACCATCTACAGAGGTTGTAAGAACTAGAAGTTTCTGAAAAACTGTGTTATCCCGAAATTACTTTCTTCTGGAAAATAAAGTAAATGAATTACTTTATATGAAGAAGCTCAACAAGAAGAAAGTAAAATGGATTGTAAAGGA
>CAYLLH010000042.1:0-2938 GCA_964384785.1 uncultured Thermoplasmatales archaeon | reverse complement strand
TTGATGAAAAATCAGAAGAAGACTCAATAAAGCAAACAGTTTCTGAGATTGTTAAAACAGCTGAACAACTAAAAGTTAACAATATTATGCTTTACCCATATGCACATCTATCCTCTGATCTTGCTAGTCCAAAAAAAGCTCAACAAATTCTTTCTCAGCTTGAATATGAACTAAAACAGAAAAACTTTAACGTTAAAAGAAGCCCTTTTGGCTGGTACAAAGCTTTTAAACTAAGTTGTAAAGGACATCCACTTTCTGAGCTTTCAAAAACTATTGTTCCTGGTGAAAAAAAACAGGAGGATGAAACAGAATCGCTAAAAAAAGAACGTAAACTTTCTTCTTATTGGCATATACTTACTACTGATGGAATTCTTCATAATATTGATGAATTTGATTTCAAAGCTCATAAAAACCTTAAGATTTTTTCTTTTTATGAGAAAGAAAAATCGCGTGCTGTAAAGGGTGAACCTGCTCATGTTAAACTTATGAAAAAACTAGAAATTGCTGATTACGAACCAGCATCTGATGCGGGTAACATGCGTTATTACCCGAAAGGTCGTTTTATAAAAAAACTCTTAGAACAATATGTAACACGTAGAATCGTTGATTATGGCGGGCTTGAGGTTGAAACACCTATTATGTATGATATGGATCATCCAACTCTTTCTAAGTATCTACAACGTTTTCCAGCAAGGCAGTATCAAATCGATAGTGACAAACGAAAATTTTTCCTTCGATTTGCAGCATGTTTCGGACAATTCCTAATGGCTCATGATGCAACAATAAGCTACAAGGATCTACCTTTGAAACTTTATGAGATGACCAAGTATTCTTTTAGAAGAGAACAATCAGGGGAGCTTACTGGTCTAAGAAGGCTTCGGGCTTTCACTATGCCTGATGTACATGCAATGGTTTCAGATATTGAAATGGCTATGAATGAATTCAATGTTCGTTTTGATCTTAGTCTCAGCGTTTTAGAAAACATAGGGCTTAGTAAAACAGATATAGAAATGGCTTTGCGTACCACAAAAGAATTTTATGAGGAAAATAAAGAATTTATTGTAAATCTAGTTAAAAAACTTGATAAACCTATACTTGTAGAACTATGGGATGAACGGATTTTTTATTTTATCCTCAAGTTTGAGTTTAATTTTGTTGACATGAGCGATAAAGCATCCGCTCTATCTACTGATCAAATCGATATTGAAAACGGAGAAAGATATGATATTCAGTTTACTGATGCTGATGGAGAACAAAAACATCCATTAATCTTGCATTGTAGCCCATCCGGTGCTATAGAAAGAGTGATTTATGCACTTCTTGAAAAAGAAGCAAGACGTATGAACAAAGGACAAAAAGCTATGCTTCCCATGTGGCTTTCTCCAACACAAATACGTTTTATACCAGTAGGCGATGAATTCATACCTGAAATTGAAGAATATATCAAAGAGTTTAACAGTTTTTCAGAGTATCATATCATTCGAGCAGATATTGATGATCGTGAAGAAAGCGTAGGTCGAAAGATTCGTGATGCAGAAAAAGAATGGATTCCTATAATAATTGTTGTTGGAGATAAAGAAAAAAATAGTGAAAAATTCAAACCAAGATTAAGAAAACAAGACCTTGGAGATAGCAACAAATCTTATTCAATCAAGGAAATATTTGATATAATCTATGATAAAACCAAAGGTTATCCTCAAGAACCTTTACCGCTTTCAAAATATCTATCAAAAAGGCCAAACTTTGTTGGATAAAAAAAAGTTTTAATAAAAAAACTTTAAACCATTGAAATCTATAGCTCAAAAAACTATTTTGGGGAGGAATAAAAAGTTTTTATGATAAAAAGAAAAGAAATACAAGATATTATTCACAAATATGATAAAGACAACATAACAATAGGTGTACTAGGAGGTCATAGTGGTCTTGATGTATGCCGAGGAGCTAAAAAACATGGATTTAAAACACTTGCAGTATGCCAAAAAGGACGCGAAAAAACTTATACTAAATATTACAAAACACGTTCTGATGGACGAGGATGCATCGATGAAACAATTGTTTTGGATAAATTTTCAGATGTAGTAAAACCTGAAGTACAGAAAAAATTACGTGAAAAAAACACAATTTTTATTCACAACCGTTATTTCTGGGTATATTTTGATTTCAAAGATATAGAAAACAAATTCAAAGTACCAATATATGGAACACGAGAAATGGTAAAACTTGAAGAACGTGATGTACCCAAAAACCAATATTATCTATTAAAAAAAGCTGGTATTCGTTTTCCAAGAATAATACAAAAACCAGAGGATGTCAACTGTCTTGCAATAGTAAAAGTAAACGAAGCAATACGAGGATATGAACGAGCATTCTTTTTCGCAAGTAACTTTGAAGACTACAAAAAGAAATCAGAAGAACTACTCGAAAAAAAACTAATTACAAAAGAAGCATTAGAAAAAGCCGTAATTGAAGAATACATAGTGGGAGCACAAGTAAATTTCAATTATTTCTACTCAAAAATAGATGATGAACTAGAAATCATGGGAACAGACACACGCAGACAAACCAACCTTGATGGACTACTAAGACTTCCAGCAAATGAACAACTAGAAGTACTAAAATATATGAAACCAAAAATGATAGAAACAGGACACATCGCAGCAACAACCAAAGAATCGATCATAGAAAAAATCTTTAAGCTTGGAGAAAAATTTGTAAAAACCACACAAAAAGAAGTACCACCCGGGATCATCGGCCCATTTGCCTTACAAGGAAGCATCGCAGCGGACAAAGGACGCGAAGAAATGGTAGTATTCGATGTATCAATGCGTATACCTGGAAGTCCATTGACACGCTTCACCCCTCATAGCGGATATCTATATAGCGACTCAATAAGCTACGGTGAAAGAATAGCAATGGAGATAAAAAAAGCAGCAGAACA
>CAYLLH010000041.1:0-2886 GCA_964384785.1 uncultured Thermoplasmatales archaeon | reverse complement strand
GCTGTTATTTCATATAAACTTAGAAAAAACTACTTTCCATTTTAAAAAATCAAATCTTAAAAGTAGATTAAAACTATAATTTTTCAACAGGCTAAATATGGTTTTTTTCTGAAAAAGTTTTTTATATAGGAGCGTTATTGCAAGCTTTACGTTTTAAACCAATATGTGTGTATTTGGTTTATCGATGAAGGCTTTCCGAAAATAACGGAAAAATTCGTAAGGAGGCTAAAAAAGTTATGGCTATGTATGTAAGATTTCAGACACCAAAAGAGTTACAAGATTTAGCCTATGATCTTGTAGAGAAAGCTCGAGATAATGGAAAAGTAAGTAAAGGCGCAAATGAAACAACAAAACAAGTAGAACGTGGACAAGCTAAACTAGTTGTTATGGCAGAAGACGTTTCACCAGAGGAAGTATTGGCTCATATGCCTGTTCTTTGTGAAGAAAAAAATATACCCTATACCTATGTTCCAAGTAAAGAAGAACTAGGTTCATCAGCAGGGCTAAAAGTTGGAACCACTGCTATTGCAATTGTGAATCCTGGAAAAGATAGATCCGGTATAGATAATATTGTTAAAAAAATAAATGAAGTAAAAAAGCAGGGTTAAGAAAATGGTAGAAGGAACACCTTGTGAAGTTGTAGAAATACTTCGAAGATCAGGAATGGCTGGTGAAGCATCGCAGGTAAAAGTTAGAGTACTTGATGGCAGGGATAAAGGAAAAATTATTGCTCGTAATGTGATGGGTCCCGTACAGCTTGGTGATACATTGATGCTTAGTGAAACACAAAGAGAAGCCAAAGGATTTAGAAGATAGATCATTGTTGAGAATATTTTTAGGATATGATATTTTATGGTTGAAAGACGTACTTGTACATTCTGCGGAGATGAAATAGAACCTGGAACAGGTAAAATCTATGGTAAAAAAGATGGAACTGTTCTTTATTTCTGCGGTATGAAATGTCAGAAAAACATGGTTAATTTGAAACGTGTACCCCGTCGTGTTCGATGGAGTAAATTCTATGCGAAAAAATAAAAAAAAATTTTTTTTTATAAATTTTTTTTAGGGTTTGTTGAAAAAAGATGGAAATAAAACTTCCATATGGGAAACAAAAACTAAGTGTTAATATTTCTGATGAGAATCTTTTAAAAAAGGTTATGCCTAAGGAGATGCCGCCTTATGATAAACCAGAAATTATTATAAGGAATGCATTAGAAAATCCGATGGGTACTGATAAACTATATGAGATAGCAGCATCAGGGGATAAGGTTGCTATTGTAGTTGATGATTATACTCGTCCTTGTCCAAATGAGAAACTACTGTTGCCGGTTTTAGAGGATCTTAAAAAAGCTGGTGTTCCTTTTTCTGATATAAAAATTATTGTAGCATGTGGAACGCATACACCACCGGATTATGAAAAGATCAAAGAGATTGTGGGTGATAAAGTCGCTCGTAATTATATGGTTATTTCTAGTGATGTAGAAAATGGTGACTATGTTTCGGTGGGTGTTTCTAAACAGGGTAATGATATCAGGGTTTTACGTGAGTATGTTGAAGCTGATGTAAAAATTTTGTTGGGTGATGTGGAATATCATTATTTTGCTGGATATGGTGGTACTCGTAAAAGTGTCTTGCCTGGTATTTCTGCTAAGGAATGTATTCAAAAAAATCATAGTCAATTGTTTGATTCTAAGTCTAACACAGGTGTTTTGCATGGTAACCCGGTTAATGAAGAGATGACTGAAGCATTACATATGGCTGGTTGTGATTTCTGTTTAAATGTTGTGATGAATTCCAGTCATCAGATAGTTGGTGCTTGGTCAGGAAGAGCTAATAATGTTATGAATTCTGCTGTTAAACTCGTGGATGAAATGTACATGGTTGAAATAGATGAACAACCAGATATTACTCTTATTGCAGCAAATGGTCATCCTCATGATATCAATCTTTATCAGGCACTCAAAGCGATGCATACCGCTGCGCAGATTACCAAAAAAAATGGAGTTATAATACTGGTTGCTGAATGTCCAGAAGGATATGGTAGTGATTTGTATTTTGATTGGCTTAAAAAATATAAAACAAGTTCTGAGATTGAAAAAAGACTCAAAGAAGATTTTGTTCTTGGTGGCCATAAAGCATTTTATCATCGGAAAACAATTGAGGATTTCAAAGTTTTTTTTGTAACAGGTATGGATAAAAGTTGTGCTGAGGATACTTTTGAGCTAAAATGTTATAGTACGGTTCAAGAAGCTTTGGATGTGGCTTATAATACTTTAGGGCCTGATTCTAAAGTTTTGGTGGTTCCTCAGGGTTCTACGACTCATTTGGTTTATTCTGGAAAATAAAACCATATATCTCTGTTTTTTTCTGCATATGCATCTGCATATACTGGTTTAAATAAAAACTCTAAAATATATCTAAAAAGATTTTTTTGTATATAGAAAGATATATATTACTTGCTCTTGTTTCATAAGAGCAATATACGGGTGGAGAAATCTAAATTTACATGTTTTTTGTGTAAAAAAAAGATTTTTTTCTCTCTAATAGTTTTAAATTGGATGTATAAAAAAAATTACTTTGAAGGTGGAGAGGATGTTACAAATTAATAAAATAAAGATTAGAGGTAGATATTTTTTGAAAAAAATTTTGAGTATATATGTTTTGATGCTGTTGATAGGTTCGTCGTTTTTAGTGTTTTCACCTGACACTTTTGTAGAAAATGCAAAAGCTAATGGCAACCCGGTTGGAAGTGACCAGAATGGTTTATGGGTAAACACAACTTGTCCAGATGTTACGATTGGTAATAGTTTTTCTACCTTGATTAATGCAACCATAAATAGAGAAGTAGATAACATAACGATAAGTAATATCACTTTTAAGAATTCA
>CAYLLH010000040.1:0-13106 GCA_964384785.1 uncultured Thermoplasmatales archaeon | reverse complement strand
ATTAGATGTATTTTTGATTTTCTCAAGTTCTTGTTTTAGTTCTCTAATCTTTTTATTTTTATGTTGGATTCTCTTTCTATCCCGTTCATTTCTTTTTCTAATACGCTCAAATTTTTCTTCTTTTCTTGAAAAATCATCATTTACTCTTTCAAGTTCTTGTTTTAAAAAATCTAATTTGTCTGTTTTTTCCTGCAGTTGATTTTTCAATAAAGACAAATCTTCATCTTTTTGGTTGATCTTTTTTTCTAAATCTGTTAATTTTTTTTCAGAAAAAACTGATTCATTGTTTTTATCAAATAAATGGGTTCTAAGTCTTTCAATTTCAAAAACATGTTCTTCAATCAAAGAGTTCTTATCTTGCAGTTCTTTAGTTATTTCATGGATCTGTTGATTTTTTTCATTTAACTCAGCTTCATAAAAAGATAATTTTTTTTCATAATCATTGGTTTTTTGATGTTGTTTTTCTAAGTTTTCAGTTATTGGTTTTTCATCTAATAACATAACTGTTTCTTCATCAAAATCAGACATGTTTTTGGGTTCTTCAAATAAGTCTGTATCTTCATCTTTTTGATACATTTTTTTGTATTCTGATTTTATTTTATTTATGTGAGAAAAAATTTCGTCAATATCCTCTGAACCCGTCATATAATTTATTACCCTCCTCAGATACTTAAATAGTAAATATTTAACAGTTTATAAATGGTTTCATATTTTTCAAGTGGTTTTTTTAGAAGAAAATAGGGGAAATGTTTTAATTCATTTAAACTATTATTCTTTTATAAATTAGGTGGATGGTGATGCATTGGGTTTTTCGTATTTCTTTAGAGATGTCGCTGTGATGGATTTAATAATCGAGATTGTTCTCCCAAAAATAAGATCTAAAAGGTACATTAACATATGGAGTGCAGGTTGTTCTGAAGGGCAAGAGCCTTATACTTTTGCTATTAAATTAAAAGAAAATCTTGGTCATTTTGCATTTAGGCGTTTAAAAATTTTTGCTACAGATATAGATAATACTACTGGTAATTTTGGTGAAACAATTAAAAAAGGTATTTATCCTAAAGAAATGGTTAATAGAGTTGAGTCTGAGATATTGGCTAATTATTTTAGGCCTTTGGATAATGGTTTGAAATATGAACTAATTTCTGAGATTAAAAATTGTGTTGAATTTAAACAGCATGATTTATTGTCTTTAAATGAGATTAGAAGAGGTTTTGATGTGATACTTTGTAAAAATGTTCTTATGCATTTTAATAAAACTCAGAGGGTTAAAGTGATTAATATGTTTTATAGGGCTCTTTCTTCAGAGGGTTATTTAGCTATGGAGAGAACACAGAATTTGCCTGGTGAATTATCTTCTTTATTTGAAAGGGTTACTGAAAAAGGTCAAATCTATCGTAAAAAGTGATTATTATATTTGGTTAGTATTTCTTTGATTGCTGATCTGGTGGATGTTATGAAAATTGGTGATAAAATTGATTTGGAATCGTCATCTTATAAAGATATTTATCTTAATAGATTAAGAGGAATATCTCAAAATAAGGATTTGGATGATGGTAGTAATTTGGACTCTAATATTTTATTTTGTATTCATGATAAGATGGATGATTGGAAGGTTATTGGTACTGCTAATGTTGATTTTTGTATTAATGAGAAAAAAACTTTGAGTCATGGTAAATTACCAGGTAAATCTGTGGCGATTGGATGGGTGAAAATTGATAATGATTACAGGGGTAATAAACTTGGAAAAAAACTTTTATCTTATATTGAAGAAAAAGCTAAGGAGACAGGTATGAGAAAAGTTTATGCGACTTCTGTTATGGCTGATGCTAAAGGTTTCTGGGAAAAAATGGGTTATGAGTGGTCTGGTGAACTTAGAACTTGGATGAAAAAATTATAAGTCTTTTTAGGAGAAAAAATTTGTGAAGGTTTACAATCTTACAAAGGATTCTGATGTTTATACTTCTAATGTTTATTTTATTAGAGGGGATTGGAATGCTATTGATGATGTTAATGTTTTGATAGATGCAGGAAGAGATAGGTCTGTTTTAGAAAAAATTAAAAATTTTAATTCTGGTGTTGGTAAAAAAAAGGTTGAAAAGATTATTTTGACTCATAATCATTATGATCATACTTTTATGGCTTCTAAGATTAAAGAGTTGTATGGTTGTAAAGTTTTAGCTTTTCATGATGAAAAATATGTTGATGGTGTTTTAAAGGAGGGTATGCTTGTTAAAGCTGGTGAGAGGTATTTAGAGGTTATTCATACACCGGGTCATACATCTGATTCTATTTGTTTATGGGAGTCGAAACAAAAAATTTTGTTTACAGGTGATACTAATATCAATATGTCTAGTAGAGATCATGATAATGAGAAGACTGTTTTTTATCTTAAGAAACTTGCTCGTTTGGATGTTAAAATTATTTATCCAGGTCATGGTATGCCAATAAGGGAGAATGCTGCTAGGATTATCAGAGATTCTTTGTTTAATTTAAGTTGATAAAAAGTGTTTTTTGTATATAAATTATTTTTTTAGCAGTTTTTTTGATTATAAAAAAAATGATTTTAGGATTTTTTGTTTTTTGTTTTTGAGTCAGATTTTTTGGTGTTGTTTTTTGTTTCTTCTTTTTTTGCAGATTCATCTGATGAGGATTTTTTGTTTTTTGTTTTTGAGTCAGATTTATCGCTTAACTCTTTTTTTGGTGCATCTTTATTAGGGTGTTCTTTATTTAATCCGTCTTTTATGTCTTTGCTTTCTTTATTTTCTTCTGTATCATCGTTTTTTTTGTTTTCTTCTGTTTTTTCTTCTTTTTTCGTAGTTTTGTGTTCTTCTTTTTCATGTGTCTTTGATTTTTGTTCTTTTTTCTTTATGTTTTGTTGCGCAATTTTTTGTGCTTTTAATATTTTTTCGTAATCTTGAGATTTCATTACTTTTGCAAGATCTAGTAGTGTTAGCAGTCTTTTTTCATCTAGGACTCCTACACCATCTATGTATTGTTGGTCTATTCCCTGAGTAACCATTTCAGGTGGTGCTTTTACTTTGTCTCCATCTAATCTCAGTACTTCTGTAGCACTATCCACAACCATTCCTACGGTGTTGTTTTCTCCTACCTCTACTACTAGTATTCGTGTTTCGTCATCTATTTCTTTTGATGGTAAACCTAGTTTCATTGCTAGGTCGTTAACAACTACTATATTTCCACGGAGATTTATGACTCCTTTTATGTATGATTCGGTGCTTGGTATACGGGTTACATCTGTCCATCTTATGATTTCTTTTACTTCGTTTATATCTACTCCGAATTCTTCATTTGCGATTTTGAAAACTACAAGCTGGTGGTCATCTACACTTCTTGTTTTTGTACCCCTTTTATTTTCTGTTCCAACAGGCATATTTATCTAACCTCCGGGTAAATTATTTTTTCTCCTTTGTCTTTGTATCATTTTTTTTAGATGTTTTAGCATCAGCTTTGTTAGCTGATGCTTTTTTTGTTGTATTATCTTGTGTTTGAGATGTATCTATTTTGAAAGCATTTACTATGCTAGATAGTTCCATTGCTACATCTGTTAATTCTTGTGCTCCGCTTGCTACTTGTTGCATTGATGCAGATATTTCTTGCATAGCTGAGCTTGCTTCTTCGCTTCCTGAAGCGTTTTGTTGTGCAGCTGATGCTACTTCGTTTGCCGCGGCATCTACTGCTTGTACTATAGGAGGTAATGCTTCGAAAGCTTTAACAGCATCTTCAACTCCTTGGCTTCCTTCTTCTACTTGTCTGGTGTTTTGATCCATGCTTTTTACGGAGTCTTCTATTTCTCCTTGTATTCCTACGATTAAGTCATTTATTTGTTGTGTCGCATCTCCGCTTTCTTCTGCTAGTTTACGGACTTCATCTGCAACAACTGCGAAACCTCGTCCTGCTTCACCAGCACGAGCTGCTTCTATTGCTGCGTTAAGAGCCAATAGATTGGTTTGTTCACTGATTTGATTTATTGTATCAACGATTTTTCCTATTTCTTTGCTTTTTTCACCAAGTGCAGATATCTTTTGTGCACCTTCTTCGGTTGTGGTTTTTATTACACTCATCTTTGAGCTTACTTCACCAGATGCTTTCTGTCCTTCTTCTGCTGCCTTTCCTGCTTTTTTGGTTTCTTCTATTACTGTATTGGATTGTTCAGCTGCACTGTTTGCTCCTTCTGCCATTTGTTGAACTGTTGACGAGGTTTGTTCAACAGATGCGTTTACTTCTTCTGCTGATGATGACATTTCTTCTGCAGAAGATGATAGAATTCCTGTATTATCATTTATGTTTGATATTTTCTCTGTTAGACTGTCTATTGTTTGGTTGAGACTGTTTTTAATTTTTGCATGATCGCCTTTATAGTCACCTGTTACTCTATGTGTTAGATCTCCTTTTGCTAAATAATCTAGAATACCTGCTGCTTCGTTTACTGGTTCTATTACTCTATCAAGGGTTTGGTTAACTCCGCCTACTAGTTGATTCCATCCTCCTTGGAAAAGATCTGCATTGGCTCTCGTTTCAAGTTTACCTTCAACAGCTGCAGTAGCAATCTTATCTGTTTCCTCAAGAAGCTCGCGCATCATTTTAACAGTGCTATTCAAATTGCCTTTAATTTTGTTGAAATCACCTTTGTATTCATCAGTGATCTCATCAGGAATGACACCTTTAGAAATCTTATCTACATAATCAGCAGTAACATTAATAGGTTTGACAAATGCCTCAATAAGGTCATTTACACCACCGACAAGTTTACCCCAGCCGCCTTCGAATTTATCAGCATCGCCACGGGTTTGAAGAGCTCCTTCTTTAGTAGCATCAATGAGTTTATCAGTTTCATCAAGAAGACCATTCATAACATCAATACATGCATTCAAATTATTCTTGATCTCATTGAAATCACCATTATAATCATCTGTGATCTTTTCAGGTATATCACCCTTACTGATACGATCAACATACTCAGCAGTAACATTCAATGGACCAATTACGGCATCAAGACAGTCATTCACACCACTTACTATACCAGCCCATTTACCACCGAATTTGTCAGAATCGCCACGAGTCTCAAGCTTTCCTTCAACAGCAGCATCAGTAAGCATACTAGCTTCATCCACTAATCCATTCACAGCGCGGATACATTTGTTAAGATTATTTTTGACTTCGTTAAAGTCTCCTTTGTATTCATCAGTGATTTCTTCAGGGATGTCTCCTGCGCTAATCCGGTCAACGTATTCGGCAGTAACATTCAAAGGACCAATAACAGCATCAAGACATCCATTCACTCCAGTAACGATTCCTGCCCATTTACCACCGAATTTGTCAGAATCGCCACGAGTCTCAAGCTTTCCTTCAACAGCTGCATCAGTAAGCATACTAGCTTCATCCACTAATCCATTCACAGCGCGGATACATTTGTTAAGATTATTTTTAACTTCGTTAAAGTCTCCTTTGTATTCATCAGTGATTTCTTCAGGGATGTCTCCTGCGCTAATCCGGTCAACGTATTCGGCAGTAACATTCAATGGACCGATAACGTTGTCAAGTGTTCCGTTAACTCCGCTGACAAGTTGATTCCAGCCACCTTGGAATAAGGAAGCATCGGCTCTGGTTTCTAGTTTTCCTTCTTCGGCTGCAGTAGCGATCTTATCGGTTTCTTCTAGGAGTTCACGCATCATTTTAACTGTGCTATTTAAGTTATTCTTAATCTTATTGAAATCACCATTATATGTATCAGTTATTTCTTCCGGTATAACACCTTTAGAAATATTATCTACATACTCAGCGGTGACATTGATCGGTTTGACAAATGCTTCTACAAGATCATTTACGCCGCCGACGAGTTTACCCCAGCCGCCTTCAAACTTCTCAGCATCGCCACGAGTCTCTAGTTTACCCTCAATAGTAGCATCAATGAGTTTATCAGTTTCATCAAGAAGACCATTCATAACATCAATACATGCATTCAAATTATTCTTGATCTCATTGAAGTCACCATTATAATCATCTGTGATCTTTTCAGGTATATCACCCTTACTAATACGATCAACATACTCAGCAGTAACATTCAAAGGACCAATAACAGCATCAAGACAGTCATTCACACCACTTACTATACCAGCCCATTTACCACCAAACTTACTTGGATCACCACGGGTTTCAAGTTTACCCGCAACAGCAGCATCAGTTAATTTTCCTGCCTCGTCAACTAATCCATTCACAGCACGGATACATTTGTTAAGATTATTTTTAATCTCATTAAAATCACCATTATAGTTATCTGTTATCTCCTCTGGGACGTCTCCAGCAGAGATACGATCAACATATTCTGCCGCAACATTTAATGGTCCAATAACTGCATCTAATGTTCCATTTATGCCGTTTACAAATTCTTTAAAATCACCTTTAAACTGTTTTGCATTTGCTCGAGTTTCAAGTTTTCCTTCGATAGCAGCAGTTTTGAGCATATCTGCTTCGCTTAATAAATTTTGAAGAACTGTTACAGTTGAGTTTACGTTGTCCTGGATTGATTTCATCTCACCATCATAAGCACCTTCAACATTGACATTTAGGTTTCCTTTGGCTATATTTGATATAACCTTGTTTATCTTCCTAGCAAAATCTTTGTATTCATCTAGTTCTTTTTGAACATAAGAGTCATTAACATTTTCACTTACATTTTTTTTTGTATTTTTTTTATTTGATTTATTGCTTTTTCCCATCCTACAATCTCTCCATCATTATATAATTCAGAGTACATTCTATAGACATAAAAAGAGGGATGTGCCTTCCAAATAATTTAAAATTAATTCAAACCGCTTTGAAGATAAATATTAAATTAGATTTTGGCAGATACATCCCTTTTTATGTCCCTCCAAAGTAGATTTCTATTGTATGCAAAAACTATGTTTTCATATAAAAGTATATTTTAAAAGCATTATAAAAGCATTATAAAAGCATTATAAAAATATGGTTTTTTAGGATTAGATAGTATTCCTTTTATTCAAAAGAGATTCACCCTTCTTAGTAATATGAATAGTTTTATAATTACCATCCATTTTGGTAAAAATCAAATCTTTAGATTCCAAAACTTTTAATCTTTTATTAGCAGTAAAATAAACAATATTAAATCGCCTAGTAATCTTTTTTAATGAAACCAAAGAATTTTTCCTATTCTGCTCATTTATATAACTCAAAATGTTATAGAGATTATCCTCAAGTTTAATATTATCCAATTTTTGACTAGGTAACATTTCAAGCTCATTTTCAATAATAGCTTTTTGTTTAATATCCAAAAGATCAGGATCCAAATTTAATAAAAAAACAGCATTATTTTCCTCAATTTCATCCACTATTTCGAAAAAAGAATTGATTACATCATAAAAAGCATATTTAACCATAAAAAAATGAAGGCCATCTAAAAAAACCAACGATTTTTTATTTTTTTTACAAAAATCTTTAACACTATATTTAAGGTCATCTAAATTAGAAAAAACATTTTTTTTAGAGGTTTTGCTACCTAATAACCCTGTTTTTATATCTAAAGGAGGTAACATACTTTTAATTAAATCAGGGTTTTTCCTAGAAATAACATAAAGATTATAACCATTTTTTTCTAAATTTATTAAAAGATTTAAAGATTTAGAGATGTCTTTTTCATAAATAAAATAGCTATGACCTTGTTTTATCTTGTTATGAGTTTCTCTTTCATGTGTTACATCTTTACCGATAACAAGAGCACCAACAGGTTCATTTTTTTCACTTTTCAAAGGCGAAAAAGACATGTTGATAATTCGTTGTACACCATTTTTATCATTCAAAAATATTTCTTCGTTAAATGAAGTTTCTTCATCTAAGATCTTATTGACATATGTAATAAAATCCTCTTTTTTTTCTAAAAAATCAAAATCTTTGATAGGTCTGCCTAATGTTTTATTTTGTTTTAAACCTGTGACTCTTTCAGCAGTTTTATTCCATAAAGAAATTTTTTTTTCAGTATCAAAAGAAATTACTATTTCTGATGCACTATTAATTATGTTTTGAAGGTGTTTTTTTGTTTTTTGAACTTCTCTTTCTGCCTCATTTTTATCTGTAACATCAACAAATGATGCCATCAAACAAACTGGTTCTTTTTTATCTTTTTTAACAACTGTTGATAAAATTTTAACATCAAATTTTTCATTGTTTTTTCTTTCAGCAATCATCTCACCCGACCAAGAATCATTTTCGAGTAATTCATCAATCATATCTACTGTTTTTCCTTTTCCATGCCAAAATGAAAATATTGGTTTCCCATAGACTTCTTTTTTTGTATAGCCCCACATATCAAGAAATGATTGATTAGCAAAAGTAATGTTTCCATGCATATCTGTTAATATTATACCATTAAGAGATGCTTCTATTGCACTATTTCTTATGACTCTTTCTTTTTCCATCTGTTTTTTATAAAGAGCCATCTCTAATGAGACTTTTAGATCTCTTTCTTTATATGGTTTAATTATATAGCCATATGGTTCTGTTATTTTTGCTCTTTGAAGGGTTTTATCATCGCCATAGGCAGTAAGATAGATAATAGGCATATCATATTGCTCTAAAATTTTTTTTGCAGCTTGGATTCCATCCATCTTTCCTTTAAGTTTTATATCCATTAGGATTAGATCAGGGTCCTGTTTTTCTGCTTGTTTGATAGCTTGTCTTCCTGAGGGTGCTATACCTACTACATTGTAACCTATTTTTTTTAAATCTTGTTTTAAACCCATTGCAACAATTGATTCATCTTCAACAATCAAAATCTTATTTTTTTTCATTATCTTTTCACATAAACAAAAACTAATTTTTTTCAACTTGTTTCTTTAAATTCTATTTCAAAGACAGCCCCGTTATCATTGAAATATTTTATTTTTCCATTAAATTGATTGGCAAGATTATCTACCAATTGTAAACCCAGTGAAGAACAATTTTTTAAATCAAAATTTTTAGGTAATCCTTTACCATCATCTTTTACTTTTAAAATATATTTTTTTCCTTCTTCATGACTTAATTCGATATCTATTTTTCCTTGATTTTTTTCTGAGAAACCATGTTTTAAAGAATTCGAAACCAGTTCATTAATTATTAATGCACAAGGAATGCCAGTGTTAACATTTAAAGAAATATCTTTACAATTACAGCTCCAATCAATATTCTTTTTTTTATCTTTATATGAATGAATAATATCTACCATGAAATCTCTAAGGTAGTCATCAAAATTAATTTCAGAAAGATCTTCAGATTTGTATAAACGCTCATGAACTAAAGCTATTGACTGAATTCTATTCTGACTTTCTTTGAATTTATCTAAAAATTTTTCATCATCTATAAAGTCTGATTGTAATTTAAGCATCGTACTAACTATCTGTAAATTATTTTTCACTCGATGATGAACTTCTTTTAAAAGTATTTCTTTTTCTTTCAGAGATTCTTTTATTTTTTTCTCATAAATCATTCTATCGGTAATATCTATTAAAGAAAAAACTCTTTCTTTAAGTTGAGGAACAATTGATATTTTAACGTGTACCTTCTTGATTTTATCATCTTTGCATATGAAGTCACATTCATATTCGGAGGGAGGGTTTCCATATCCTTTGCTTCGTTGTTCATGATATGTTGTCATTTTCTTATAGTCATAATCAGTTATGAAATCATCCCAATACATGATATTTTCTATCTCTTTTTTAGAATACCCACTAAGGTTTTCAAAAGCACTATTGCATCTTTTTATTAGTCGATCATCATTAAAAATGGTTGTTGCAGTACCAGTATTTTCGAAAACAGATTGGTATCTCTCTTCGCTTTTTATTAGTTTTTTTTCAACTTTTTTCTGATCAGTAACATCTCTCATCAAATCAACAAATTTAACAATTTCACCTTTTTCGTTAAAAATTGGTGAACATTTTATAGAAAAATATTTATCAAAAATTTTTTCATATCTTTCAGCAGTTGCTGCTTGGTTAGTCTTTTTTGTTTGTTTATACGGACAAAAATCCTGTGGAGCATCAATTCCATGAAGGATCTTGTAACATTTACATCCTACAACATCTTTTTCTTTTTTACCAAGGATTTCTAACCCTTTTTTATTTATTTTTTCTATAGTGTAATCTTTGTTGATTATTATCATTATGTCGTCCAGTGAATCAAAAGAGTTTTTCCAGTCTTGAATGCTCTCTCCCATAAGAATTACAAAAATAGTTAATAAAAACGATAGATATAAGATTTTTCAGTAAGAAATCTTTTATTTATACATCTTTGCACTAACAGTTTTTACAATTTGCCATTCAAGTGTTTCTTTTCCACATTTTGGACACTGGTTGCAGTACATTTTATCCCAATAAGATTTCAATGTGTTAAATTTTTCATCTGATAGGAGTTCTTTATCATGCATTTTTTTGTAATATTTTATGTTTTCAGCTTTATGAAGGTTGTAACGTAGAAATTCTTTTTTTTCACCGCAATCTGGGCATTTTAGTTCTTCATGATTTGAAAGTGAAAACAAGTTTTTACAATCTGGGCATGAGTATACCTCATGTGATTCTGTTTTGGTTTTACGTCCATATAAAACGTTAAAAGTTGCGTTACATTCCCTACAAGTTGCTTTATATTCATTAAGCATGTTTAACAAAAACCTAAATTAAAATTATATTTTATTTTATTAAAGCTAAACTAAGTTTTTCCTTATAGTTTTTTTGCAAAATTAATTATTGTAAAAAAAAAGAAATGTTTTATTTTTTGTTTTTACTTGATTTCTTATTATCATCTTCTTTTTTACTTGATTTATTAGATGAACTGGATGATTTTTTACTACTAGAATTACTGTCTTCTTTTTTGTCTTTCTTTTTTTTATCGTCTTTTTTGCTATCCTCAGCTTCCTTTTTATTATCGGACTTAGTTTTAGAATCTTTTTTAGATTCTTTCTTCTCTGTCTTTTTATCAGGTTTATTTTTCTCAATGTTTTCATCTTTTGGTTTTTCTTTTTTTACGTAATCATTCCCTGTTTTTTGAGCAGCTGCTATTTTTTCATAATCAACTGATTCTAGTACTTTTCCAAGATCCAACAAAGTAAGTAGTCGTTTTTCATCAAGTACACCGACTCCTTCAATATAATTAGTATCAATGCTATCTGTTACTATACTTGGTGCTTCCTTTATTTTTTCACCAGGCAAACGTAATACTTCTGTAGCACTATCCACAACCATACCTACTGTGTTATCACCAACTTCAACGACAAGAATTCGTGTGTCATCATCTATGTTCTTTGAAGGCATACCTAGTTTCATAGCTAGATCATTAACAACGATTATACTACCCCTTAGATTGATAACGCCTTTAATATAAGGAGGAGAGTTGGGGATACGTGTTACTTCTTCCCAACGAATAATTTCTTTTACTTCGTTGATATCTACTCCGAATTCTTCATTAGCTACTTTGAAAACAACTAGTTGTTGTTCATTTAATGCTCGGTCACGAGCAGTTTGTTTTTCTATACCAGTTGGCATAAATTTTTTTCCCTCCAAAATGGTTATTTTTTTTAGTTTTTATCTCCTTTTGTTGAATTGGAGTTTGATTTATTGTTTTGTTGATTTTGGTTGTTATTCCAATCTTTATTTGGAATGTTGTTTGGGGCAGGTTTTTTTGGCCTGTCCCAGTCTTTTTGAGGAGGTCCTGCTTCGAAATCATCGTCATCTACTTCTTCTTTGTTTAATCTTCTAGATAAACGTTTAAGTTCTGATGCAGCCCCCGATAGTTCTTGAGCACCGCTTGTAACCTGTTGCATTGATGCACTGACTTGTTGCATCGCTGAGCTTGCTTCTTCACTACCAGATGCGTTTTCCTGTGTGACAGATGCAACTTCATTTGCAGCTTTACTAACCGCTTCAACAATCGGCGGCATTGCCTTAAATGCTTCAACAGCAGCATTTACTCCTTGACTTCCTTCATCTACCTGTCTTGTGTTATCATCCATGCTTTTAACAGCACCTTCGATTTCTCCCTGTATACCTTCGATTAGTTCACGTATTTGTTTGGTTGCATCACCAGATTCTTCAGCTAGTTTACGAACCTCATCAGCAACAACAGCGAAACCTCGTCCTGCCTCTCCAGCTCTTGCTGCTTCAATGGCTGCATTTAATGCTAGTAAATTTGTTTGTTCGGATATTTGATTAATGGTATCAACAATATTACCTATTTCTTTACTTTTATCTCCAAGAGCTGCTATTTTTTTAGCTCCATCCTCAGTAGTAGTTTTAATAAGCTCCATTTTTTGTTCAACTTCACCAGAGGCTTTCTGACCGCTTTCTGCTGCTTCTCCTGCTTTCTTACTTTCATCAAGAACAACATTGGTTTGATTAGCAGCAGTATTAGCTCCTTCAGCAATTTGCTGAATTGTTGAAGATGTTTGTTCAACAGAAGCGTTTACTTCCTGAGCTGAACTACTGAGTTCTTCAGCAGAAGATGCAAATTGACTTGCCATTGATGCAAGTGTTCTTGCCATTTCTTTATCCTCTGTTATATCCTGTATAAGTTCAAAACCACCAACAGGTTCACCATTATTATCAAGTAAAGCATTACAACAGGCACGAATTTCAACCTTCTGGCCATCACGTGTTTTAGCATGAGTTTCACCAACAATAGCTTGCTTAGTCTGCATACAATTTTTAATAGTACAATCAGCAGTACCACATAATGGTGTTTTACAAACATCAGCACAAGTCATCTTACCAACTAATTCATCACGACTATAACCCATAGCTTTTACAAAAGCATCATTACAATCAGTAATCACAAGTTTTTCATCACATTTAAAAACTGGATCAGTAATACCTGCCATGAAGCTTTTTTCTTTAGCTTCAGCGTTTTTATTCTCAGTAAGATCCTGAACAAGCTCAAAACCACCAACTGGATTACCTTTACTATCCATCAAAGCGTTACAGTTAGCACGAATCGGTATTTTTTCTCCTTTTTTGTTTTCAGCATAAGTTTCACCAGTAATAGCCTGCTTAGTCTGCATACAATTTTTAATAGTACAATCACTAGTGTTACACAATGGTGTTTTA
>CAYLLH010000039.1:0-21065 GCA_964384785.1 uncultured Thermoplasmatales archaeon | reverse complement strand
CACTTACTCTAACACTAAGTTCTACATCAACATCAACATTTTCTTCATCATCTGTAGGGTTTACTATTTCAGGAATATTAGGAGCTTCGCCATATTTTAAAACCAATTGTGGTGTAAAATCACTAAGTATATCTGATATGTAAACAACATTAGAAGTCCTAAGATTAGAATCAGGTTTATCAGGTGGGATTCCGTCAATGTCTTTTTTGCTTCTAAGAGCAAATTTTGTAATACCACCTTTGTTAACCCAGTTTATACCCTCTTGATTTAATACTAAATTTGAATATTCAAATGGATTGATATCAGCTGTTGAAATACTTCCTCCATCACCTGAATAATGTAATCTGTTGAAATCACCATCTTCTAAGGGATTATGAGGGTATTCCGGTTGACCATTTTGTAAAACCAGATGGAAATCATCTTGAATAGTTCTAGTATTACCTTCTATCATTAAAATGGCTTCATTTATTTCCATATCATCAGTAAGATCTGAGGTGTCAAAAAATAAAAATCCTCTATAAATTTTGAAATTCTTTACTTTTGGATATAACTCAAAATCTATCTCTTGACCTACTGGTATACCCATATTTGTTTTTCCATCAACTATACCTTCAGTGCAGTTCCATGCTTCATCATAATCTCCATTAATTGAACCTTTAGTGTTGAACATAGAATCACCATAGGTAGGTCCTTTACTAAAGACAATGTCAACGTAGACATTAAAAATTGCTTGACCCCCGTTAGAACTAATTGTTATAGGTGAATGATAATATCCACATCCATCAGAGAGATATTGAGTATCAATGTTTATGGTTATCTTGTCATGTTCACCTGTTGAGGAACCGCTTGGTGGAAAAACTGATAACCAATCCACATCTGTAGTTATTTCATAATCAAGTTGTGTACCTTTTAGTTGATTCCAGATTTCAAATTCAGTTCTTGCAGTTTCACCAGTGTTTAAGATTCCGAAATTATGATCTGTATCTGATAAAGCTAAATAAGCTCCTACACCCATATCAATGTCAAGTACATTATTCCCACCATTTGAATTTATTTTTATTTGACCTTTATGAAATCCATTTTCCAAACCGTTTGTATCAATTGTAGTTGTAATAGAATCATGTTCACCTGTTATGCTTCCTTCAGAGGGCGTAAAACTAATCCAATCATTTTCAGTTGATAAGGAATATACTAATTCTCCAATACCATCATTCCATATTTCAAAATCAAATTTATCTATTTCTCCCTCATTTAAATTGTTTTTATATGAATGAGGTTTAAACGCTAGAACTTGTCCAACTTTAACACTGATTGAAAAAACACCTGAACCAGAATTTGTTTCAATTAGGATATCGCATTTATGTAATCCATTTGAAAGACCTGTGGTATCAATATTTATTGTGATTTCATCATGCTCGCCAGTTGAGGTACCGGAGGAGGGTGTTACTTCAATCCAGTCGGTGTCCTCTATTATTGAATAGCTAAGTGTACCTGAATTGCTATTCCATACGTCAAAAATAGTGGAAGCAGTTTCTCCTTCTTCCATTTTTCCGAAATCATATGATCGTGGTTCATAAGATAGTTGAGGGCCGGAACCATGAACAATTATTGAGGGATCTCCAAATAAATTAGTTTGGTAATAACACCATTTCATGCAAGGTTCGCCTATTCGGTATAAATTGTCTTCTTTTGAATCGTGATTTGCTTGCCCTAAAGTCGGTATTTTTTCTCCGTATATTGCATCCCAGAACTCTCGGTCATATCTTTGTGAAGGGCCATCTGTGCTATCTTGAAGCCCCCAGCCAGATCTGGCGTTCATTACTACTGCAAATGCACCATTATCTGTTTTAACTGTTATTTCTTCAGCAAAACAATCATAATTGTCAAAATGTCCGGCTAAACATGTTTGAGAGTAAATAAAAAAATATTTATCATTTGTTAGACGGCTTACATCACTGTTGTACATTTTCATAGCCAAATTTTTGTTTCCGTGTCCAAGATGATTGATTAGATGTACATTGCTGTTTAGTTTGTTTATAATGGTATTTTTACCCCAGCTCATGTCTCGTTCATATAATCGATCAACATTATAGCCATCTCCACCTTCAGGTAAACCATCTGTAGTGTAACCATCAGCTGTAGAGTGACCAATATTTTGATCCTTCATTTTAGCAGCATATTGTGAAACTCCTCCAAAACCAAGATATTCGCCGACCCATAATGCTTTCTTGGTGTAAGGATCATTTGTTTGCATATAACCTATTGTTTTTTTTACAAAATTAGAGACTTCCTGTGTGTTTCCTACACATGCTCTTCCAACGTAAACTTCTGCTGTAAGATCACAACTACTGGTCCCATCAGGTGCGGGGTTATCAAGACATGCATAATAAAGATCTGATGGCATAGTTGTACTGTGATAGTCTGATACATAAACATTTTTGACAGGTACAACATCTTCATCTCCTGCTAAAAGAACATAATCAGTCTGCCAATTATTATAAGCATACTTAACAAAATTCCTAATCTTCTGCTGAGTACTACTACCATTATAACCATTCTCAATATCCTCAACAGTCATAATCTTAGTACTCAAACCAATACCGGCTTTAGCATCCGCAAGAGCCTGAAAATTATACTCACCATTATAATTCTTTAAACTCTTAGGGGTAATAATAACTAAATCATAACTATCAAAAGGACTCAGGGAAGAAACAGGCGAAAACACATCATTATCAAGAGTCAAAGGGTTATCAACCCGTTTTTTAACCTCATCGAAATCCTTCTCTAGACCACGAAAAGTATCAACACCAGAATCAGAAACACTAGAAGTTTTAACAGAAACCTCAACATTTTTATAAAAATCTATCTGACCAAACAAAGGCCTATATTTTACAGGATACAACCTAAGAACAAGAATAGTATAACCCCTGAAAACCTGAGTGCTAACAACCTCAAAATCACTACTAGGATAAACATCATCAGAACCATAAACCTCCATATTAGGTTCCTCAAAAACAAAATCGCCCTCATAATTATAAGGGTAAACCCTTTGAGCAGGTTCAACACTTAAATCAGCAGAAAAACTAACAAGACCTTTCTTAGAAACACTAATAGAATCAACCTCATGACCATAAGGAATCACAATATTACAACCCTTAACAGGTACAACAGGATTACCCGGAGATGAAGTATAGGACATTGAATCATCTTCAATAGTTACTCTATTAAACTCTGTTTGATGAATATTCACGTTTTCTATTTGTATATTTTCAAATTCAAAATTTATATTTATTTCTTCATTTAATGGTTCTCCTGTAACTACATTGTTTAATGTGTATGTTAAACCACTGAAAAGAAGAAATGATACAATTCCAATTACAATTATTTTTTTCATTTGTTCTTCCCCCTTTAATTAAAAAAGATCGAGCCCATATTTATATTTGTTTTTAATTATATAAATAATTTTCCCTTTTTTACCCTATAATAATTCCTAAATTTAGAGGGAAAAAACTTACTAATCATCTATATCACCCATAACTTATTATTGTATAATTTGGTTCCATAATATATAAATTTTATGGTATAATAATGAAACAATAGAATAAATAATCAATGAAATTTAATAAAAATACATCATATGTAAATAACCAAAAAGATTCTAAATTTTAAATAAAAAAATGAGTCTTCTATAAAAAATATAGAATATATTAAGCTATTGAGCCAAGATATCCTTATAGCAAATATCTACAAGAGTTTTAATTTTTTTAGATGCATCAACTTTTAAAAATCGTTTACCAGTACATAACTCTAAATAGTTTTTTCTTACTTTTGTGAGAAATTCTGTTTTTTCAAAAGGAATTAAATCATCCCTATGGCTTATACGTGACAGAGCAGATTTTGGATCTATATCAAATAAAAAGGTTCTATCAGGAATTGGTATTTTGTCTTCTGCAAGTTCCTTTAACCATCTCACAGGTTCATCTATCGTATCTTGCATTTGAGCAGCTTGATATGCATAGGTTGATTCAGCATAACGGTCACAAAGAACAATTTTGTTTTTGCTAAGCCATTTTTTGATTTGTTTACCATGCATTATGCGATCTGCTGTAAAGGTGAAAGCTGTTACAAATGGATCATTTTCTTTTTCTATACTTTTTTTTACTTGCATGCCAAGCCATGTATCGGTGGGTTCACAAGTCCAAACTACGTCATATCCTTCTTTTTTAAGTTTTTCAAAAACTTTTTTTGAAACAGTTGATTTACCTGAACCGTCGATTCCCTCAAAAGTTATAAAATGTTTCATTTTTGTTTCTTTTTCTCCTTAGTTTTTTTATTGTTTTTATTTTTTTTCCAGTTGTAACGGTAGTAGCTAATGGGATGATATGTTCTTTTACATATCACATCCATTTCTTCTGTGGGACATAAACCATAGGTTTTTAGTTTTTCGCAGCTTGGTGGTTTATATGAGGTGGTTGATCCATCTCCAGCGATGTGTTCTACCTGGTATCTTGATTTTTCTTCTTCAAAATCTGGAGCCGTACTAAAAATTTTTAGTATTTGATTTGTGTCTAAACCTAGTGAATGAAGAAATGATACAATAGCAAATCGTCCCATGTGTGGTACGTTTTCACCATTTTGTATGCTAGCTAGTATGTTTTTCATACATGGTGGAAGTAATCCTATTTTTAGTTCTCCAACGGGTTCTGCTTCCATTTTTTTACGAAGAACATTTACTTTTTTTTGTATTCTTTTAATATCATCTTTGAAAGTGTCAAGTATTACTTGGTTACATTGTCTTTGATCTAATTCTTCATTTATTCTATTTCTTAGCCCTTCCTGTATGAGACGTGCGAGGTTTCTTTTTGAGATGAAAACGAATCCGTTTTTCATCGGACGGTTTATCATCTTCCAGCTTTTGTATCGTGTGGGAGCATTGTTTAAATAATCTTTAAAGTGAATACTTATTTTTTCTGTTTCCTCTTCATAGTTTACATTAAAATCGAATTCTTTTGCTACATCTAAAATAAAAATAATATCTTCTTTTACAAGATTTTTGTAAGTATGTACTGCTTCACCAAGAGCATATCTTCGTTTAAAATAAAGATCGTTTATACAAACTGCTATCATTCTAGCTATTGGGTAAGATAGTAATTCCATTATACAATCTGTTTCTGTTACAGGGTTTCTTTCTCCAACATCTTTGTTATCAAAAGCATTATCTAGTCTTTCTACTCCGAAAACACGTGCTCTTTCGTAAACGGGATCTGAAAGTAGTTCTATTACAGAAAGTTTGTTTTCTTTTACATATTTTTTAGAATCATTTAAGAAAGGATATTTTGAAAGTGTTTTTAACTCTGCCATTTTTAACAATTCAAGTTTTTCAAAATAAAAAAGTATTAAATAAGTTTACCCTCAAGTAACCTTATCAACCAATTTAAGATTTGAATGTTTGGATATATATTGTTTATTTTTTGTAAAAAATTTAAAAATGGGTGATTGAAGAAATCATGGCTTTTTGGCATTGTGACACTTAAAGGATCTGACCATTCGCTTTCATAGCCGTATTCATCTTGGGCTTTTACTTTAATAAAATATGTTCCTTTGGATGACCATTTGTGTGATGTTGTGATTTGTGTGTCTTGATCAACATAGTCTGTCCATTGGTCAACATCATCATCACCATCCCAGTCCCAACCATATCTTATTTGATGGTCGTCTGGATCTGTTGATTTAGTACTGTAATCATGTGTGTCTTTGTAGTTACCACTTGTTGGACCGTATGGTGTTTCTGGTTTATTTGGAGGGTTGTTTGTAACTGTTACAGTTAATGGGTCTGACCATTCGCTTTCATAGCCGTATTTATCACGGGCTTTTACTTTTACATTGTGTTCTCCATCTTTACCCCATATGTGAGTTATGTCTACTGTTTCACCTGAGTTTATGAAGTTTGAGTATGTTTGTTCTGTTTCATCACCCCAGTCAAAGATGTATCTTATTTTATCTTGATCTGGATCAGTTGTACTGGTTTGGTATGTACCTGTTTCACCTGCTAAAAAACTTGTTCCACCAGAGGGGGTGGTAGGTTTTTCTGGAGGGTTTGAGTCTACTTGGTAATTGGTTGATTTTAGATTCATTTGAAAATTTTTAACTAGATATCCTATTCCAAGGTTTAGATTGCTGTAATCTATTTTTACTATATTTCCAGTAGCTGGTGAATACCAGATGTTGCTTTTATCTCCATAGTCTTCACCATATATTTTTAGTGCATCGTATTCTGTTTGATCGGTTTGGATGATATCCCATTTTTCACATATATTCATGTGTTCTGGAACGTATGAGTAAAGTCTTCCTTCTCCAAGATTTGGTTGTATAGCGTTTGTTGTTATGTTTAAGTATGTGAGTGGTACATCCCAGTTTTCATTTATATTCATTGGAAATTGTAATGCTGTGTAGTTTGATTTTACTAATTCGTTATCTTTTATTTTTTCGAATTCTATTAAAAAATTGATTTTGAAGTGTGGTAAAATTATTTTGTTTGTATCTCCTTCTATTGTTCCTTCGCATTTGTTCATTTCTAGTGTTGATTTTTTGATATATAGAAATCCATTAAGTTTTGCGTTACTTATGCTTCCACTGAATGTGAATATACTTAATTCTATGTTGCCGTTACCCGTTAGGCTGCCTTGTGGAACTGTCATTTTTACTTTGTAAAAATCATTGTTGTTTTGTATTTCTATTATTTCAAATTCTAAGTTGTTTAGATTTAGTTGGAAATCCATGTTGAAATATTCTGATTGTTGTAGTCTTAGTTGTGCATCATATATCCATTTATTGCCTGTGTTCCATTGTGGTAGTTCTACATCGTTTTCGTTATTTGTGCAAAAAGTTTCGTTTTTTATGATATAATTTTTCTCTAAATCAACAGCTCCAACTAATCCAGTTAATATTAATATTACAGCTGTTACAAAAACTAACATATATTTTCCATTCATATATTCTATCTCCCCAGATTGTTAACAATATGTTAATTTATATAAGTTTTTCTCTCAGATTATAAATAAATTGTTTCTCTAAATTTTTAAGTAATAGAAACATTATTACCTCCAAAAAATGTTTTTTGGGCTCGTAGCTTAGTCTGGTGGAGCGTCTGGCTCATAACCAGATGGTCGCCGGTTCAAATCCGGTCGGGCCCATCTAAAATTTTTTCAATTAACTTTATGTAACATTTTTTATTGCCTGTTTTTGATGAATGATTTAAATATTGGTATTTTTCATGATGAAAAACTAGGAAGTGAACTTGGTAAAAAAGGAACTGAAAGCGATATTCTTATGTTTAATCGTAAAACAGATGATTTTGTTTTTACTTTTATGTCACCAGTTGAGGATAAGCTGTCTACTAAAACTCAGATTATTTCAACTTTAGATGCAGCAATAATTGTTTGTGAAAAAATAACTCCGGAGATTGGTGAGACTATTCTTCTCCTTGATTCAATGAGGGTAAACAGTGGTTTAATTGTTGTTCCAGAGTTTACCGATACAACTCAGATCGAAGATTTGATAAAAGATACATCTTTGAGTAGTTTTTCTATTGTTGAAAAAGATAATATAAAAATTATTCAGGAAATTGAGAAGTTTAAAATCAAACGGGATAATGATTCTTCTGCTGTGGTTATTATTGATCATTCTTTTAGTGTTAAAGGGGTAGGAGAAGTGGTACTGGGTGTTGTTAAACAAGGCGTTATTCATAAACATGATAAATTGAGGCTTATGCCTTTGGATAAAGAAATTGTTGTTCGTTCTATTCAGATGCAGGATAAAGATTTTGATGAGGCTTTTGCTGGTTGTAGAGTGGGTCTTGCCATTAAAGGTGCTTCCTCTGAAGAGATGAAAAGAGGAACTTTGATTGGTGCATCTGATGCGGTAAAAACTGGTACAATTTTTTCTTTAGAGTTTGCGCATAATCGTTTTTATCCAGATCTTAAACCCGGTGTTTATCATTGTACTGTTGGAATGCAAACATTCCCTGTAAAAATTAATAAAGTTGAGGATAAAAAAATAACGATTGAATCTGAGAAACTTGTTTGTTATAGTGATGATTCAAAATTTATTTTAATTGATTTAAATGCTGAAAAACTTCATCATATTGGCACTGGAAAAATTGTTTAAAAATAAAAGAAAAAAAAATTGGTTTTTTTATAGTTTTTTTGATACGGATTCTGCTGCTTTTATGATCGGATACGCGGTTGGTGGAGCAGTTACTAGTGGATGTGTTCCTATTTGAGCGGTTAGTAGTGAGTTTATTGTCATTTTACTTTGTATAGCGATTCCGAGTATATTTGTTAGTTCTCCAGCGCTTGGTCCTCCTATTACTGCTCCTCCAAGTATCATTCCTGAGTCTCGTGCTGCTATTAGTTTAACCATTTGTTTGTTTGTGCCTGGTAGTGTTCCAGGGTGTTTATCTATTCCTTCAAATGTTCCTGTGACAAAATCAAATCCTTCTTTGTCTGCCATGGTTTCAGTTAGACCTGCTACACCTAAACCGGTTTCTCCGATTGCTGTTGAAAAAATTGCTATGGTTCCGCCGAATGTTTTTACAGCTGATAATCGATATAGACTCATACCCGCGATTCTTGCTTCCGCGCAAGCTGTTGACGCTAGCATTATACAACTTGTTTTTCTTGTGAAAAAATCTTTTTTTTCAGCACAATCCCCTACTGCGAATATGTCAGGGTTGTCTGTTCTCATGTATTCATCGACGCATATGAATCCTTTTTTGTTGAGTTCAACTCCTGCTTTTTTTGCTAATTCTGTATTGGGGTTGTATCCTACTGATAGAATTACTGCGTCTGCTTCAAGTTTTTCTCCGTTGTCTAGTAGAACACTTTTTACTTTTGTATCGCCTTTTATTTCTTTTACACCGGTTCCTGATTTTATTTTTACTCCTCGTTTTTTTAGGATTTCTTCAGCTGCTACAGCCATTTCTTGGTCGAAAGCTAGTGTTAAAACATGAGGTAATATCTCTACTATGGTAACATCTTTTTTGAGTTTGTTGAGTTCATCTGATATTTCTACACCTATGAATCCTCCACCTATTACAACGATTTTTTTGAAGTTTTCAAGTTTAGAAAGTGCTTTTTCTAAATATTCCTTGTTTTTTGGTATTGTAAAAACGTTTTCTTTGTCTGATCCTTTTAGCCAGTTTGGTTTTTTGGTTTCTGATCCTGTTGCAAAAACAAGTTTTTCAAAATTGATTTTGGTTCCATCAGATGTTTTACATGTTTTTTTGTTGACATCTACTGATTTAACTTCATCGATTTTAAGTTTTACTCCTGCTTTTTCAAGTACTGCATCTGGAATAATATTTTTGTTGATATCATAAAGTGAACCGAAAACATATGGTATTCCACAGGGTACAACAACATTTTTTTCTTTTCTTATCACCATAAAATCTTTTTCTGGATAATTTGATTTACCCGTTGTTGCAGCGACAATTCCTGAAGCACTACCCCCTATAACTAAAACATCTGTTTTTTCCATATTTTTTTAACCTCAAGATTTATTTTTTTAGGTTTTTTTATAAAAAAACCGGGGTCTAATTATAGTACATACCTTAAATGTTTCTAAAAAAGAAATTAACCTGTTTTTTTATGGTATTATTTCTGTGGTGTTGTTATATTTTGGATAATAGAATTCGTCTTTTTTATTTTCAAAAAGTTTTTGGTGTTTTTTTAATTCTTTTATTAAAAACTTGGTTGTGTTGCAGACTGCTTCGAATCCTTCTTCACCCCATAGGTGTTCTCTGTTGAAGAATAGGCATCTTCCGCCACAGATATCTTTTATTTCGCAGTTTTTGCATTTTCCTTGGATTAATGCTTTTTTGAATCCTTTGTTTATATCTCCTAGGTTGTTCCAGTTGTATTCTGGTGCTATTGGGCATGCCATTATTTTTCCATCTGTATTTATGGTTATGGATTTGTTTCCTGATTGGCAGGGTAGTCCTTTTGTTTTATGTAGCATCCGTGAGATTATTCCTATGAATGGTATTATTGCGATTGTGTTGTCTTTTTTTATGTTTTTAATCCACCAGTTTATTAGTTTTTTTATACCTGGTTTGTAGTTTTCGTTTGTCCATTTTTTGAATTCCTGGAGGTTCCACATTTTGCTCCATACTGCATCAAGTTGCCAGTGTACTTTGGGAAAATGTTGTAAAACATGCTGTACATCATTGTATATGTTTGTTTTACAGGAGACTGTCATACGGCCGATGATTTCGTTTGGAAATTCTTCTGTTTTTAAATAATTTAATGCCTTTAAGACATTGTTGTAACATCCTTCCCCACGATAATAATCTGTTGTATTTTGTCGGCCGTCTATTGAGAGAAGGATTGTGTCGAATTTATGCAGGTAATTTTTTAGTTTTGTTATATAGTATCCATTTGTGTTTATTACGAAATGTTTAGCTGGTAGTGTATCTATCATTTTTTTTACTATATCTGCTCGTAGAAGCGGTTCTCCGCCGTAGAAAGCTACTGTTGGGTTTTTGTATTGAGAGATGAACTTTTTTAGTGTGTTAAGGTCGTATTTGATTTCACTGGGCATTCCATGCATTGTTCCTCCGCAGTAGTTGCATTTTAGGTTACATGCTGGTGTTGTGATTATTATGAAAAGCATCCCTGTATAATAGAAATTGTTAAAAAAAATTTTTACTATTATTTTTCTTTTTGTTCCATTTCTTGGATTAGATCTTTTACTTTGTCGCGTAGTTCTACCATTCTCATGTTTTGTCCAATTGCTACTTTTTTGTATTTTTCTGTTTCTTTGGTTTCTCGCATGTGTTTGGTTACATCCCTTGATACACCCATGGTTCCTATGAGTTCTCCATCATTATTATATCGTGGTATTTTGGTTACAGATACCCATTTTTCTCCGCCTTCGGGTGTTTTATATCGTTCGATTTCGTTTATTATTGGTGTTTCTGTTTGTAGGACTTTTTTGTCTGCTTCAAAAGATTTTTTTGCTCTTTTTTCTGTTTGGTAGTCGAAATCTGTTTTACCTATCATTTTTTCTGGTGTAGTATTATGATGATCTGCTTTGGCTTTGTTTACAAGTACAAAACGGTTTCCTATGTCTTTAAAATAAATCGAGTCAGGAACGTTATCAAGTAGTGATTGCAGTAGACTGTGTTCATATTTCATTTTTTCTTCTGCTTTTTTTCGTTTACTTATGTCTTTTATAACGCCGATACTCCCAGTTATTTTTCCTGAATGGTCTTTTAATATACTAACAGAGATATCTACATCCAGTGGTTCATCATTTTTTCTTATGATTTTGGTTTCTAGATGATGTTGCATTCCTTTTTTTCGGATGTTTTGCTTGCGTATTTTCTGCCATTCATCCTCTGGGTAGAGTTCTTCAACGGGTTTTTTGTGAAGATCGTTTTTGTTCATATCTAGCATTGTTTCTGTGAATTTATTCCATGAAACAATGTTTTCGTTTGCATCAGTGAGCATTATTGCTACTGCACTGTTATCAAAAATAGTACGGTATTTTTCCTCACTTATTTTTAGGTCATGTTCTGCTTTTTTTAGATCAGTTATATCTTTTGATATCACTGCTACTGCTATGGTTTCACCTGTGAGGCTGTCTTTGACTGGGCTAAGAGTTCTTAGGAACCATTGTCCTAGATTTGTGCATTTGTGTTCATCTTTGGTGGGTTTACCATTGTTGAAAACCCATTCTACTTTGTTTCTGAAATCTTTGGTTTCTTGTTCTGAATGTAGTTCATCAAAACTATGACCTACTACCTGGTTTTCATTTAGGTTTAATCTTTTTAAAAGTTCATTATTTACTGTTAAGTATACAAGGTTTTTATCAAGCATATAAATTGAATCAATTGCGTTTTCTAGAACCGATTGTAGTCTTTCTTCTGCTTGTTTTCTTTCACTTATATCACGTATTACGCCTATGCTTCCTGTGATTTCGCCTTTTAGATTTCTAAGAACGCTGATGCTTATGTCTACATCTAATGGTTCATCATTTTTTCTTTTAATTTTGGTTTCTAGATGATGTTGTATTCCTTTCATTCTTATGTTTTGGTTTCTTATTTTCTCCCATTCATGTTTTGGGTAGAGTTCTTCTATTGGTGTGTTTAGTAGTTCTTCTTTATTAGTTTCTAGTAGTTCTTCTGTGAACTTGTTACAATCAATTATTTTTTCGTTTTGATCTGTTATCATTATGGCTACAGCACTTTTTTGAAAGACTGTTCTATATCTGTTTTTGTATTCCAAAAAATTATCTACTTCTTCTGTTGCTGCATTATAATCCATAATTTTTTTTCTCTCCTCTAATCCTCATATTTTTATTTTTTTTTAGGGTTTTACAAATATTCTCTCCCTGGAGTTGAATGGTTCGAACAATTCTCTTGATTCACCAATGAGGGTTTCGGTTTTTCCCATTACAAAATAACCTCCATGGTTTAAAGCATCATAGAAATCTTTGTAAAGCGTGGTTTGTAGTTCTCTTGTGAAATATATTACAACATTTCTGCAGAATATTATGTCAAAGTTTCTTTTTTTTCTATCTGATATTAGATCATGATGTGCAAATCTTACAAGTTGTTTTATTTCTGGTTTAACTCGATATGTGTTTTCTTCAAAATCAAAATATTTATTTGGGTTTTTTAAAAATTTTAGTTGTTTTGATATATCTGTTTGTTGTATTCCGGGTCTAGAAGAATATATTCCATTTGATGCATTTCTTAGGGAATCTCGGTCGATATCTGTACCTATGATTTCTACTCGTTTTTTGAGGTCATCATTTTTTAAGAGTTTTGAACAGATTATTGCTATACTATAGGCTTCTTTTCCATCTGAGCTTCCTGCACTCCATATCCGTATTTTACGATTTGAGTTTTGTTCCAAAACTTTAGGTAGTACATTTTTTTGTAGTTCTTCATATACTGTGTTGTCTCTGAAGAATTCTGTTACGTTTATTGTTAGGTCTTTTTGTAGTATTTCTTGTTCTTGTTTATCATGTTTTAAAAAATCCCAGTATTCGTTGAAACTGTCTAGTTTATGTACTCTTAGTCTTGATTGAAAACGTCTGTTTAAGTATGTGTTTTTGTATTGTTCTGAGTTAAAACCTAGTAGTTTTTTTACATTGTTTTTTAGTTGGTAGAAATCTTGAGGGTATTCTTTTTCTATCAATTTTTTTTCACCTATTTTCCCTTTTTTTATATAACTTTATTACTTGGTTCATCTGGTCCTTTTTTTACCATTCTTATAAATAAATCTGTTGTTATTGGATCAAATATTATTGTTCTTCCTCGGTTTCCCCCTACGTCTTCACTTAGTATTCTTATATTGTAATTTTTTAGGATTTCTTTTACAGCTCTTATGTTTCTATCACCGATTTTTAGGTTGTCTTCTTTGAAAGAAAAAACGCTTGCTCCGCCGGCTATTTTTGCTCTTAAAAGCATCTTATTTGCTCCTTTTTTAAGCATATCTTCTAACATTTTTGGGATAGCAGTGTCTGCATATTTTCCTATCCTGTCCTGTTTTGCTCCCATAGTTGGTAGCATTATATGTGATAGACCTGAAATTTTTTGATTTTTGTCAAAAATAACTATTCCTACACAGCTTCCTAAACCTACCGTGGTTAGCTTTTTTTCTCCAGCCGATACAGCATATTCTCCTATTCCTACTAATACAGGGGGCTCTTTCATGAGTCAACCTTTTTTTATTTCTTTAATGAGTTTAGATATTCATCTGTGTTTGTTTCTCCATCTGATGAAACCATGCAGCATAGTTTTTCTAAAAGATTATCTAATGATTTTGGAGAGGGAAGAAGTACAAAATATGAATCAAATAGGTTTCCTTCCCCGGTGAATTTTATATCAAAAATTAATGCATGTTTTGTGTCTCCACCTAGTGTTGTTTGTACTTTATCTAGTACTCCTTGTGGTACTTCCTCAGTGTATGTTGGAGGCGATAGCATCACTGTCGAATTTAACAATGCTCCTAGTGCATTGGTGTAGGCTGATACTACTATATTTCCTACTTCGGTGATTGCTGATTTAGCCATCTCATTTAGTTCTGTAGAGGTTCCTGGTTCTTGTCCTACTAATGTGTCTGATAAGGATAATGCACTTTTTTTTGTAAAAAGCATTAGTATGCTTCCTTGGAATTCATCTGTTAATTCCAGATATACTCCTATGATTTTTTTATCTCCAAACATAGACAGGAAAATATTGTCTAAATTTTGTGTTTTTTCTACTTTGATTTGTGGGACTGATATGTTTACTGTTTTTCCTATCATGTTTGAAACAGCTGTTGCCGCGTGAGAACAGCCTATGTTTCCGGTTTCTTGCAATGCATCAAGTTGGTCTTTATTCAAATTTTCAATTTGGGACATGATTTTTTTCCTCAATATTATTCTAAATATTATTTTTTTTTTAATTCATTCCAAGTTTTTCAAGCATTATCTTTACTGAATTTGGTGATGGTAGTAAGAATAAATCTAGTTTGAAGTTGCTTCCTTGTTCTTCTTTTACATCGCAGCTGAATACTACTGCTTCATTTGCTACTTCTCCTAACTGTATTAGCACATAGTCTAGTACTGCTGCGGGCATGTCATATGCTAGGTTGGGTGGCCCGGGTATCAGTGAAATGTTTAGTAGTTCTGATAGACTGTCGAAAAACGCGCACATTATCACGTTTCCTACTTCTTTCATAGCTGATTGATCCATTTCATCAAGGTAATCTTTGGTTTCTTCTGGGTTTTTTCCCATAAGCATGTTTGATAATGATATTGAGCTTTCAATTGATGATAGAAGTAAAATGTTTAATGGTATTCCATCTTCTATTTTTAGGAATACTCCTGTTATTACTTCTTCATCCATCACGGTTTCTACTGTTTTTTCTATGGGTATTACTTCCACTTTGGGTATACCCATTTGTATTTCTCTGTTTGTCATTTTTGATAATGCTGTTGCCGCGTGAGCTGCTCCTATGTTTGCGACTTCTTGTAGTGCATCTTTTTGATCAGGGTTTAAAATTATTTTTTGCAAAAAATTACACCTCATCTTTTATGGTTCCGCCACAGGCTATTCCTAGTTTTTCAAGGAGTACTTTTACGGATTTAGGTTCAGGGAGTAGTAGCATGTTTATATTGATTTTTTGGGTTTTTTCTACTTCTAGGTTTGCATTAAAAACTACTGCTGTATCTGCGACTTCTCCGATTTTTATTAAAACATAGTCCATTACTGCTACTGGTTCATCATATGCTAAAGCTGGTGGGCTTGGGACGAGTGGGACGTCTATTAGTGCTGTTATGCTGTCGAAAAATGCACACATTATTATGTTTGCGACTTCTTTTAATGCTGATTGATCCATTTCTGATAAAATGTTTTTTGTTTTATCGTTTTCACCGGTTAGAAGTCCGGCTAGTGCAAAAGCACTTTCTTTGGGCATTATTAAAAGTACATAGGAGGGTAGTGTGTCTGTTATTTGTAGATATATTCCTACGCCTATTTTTTCGTCTTTTACACAGTTTATGGTTTCAGAGAGTGGTGTTATCTCTATTTTTGGTACATCTATGTCTATGTCTTTGTTTATCATTTTTGATAGTGCTGTTGCTGCATGTGAAGCACCAATGTTTGCGACTTCTTTTAATGCATCTTTTTGTGCTTCATCTAATTTTATTTCTTCCATAGGTTTTTTTCACCCAAATTATTTTTTTTTATCTTATTAGTGTGTTTATATCTAATACAAGGATTACTCTTCCATCTCCGGTTATTGTTACTCCTGCGACGCCTTTGGTTCTTTTCATGGTTCCTCCGACGTTTTTTATGGTTATTTCTTGTTCTCCGATTAGCCGGTCGACTATTAGTCCATATTTTTTTTCTTCTTTTTGTACAACTACTGCGAAAAGATTGTTTTCATCTTGTTGTTCTTTTTTTATTTCTAATAAGTCAGCTAGGGAAACGAGTGGTAGTACTTCGTTTCTCAGAAGAGTGGTTTTTGATCCTTTGATTGTTTTTATTTCATTTTTGTCTAGTTTTACTGTTTCGATTATGTTGCTTATTGGTATGGCATATGTTTCGTTTTCAGTTCCTACGAATAGTGATTTGAAAATAGCCATGGTTAATGGTAGTTTTAGTGAGAATGTGCTTCCTTTGTCTTTTTCTGATGTGAATTCCACAGCTCCGTTGAGTTTTTCGATTGTGGATTTTACCACGTCCATTCCTACACCGCGTCCTGATACATTTGTTATTTTTTCTTTGCTTGAAAGTCCTGGTAGCCATAGTAGATTAAGTGCTTCTTGGTCATCCATTCTGTCTACTTCTTCTTGTGTTTTAAGGCCTTTTTTTACCGCGGTTTTTTTCATAAGGTTTGGGTCGATTCCTTTTCCATCGTCTTTTACTTCTATTAGTACATGGTTTCTTTTTCTTTCAGCTATAAGATCCACGTTTCCAGTTTCTGGTTTTCCTTTGTTTTTTCTTTCTTCTGGTGTTTCTATTCCATGGTCTACTGAGTTTCTTAGTAGATGTACTAGTGGATCGCCGATTTCATCTAATATTGTTCTATCTAGTTCTATTCCTTCTCCTTCAATGTTTAGATTTAGTTTTTTGTTATTGCTTTTTGAGAGATCTCTTATCATTCTTGGGAAACGGTTGAAGATATGACTCATCGGTATCATACGTATGTTCATTATTTTTTCTTGTAGTTCTGAGGTGAGTCGGTCAAATATGTTTATTGCATCTGATAGATCATCGATATCGTTTTCACTTGCTATTTGTCCGAGTCTTCCTTTGCTTATCACGAGTTCGCCGATAAGGTTCATGAAATCATCTAGTTGATCCATCTCTACTCTTATGCTTTGGTTTCCTTTTTTAGATGTTTTAGATTTGTTGTTTGTTTTTGTATTGGTTTTTGTTTCTTTTTTATCATCTGTTTCTGCTTGTTCTGTATCTGTTTTTGTTTCATTTTTGATTTCAGATGTTTCCTGTTTTATTTCTTTTAGTTTTAGTTTATCATTTTCTGTTTTTATTTCTGAGATTACTTTGGAGGATATTTCTGAAACAGAACCTATTAATTCTTGAACGTTTTCATGGTTGTTATCAGTAATAAAAATTAGTTCGAAGCTATTTTCGAATTTTCCATCCTCTATGTCTTTCTTTTTTGGTTTTGCATAAATTATATCTCCAGTTCCATCGAGTTTTTTTAGAAGCAGGAATGCTCTTATTGATTTCATCTGGCAGTTTTCATCAACTTCTATATTAAGATTGAAAGCGTTTTTTCCGTTTTTGATTTCTTTGAAAACTTTGTTTTCTGTTTTTTTGTTTAGTTTTAAATTTTTTGTTTTTGATTTTGTTTTATTCTTTTTAGTTTTTTTCTTACTTTTTTTGTTTTTATTCCCTGTGTTTTCCATGTGATTTTTTAATTTTTCAACCAGTTCATCTATATTAAAATCTGTAGCATCTGAATCAGCTATGTCTTCCACCATTTTTTCTAGGCCGTCGAAACAGTCAAAAATTAAGTCTACTAGATCTGTTGATACCTCTAGTTCCTTGTTTCTAACTAAGTCAAGGGTATCTTCGGTTTTATGTGATAGTTCCTGTATTTTTTCGTAGTTCATAGCAGCTGCCATTCCTTTTAGCGTGTGTGCTGCTCTGAAGATGTGGTTTAATGCTTCTTGATCTTCAGGGTTTTCTTCAAAATCTACTAGTGTTTGATTTAAGGTATCAAGGTGTTCTCTTGCTTCTTCAACAAACATATCTTTATATTCAGACATTTTTTGCCTCTTTAACAGGGTTTTTTAATTTTTTAGTTATATGGGATGGTATCATGTTTAATGGTAGGACTTTGTTTACAACTCCTAGTTTTATTGCGGCTTGTGGCATTCCAAAAATTATTGATGTTTGTTCGTTTTGAGCTATAGTGTAGCCGCCTTTGGCTTTGATTAGTCCCATTGAGTTTGCTCCATCTTGTCCCATCCCGGTAAGAATTACAGCTGTTGTGTTTTTTCCATAAATGTTTGCAGCTGATGTAAAGGTTACATCTACTGCGGGTCTTACTCCATGGATTCGGTCTTCTTGGTTTAGTTTTATTATTCTTTTTTTCATTCCTTTTATTGTGGTTTCTTCTATTTTCATGTGGTAGTTTCCAGGTGCTATTAGTGCTAGACCTGGTTTTATTTCGTCTCCTTCTTCTGCTTCTTTTACTGTGATTTCTGATAGTTTATCTAGTCTTTCTGCTAGGCTTTTTGTGAAAACTGGTGGCATATGTTGGACTATTAATACTCCAGCGGGTATGTCTGCTGGTAGATAGGGTATTACTTTGGTTAGTGTTTGAGGGCCGCCTGTGCTTGAGCCTATTACGAGTATTTTTTCAGATGTTTTTCCTAAGGTACTTGTTTTTTTCTGTCTGCTGGCTTCTCGTATTTTTTGAACTAAGAGTTGTGAAATTGAATGCATTGACATATTTTCTGAGGGTTTTGCAAGAAAATCTATTGCTCCGAGTTCTAATGCGGTTTTTACATCTTGCATTTCATCAGCTGTTTTTCCGCTGAAAACGATTATTGGTACGAAGGATTCTTTTAGGATTTTATGTGTAGCTTCTACGCCATTCATTTCTGGCATTTCAATGTCCATTAGTATTACATCGGGTTTGAGTTGCAGGTATTTTTCATAGGCTTCTTGTCCGTTTTCTGCGGTTCCTATTATTTTTATATCTGGATGGCTTCTGATTATATCTTTTGTTGTTTTTATAAAAAAGGGTGAATCGTCTACTATTAGTGTGTTTATTTTCCGGCCGGTTAAAGGTTTTTTATGTGATGGTGTAAAATCTTTGATTATTGTTTTTTTGGTTTCTACGTTGGCTCTGGCTACTGATTTTACTTTTTTTATGATGTCTTTTCCTATTTCATCAAGATCTGTAGAGATTGACCCTGATGGTTTGCATATGAAATCTATTGCTCCTGCTTCTAGTGCATCTAGTGTTACATCTGCTCCTTGTTGTGTTAGAGCGCTTAACATTAGGACAGGTGTCGGGTTTTTTTCCATGATTTCTTTGGTTGCCTCTATACCGTTTTTTACTGGCATTTCGACATCCATGGTTATTAAATCTGGTTTGTATTTTTCTGTTTTTTTTACTGCGTCTTCTCCGTTGTAGGATATATCTACAACTTCTATTAATGGATCAGAATTTAAAATATCACTAATCATTTTTCGCATTAAAGCTGAATCATCTACAACTAGGACTCGAATAGTCACTTATTTCACTCCTTAGAATAAAGGTTGGGTGGAAGACTATCCTAGTACTTTTTGGACTTCTTCAAGGACTTGTGGTGCTTGAAAAGGTTTTACGATATAACCGATTGCACCAGCTTGTATAGCTTCTTTGACTTTGGATTCTTGTCCTACTGCTGTGACCATTATGACTTTGGCGTTTCCATCTTCAGCGGTTATGTTTTTTACAGCTTCTATTCCGTTCATGTTTGGCATGACGATATCCATGGTTACTATGTCTGGTTTGTGTTCTTTGTATTTATCTACGGCTTCAAGTCCATCTGATGCTTCAGCTACAATTTCATAGCCTTTTGGTTTAAGGATGTTTGCTAGCATCATCCTCATAAATTTTGTGTCGTCTACTAATAGTACTTTTTTTCCCATATTTCCCTCCTCGTGGTTTCAATTTTTTTTTAAACTCCTAATTTTTTTTTTATGCATTTTGTATGTTTTTTTTCATTTGAGCTACTATATATTTTGTGCCCTTTTCTGTAAGTTTAAATTCATCATCTCCGGATACTGCTAATAATTTGTATTGAACTAGTGATTGGACGATTTTTTCTAGACCAGGTAGGTCCACTCCTAGCATTTCCATTGCATCTTCTGCGTTTATATCGCTACTGTACATCATTTGTAATAGCATGAATTGATTTTCATCAAGATCTATTTCTTCCTCGTCTTCATCTGTTATTCCTTTTAGGACCTTGACATATTTTTCTATAAGATTTATTAGTTTCTCATTAGAACTTATGAGTGTGGATATTACTATTCCTTCTTTTTGGTATTTTAGTGTTAGTGATCCTTTTTTTGATTGATCTACGCTTTTGTCGAAATCATCAACGTTTAGTATGTCTATGTTTTCTTTTTGTTTTTTACCGAGCCATTCTGATGTGAGTTGTAACATGTTTTCTTCAACAGATATTGTGCCTTTTACTGGTTGTTTATCAAAAAGTATTTTTCCTCCTTGGCTGAAGGGTGATACGAATTCGATATCTGAGTTGTCAATTATTGATTTTAATATAATTTTTTTTAGTGTTGTTTCATGTTGTTGATCTGCTGTTGATATTAATGATATTGAGTTTTGGTTTTCGTTTTTATGATCAATTGTTATTATTCTTGATGCACCGAGTGATAGTTTACCTAGTTTTACTTTCCTTCCTACATCGGATACATCTGTTAGTTTAATAGTTGAGTCGTCTCCGTCATCTGGAATAAATTGTATTTCTTCATTTGTTATAAGGAAGTTTCCTTGTTTCCAGTCCTTTTTGGGATTATTTAGTGGCTCAGGAAGAGAGTCTATGAATTTGACTCTGGTTTTTTCTAAAAGTATATTTTCTTCAGCCATAGGTTTTTGTGATCCCATCCTTAAGGTTTTTTGAAAAACCAATTTATTTTTTTATATAAATTAGTTAATATTTTTGAGTTTGTGTAAAGTTTTATCCCATCGCCTCATTATTTTTGAAGCAAATCCAATATAATAAATAAAATACTTCTATTTAATAGTTAAGGTAAAATATCAGATGAAAATAGGTAAAATATAGTCACAATTTGATGTTTCCGCGAATAGATCTTTGTTTGTTTTTTTCCTGAGTAAGCCATAGGCCGATAGGGCGAACATCTCCAGGTTTTTTCATCTTAGATTTAGTCCAATCCGACAGATCTTCTTTTGATGAATCTGTGCAGCATTTTTCACAGGCAAAAACATTCCCACCGACTACCAGTCCTGAAAGATTTTTTTCAAGCATTATTTCTTCACCACAAATATCACAAACACCAG
>CAYLLH010000038.1:0-6721 GCA_964384785.1 uncultured Thermoplasmatales archaeon | reverse complement strand
ATCCGCCGAGCGGGGATGCGGCATAGACCGATTAGGGCTTGCCGAGGAAGCGAAGGCGTAAATAGGGGGATTATAAGGGCACAGCCCTTATTTCACTTTAGAACAATTTAGTTTCTTTTAGATTTTGTAATAAATTAACTATTTTTTCCCATATAAGCTGTAAAATGTTTTTTTGTTGGTTTGATTTACTTGTTTGAACTAGTACATTTAGTTCTTTGTAGTCGCTTGAGTTGTCCTGGTTTTCGATTTTTATTGTTCCTGAATAGTTTGTGTTTTTTTCATTGGGTGTTGTTATTTCTAGTGTTATTTTTTCTGGTCCTGCTTCTGGTTTTACATCTTGTCCTGTTTCTTTTGAAAAAGTCCATGTTCCCCAGTTTGGTCTCTTGGTTATTTTCCAGTCCAGACAGGATAGTTTTTCTCCTATGTTTTCTATGTAGATTTCTGTTTCAACTGTTCCTCCTGGTTTTACATTTGATAGTTGTAGGTTTCCATCTGCATCTAGATCTGGAGTGGTTGGATTCCACGGGTTGGTTAGTCCTTTTATGCAGAAGTTTGCTGTGCCAAACCATTCTGGATTTCCTAATGGTTTGTAATATAAATCCTTCCATTTCTGGTTTTGATAATAATAACTTTCACCCGGGTTGGCGTTGCTTTCTACAACGGTGTTTTCTGCTGTCATTTTAACGTGTAGTAGTACGGGTATTTCTGAGGTTCTATCAATGGGGTGTCCTCCATTGGATAAATATAGTCTGATGTAGAAGTCATCATTTGTGGTTAGTCCAATTGGTTGGTCTAGTTGTATGGTGTGGAATCCTTTGTATTCTATGTTTCCTGTATCAGAGTATATTTGGTATTTTAGTTCATTGTTTTCGAAGCGGTCATATATTTCGAGTATGTAGTCTACGTTGTTTGTTGCTGTGAAAAAACTTACTGCTTCTAATAGCGTGTTGTTTGTTGCTGTGAATGCGTTGAATGCTTGGTTGATATCTGTTCTTGTGTCACGCCATCCATGGTAGTCATGATAGTAGATTTTTTGGTATTCTAAAAGATTTACATCTTGAAAGCTTACTGTTCCCATTTCAGGGTGTCTTGTGCAGTGTTTATCATAGTAAGATATCCAGAAGTATCCTGCGTTTCCCCAGCCTGTTCCCCAGCTGTTTTTTATAAGCCATGCGCCGTTTCCTTCTGGTGCCTGTGTTTGTTTGTTATCATCCCATCCTGCTATAGCAACCGCGTGATTAGGTTCTTTATCATTACTTGGCGGCTGATAATGGACAAAATCTTGGTTTATGAAGTTTCCATTGTAGCATAGACTTGTTCCAACTACGCCTTTTTCCATTACTTTTTGTTTTATTTTTTCTATGTTTTCTAGGTTTTCTCCAACGGTGTACCATTCGATGTCGTTTGGATAATAGATATGGTAGTCTGGGCTGTATCTAATTGGTGGTGTTGAGTAGCTTTGACCATCGCGGTCTCTTACCGCGCCTTCTCCCCGGGAGAGGTATGCTGATGCGACAAGGTAGTCTCCACCCATGTGTACTCTAAGTCCGCTTCCTTGTTCTTCCACATCATCGTTGTTGAATTCATTGAATCCATTCCACCAATCAAGATGGTATTCAGCAAGATTTGGTTCAATTCCTGGTTCATCGTTTTCATCCCAGATATCATTGATTAAAAGGTTTCCTTCCATGGAGGCCATTACTCCATGAGCCCAGCATGTTCCACCCTGTTGGTCTTTAATGCTGGTTACATAATCTGTTCCTTCTACGTTTCTTAGATCAAAACTTTCTGGTGTGTCATATGATGAAAGATTATTTTTTTGTGTTGTTTGTTTTTCTTTGTTTATTGTTATTGCTGAGATTGATGGTGTTAAAAGAAGAGTTAGTATTATAGCTGGCAGTATTATTTTTAATATGTTTTTTTTGGTTAACATTCTTTTTTTTCTCCCCCATTTTTTTATGGTTTTTAATAAAATAACTTAACATATGTTAATAAGATTTTGTTATATAAAATTTTAGTAAACAAACAGCAATTCCGAAGGTATATTTTGAAATAGTGTTTTCATATGAAAAACTATCAAAAGACTACTTTTATATAATAAAAAATCTGGCAAGCATGAAAAAAAATTTTGTGTGCCTAAAAGTCAATAAAAAAAGATAGATATGAAACAAATGATATAGAAAAATATATTTATGTGTAACATCATTAGTAAAAATCGGGGAGGTAAAAAAAGTTTGGAAAAGAAGAAAAAAATTTGGTTGATTTTAGGGGTTATTATAACCACTTTTTTAATGATATCTAGTGTAACAGCAGTAAGCTTTAATCAGAATGAGATAGCAGAGGAAAATCCTACTGAGAAAATATCTGCCGAGAAACAAAAAAAATATTCTTCAGAAAAAGTCGAAAAGGAGATTTTCACCGAAAAATCTAGATGTTCATTATGTAATCCTCAAATTAAAGTTGAAAATCCTGATGAACTTATTAATATGCAAGAGATAACACTAAATGCTCTTAAACAAACCGGGTTTTTAAATAAAGAAGATGATTACTGGGGATGCGTTGCAGACTGCTGTTGGGATATAATTCAGTCAAATCACTGGGTAAAAATGATGTGTGAGGGTTTCTGTGGCAGCTGTATACAATATCCGGGCCCATGGTGTACCACATGTGTATGTTGCCTTGGTGGAATAGCCGCGGGATGTATTGCAAGATGTGCAAGAGACAATGATGACTCTCCATGCTTCGCAGGTGAAACACAGGTTTTAATGGGGGATGGAACCTATAAAAAAATAGAAGACATACAAGTTGGAGATATTGTAAAAGCATATGATGAAGAAGAAATGAATTATAAAAATGTCAATGTAGAACAAGTTATATACCATCCTGAAGAAGAAATGGGGGGAAATTACCTTGTTATCAACGAGTGGTTAAAGGTTACACCAAACCATCTTTTACAACTTGAAAATAAAGCATGGAAAAAAGCAGGCGATATAGAAAAAAATGATGAATTACTTAATACTCGTTCAAATGGAGTAATAGCTGTTACATCTATTGAAAAAATAAATAGATCTATCCCAGTTTACGATCTGGATGTAGAATCAGAAGGCGACTATATAGTGGGTAACACAGAAACAAATACAGATATAGGTGTACTAAAACATGGTGGGGGTTTTGTAACATTTATCTCTATTCCTATAATGATACTATTACACTGGTTACTAATGCCAATTTGGATTATTGGAGGATTATTAGGTTAAATTCCATATAGAAAACCTTCAAATATCAGATATTGAAACCTCGATTTGTAAAAAAAATACAAGAGTGGTTCTATAGAATTTAAAACTATCTTATGATATTCTGTCATAGGAAAATTTATTAGAAAAATCTATTTATAAAATCCAATATGGAGAGATAAAAAATGAAAAACAGACTTAAAAGGGAATGTCTACGTTCGATAGGTATTTTTGCATTACTTGTTTTTATTTTTGCATCTCTTTTAGAAAACATGTTTTTAGGACTCATCATACCTTTATGTATTGTAGCTGTCTACATAGGAATAGTTATTTTATGGATTCAAAAAAAAGGTGATGATCTTGAATGACTCTAGAAAAAACCTTATTAAATATCATCGTAGAGCAATATCTGGAGTAGTCCTATCCGGCATCACTTTAGCATTTTATCTGCCGTGGATGTTAATATCAACAGGAGATAAAAATCAAAATATATACTTTTCCCTGCCAATATTTGTTTTTATTTTAATCTTTGGAATCCTTTACTATTATCATTTCAATACTGAATATAAAAAAAAGACAGAAAAAAACAACTATTTATTAAAAATTCAATCCAAGTTTATCTTTAAAACACTCTTAGTAGAAATCATGTTTATCATTATAATTTTAGTTACCTTCATAGTTTTACAGATACTTAAGCTCTATAAAACATGGATTTTTTTTAGTATCATATTTGCCTTGGTTGCTTTAACTGCTATCTTTTTTGAAAGAGAAGAAAAAAATTTCAAAAAAAAATTAGAAATATAATACTTTTTTAGTTTTTATTATTTAAAAAGACAACAGCATCAAAAAAAGAGTAATAAAAAAAAAATTAATTCTCCATAAAAAAAGAGGAGAAATGGAGAATTTATTCTCCTTAGTTAGGAATAACTACTGCTGAGATTTCATATTGTCCTGGTGCAGCATTTGATACTAATCCAAAGTCTACTTGAGCAACATATGCAGTGTCTCCTGGAACTGTATAAAATGGAATAGTATAAACAAGTTCTGTGTATTTACCGTCATCCCAGCCTTCAAGTGTATCCCAGTCTTGATTTAATACATTACGAGAAGTACTCCAAAAACCAGAGCCAGGATTATTTTTGGTTTCTTCGTTTTTAATTTCGATATTAAACTTGGATAATTCGTCTCCCGTCATCTCAAGATAATTACCACTTTTTTTGGTTTTTATCGTGAGTTCAATTGATGCATCAACATTTGTAGGAGCCTTGTTTTCTATTCTGACCCAGAATCTGCCTTCTCCACCAGCTGCCCAGTTACCATCATCTGAAAGTACGCCATCTTCCCAGCTACCAGTAGTAATTTCGCAGGTATTCCAGTTGTAATGGTTGCACCATTGTAAATCAAATGGTGAAGCGACGTTTACATTTTCTTGTTTTTCATTACTTAGATAATCGACTAATGCTGCTGTTCCTATAAAAGAACAGGCAAGGATTCCTACTAAAGCTATCACCAGCGTCTTTTTTCCTATTTTACTTACTATTTTCATATTTTTTTTCTCCTAATTTATCTTTTTTTTTAGATTATTTGCATTGTTATCTCATAGCTGCCTGTTGCATATTGATTCCAATCTATCTCAAACTGACCATAATATCCCCATTGATCCCAGAGGATTTCTGTTAGACCTTCAATAGTTACACGATTGTTGTTTATTCTTGTAACTGTGAAATCATCCAAATTGTAAGTTTCACTTTCGTAATCCTGTCCATCCCAGAATTTTATTCGTACTTCATCAAATTCCTGTAACCCTGTTGAGATCCCATCTGGGCAGTATACTTCTGCGCTTAGAGTCCCTGATATCTGCGGACCATACTCAGTATAATCGTCTGCTTTATCGGGGTTATCTTCTGCAAGTTTTGTAACTTTTATCTGAAATGTTGATGTTTCTGTTCCATAAGCCGCTCCAAGATCTATTTCACCTGATTCATACCATGTGCCACTTGTTCCGGCTCTTGTTTCTAATTTAACAGGTGGGCTATCGACATCTACAGTTGCAGTTACTTCATTACTAAGATAGTTGACTAATGCTGCTCCGCCGATAAAGGAAAATGCAATAATTGCAATTACTGACATTACCAGCGTCTTTTTTCCTATTTTACTTACTATTTTCATATTTTTCTTTTCCTCATTTTTTTTTATTTAGCTTTTCTTTTTTTATTTTTATTTTGATTTTTTGCGGAGTGAAAAGCCTAAAATTCTCCCCTGTGTTTTCATCTTTTATAGACTCTTATTCTTAGCTATTAATAATAACAAAATTATTTATATTGATAAGAAAAACGATTCATCAACTAGGTTGTAGAACTGAAATCCAGATTTTATTTTACTATACCTTTTTAACCGCAAAATATTATTCACAAAGACATAAAGAAAAAAAATTGTCTTGGGAGTATAGAATTAAACAACATGATCTCAGAAGATACTAACAAACTGGAAAAAAAAATCACTGAGCATTTTTATCAGCTTAAAAACAAAATTTATTATATGGATGAATTTGATAAAAAACAGCAATTAAATAATTCACTTAAAAAAATCTGTGAACTATGGGATGAAGATAATAAAAATTAAGATAATTCAATACTTTCTTTTGTCTTTATCAAGAATTTCTAGAACTTGTTGTAAAGGATCATATAGTTTCTTTCCTTTGCTTGTTAAATGGTAAAGTCTACCACCGTTGTCATTTCTTTTTTCTATGAAATCTTTTTCTATTAGGATGTCTAAATATCTGTTTAACTGTGTATTTGACATATTTGCATTATACATTAACTGAGTTTTTTTTATTCCCTCTTTTGTTTCTGAAAGGATCTTGTAAATTATATCTGATTCACTTCTTTTTGTTTCAAATATCATTTAACCTATAAAACTCCTCTATTTTTTTTAAAAGAATCTTTTTTTTATTCCCCCGGTAAACATAAACCTATATTCCATTTACATAAAAAGATTGTTTGATTTTAGTGGTAAAAAACAAGTAAAAAGGTTGTAAATAGTATTTTGTTTTTTTACATTTCATCTATTTTTTTACGAATGTTTTCAATTATCATATTATCTACTTTGTTTTCAATTTCTTTTACATGTTTGTCAAAATCGTTTTCTATGTTTGTTATAGTATCAATTTTTTGATATCTTTTCATTGGGTTGATCTTTGAGTATTTCACGGTGGTTAGTTCATCTATTTTTAAGGGATTATCAATTGTTTCATCAGATTCTTTTGTTGTTATATTATTTAATAATTTGTTGAAAAACCCTGTTTTAGTTTTAAAAGCACCTGATTCAAAATAGTACCGGTCCTTTTCTTCGGGTTTGTTTTTAGATGGAGGTTTAGGTGTTTTTTGTTTTCTTTGTTTTTCATATTTTTGTTTTTGTATATTGTATGATTGATCTGTTTCTTGTCTGAAATAAGTCGGCATTTTTGTTTTAACTGCTGTTTTTTTCTC
>CAYLLH010000037.1:0-6042 GCA_964384785.1 uncultured Thermoplasmatales archaeon | reverse complement strand
GGTTTTTTTACCATAATCTATTTACAAAAAAACGTAAAACAATTTAGGGTTAAAGAAAGTTACCATTCAAAAAAATTGTCGAAGGTTTTTTAAAACCAGATGTTGTTTTAAAAATCCATAAAAAATTTATTTATAATTGGAGGAGAAATGTTTATGGATACTTATCAGGCAATAATTAATCGTAGAAGCATTAGAAGATTTAAACAAAAACCAATAGATAAAAAAGTTTTAGAAAAAATTGCTAACGCTGGACGATTGGCTCCATCCGCTGCTAATTTGCAGCCTCTGCGTTTTCTTGTTGTAAATGATAAAAAACTCTGCAATCAGATTTTTGATAACACTGGTTGGGCAGGTTATCTACCAGATTGGGATCCTTCTATAGATGAACAACCCACTGGTTATATTTTGATTTTGATAGCCGATAAAAATAATAAATGGGCAAACCGTGATGCAGGACTTGCAAGTGCTAATATTTGTCTATCTGCTGAAAATGAAAATCTTGGAAGCTGTATTTTATTAAATATAAAACGAGATAATCTTAGAGAAATACTTAATATTCCTGATAAATATATTATTGATTCCCTCGTTGCTTTAGGTTACAAAGATGAAAAATGCAAAGCAGTTAATATGAAAGAAGATTCTATAAAATATTACAGAGATTCTAATGATGTGTTAATTGTTCCTAAAAGAAAAAAAGAGGATTGCATTTTTTATAATAATTTTTAAGAAAATTTTTATTTTTTTCTTTTCCAGAAAATTATAATCAACGCCGCTGCTATCAAAAAAATGATTTCAAAACCTGGCAGGAATCCTCCATCCCCGTTATTTTTTCCTTTATTATTTTCTTCTTTAGAAGTTTGATTTGTTTCTTCGTCATTTCCTAAGGTTTTTCCTTTTGCTATTTGTTCTATTTGGGTTTCTGTAAATTTTGATTGCCATGTTTTCATAAGAGGATAATTATCAATTATGGTTGATTCATGGTCTTGCGGATGACCATCCTTAATTTTTATGTATGGTTCGTCAGCTATACCATCACTATTGTTATCGAATGCTTCAAAACTTGACCAATAATTTCCATACTGTCCGTTGTCGAATTCATTGTTACAGATTTCATAACCTTGAGTTACATCTTCTTTGTTTTCAATTAGGTTATTTAGATAGAAAGAATTATTGTTACTTTCCCCTACTATGCCGATACCTCTAGAATTTTCAGTTAAAGTATTTCCAATTATTTTGTTTTTATAACCTGACTGGACTATTAAACCAGTAGTATTCATTATCTCATTTAGGTAAATTATATTATTATCTGAATGGTAAAAAAAGAAGGCATCGTTACAGTTTGAAATTTTGTTTTCGTAGAAACTACAATATTCACAGGAATTTGCCTGAATAGAAGTTCCATCAACACTATCTTCAGCTTTATTGTTTTTTAGTGTATTGTCAAATATTTCAGAGTAAAATATTTCATCCAAAAACATTCCATTTGTATTATTTTGAAAAATATTTTCAGATATAATCAGATGATCGCAATTTTGACCTCCATAACCATATGTCTGAGTATCATAGTAGCTTGTAACTAATCCATTACTGTTATTTTCGATAATATTATTTGTAACAGTTATATTATGAGTTCTGAGATTGATGCCTGAATGATAATCAGGGTAACTTCCGCCGCCTCCACTGTTTCGTATCGTAAAACCTGAAACAGATACATGATCTGCATTAATAAAAAAAACAGAACCTGAATTTCCACCGTCAACAATTGTGTTATACTTGCTTTCACCCTGTATGTCTACAGATTTACCTATCCCAACCACGATGTTTTCATTATATAAGCCATTATTAACATAAATAGTGTCTCCAGCTGTAGCGTTATCTATTGCATTTTGGATACTTGTATAATCCGCAGTTCCATCATCATCTACATAGAGTGTATTACCAGATGCTTTTATGTTTTCTACAGAGGAAATCCCTATAAAAAAAGAAGATAGCAGTATAAATAAGATAAATAAACATGTTTTTTTCATAATTTTTACACCTTAGCTTTTTCTGATCAGTAATAAATTACTGTTTTAAAAAAATAATGTTTTTTTTTTCTATAAAGAATTGAGAGTATAATAGATGATAGAATAAAAGGTAATATTTCATAACCTGGTGTTTTTTGTTTGTTTGTATCTGAAAGGTTTGTGTTATTTTCTCCATTTTTTTCTATAATGTTATCAGTTCTATCGTAAATGTTTCCAGTATAGTTTTTATTTGGATCATAGTTCTCCCAGATTGTATTTTCAATATATGGATTTACTACGGTGTAATATATTTTTTTGTCATCCCGAGGGTTTTTGTCATATTGGACTAATATGTTGAATGGTGCTTTTGCGTTAACCCAATCTGCATTTGGTTTTACTTGGAATTTCCATATAAAAGTAAAATTTTGGTTTTTTGATATGTTTATTGTGTTATATACGTTAAAAAAACAGTTGGGTCCAGATAGTTGTTTGTATGTTGAATTTTCTTGGCTGTTTTCTCCGGTTTCCCATATGTGTAAATCAATTGATAAAAGATCTATTTCTGATGTGATTTCTGCTTTTATGTAAAATATTTCTCCTCGTTTCAGTGTTATGTTTTCTACTGTCGCTGGTTCCCAATTTTTTTTATTTTTACTAAAAAAAGTTTCTAGTGTTCCATATTTGTTTTCTGTTGCCAGAGATTGCGGCATCATACTCAAGAAGAATAAAGATATTGTTAAAATTAGAAACAATATTGTTTTTTTGTTCATGTCTTGAAACCTTCGGTTTCTTCAATTAGTCCACCCGCGGTGTCTCCTACCATTTGACCTCCTGGTGGCACAAAGCTCATAGCCACAGTGGTCCATGCGAAATTTAATCTGTTGTTATAGCCTAAGAGGTCTCCGTTTTTATTTACTATTGTATCATATTGTCTGATGTATATTTGTGCTTCATGCCCCTGTGTTGTGTTGAAATGTGTTTCATCTGTTGTATCCTTTAGTTTTAATATTTCATATTCTCCTCTTACATCTATCAGCCAAAGGTTGAATGTAAAAATCCAGGGTGTTACAGGTGTTGGAGGTAATACTGGTATACCTGTTGGACCTAGAGTGCAGATGTTTCTGATTTTTAGTGGATAAAAATTTTTGCCTCCTTGTTTATCCGTATGTTCTTTATCTGTGAATAGATAATCAGGGTTTTGATCCACAAAAACTTTAATGTCCTCTGTCCATCCTCCTTTTTTTACTATTTTTCGGTCATATGCAAGGATGGGTATTTCAAGTTGTTTTTTGAAATATTCAACATTTTTTGGGTCAAGTGCTTGTTTTACTTGATCTGCATCTGCAGTGGTTTTCTTTGAGATAAAATCATCTATTTTTGTATCTATTGTATTTCTTGCTTTTTCAAAATATTTTTTTATGTCATTTTCAATTTTGTTTACATACCATTCTCTTATTTTGTAAACTGCTTTTTTACCAGCAGTAATATAATTTTTTTTATCAGGTGTTTTATAATTGTTTTCTAATAACAAACTGTCTTTTTGGTTATCTATCTTATCTAAAATGCTTTTTTCAGCTTCCTCTAAAAGTTCTAAAGGGTTAGGAAAATTTGATGGATTTATTGATTTATCAGGTTTTATGTTTTTTATTTGATCATATATATCATTGATACTATCCCATGAATCAGTTACAACCCAGTTTTCATAATCGCCTTGTATAAACTGTGAATGCACTGTTCCACTGGTTGATGGATCTTTAAACCATTTTTCTTTATTAGTTGGAGTGTAATGATTGTTTTCATATTTTACAACTGTATCCTGAAGATTCAAATCAAGGTAATAGGATAAAATAAATTTTTGGAATGCATTATTTATATCATTTTTTGTCTCACTGTAATTTGCGTATTCTATAGCTTTCATATGTAACCAGACTTCATCTTTTAATTTATCAGTTACAGTAGTATGATTCCATGTTACATTACCATTTTTATCAACTGTTTTATTACTCCATTTGTGATCTCGGTTGTATTCTACATTATATTTTTCAGAATAAACAATATCTCCTGGTAAAGTGAATAAATAAAAATCTAATGGATTAGTTTTTGTTTTTACAAAGTTATTTAGTGTCCAAGTAGTTGATCCATTGTCTATTGGGAAACCTGTGTGATCAGCTCTTATTAGATCTGAGGATTCTCTTTTAACATCTGTGTTGAAATCCACAGTATAAATTTGTTCAGCTACATTTTTTATAAAATCATCTGTTGTTGTGTTTTTTTGTGTTGGACCTTTTTCTTTATCAATAAGGGTGTAACCTTTTTTTGCTGATACTGTATCATTTATTTTTGATTCAGAGTCCACAGTTATTTCATCCCGGTCTATTGCACCTGTGATATTGTTTTGAAAAACTAATATAATGGTTTTTGAGGTTTCTATTGGTTTGGAAGCTATATCTTTTATATTGATACCTGGATCATAGTCTACGTTTGCTTTTTTTGTACCTGAAACACCATCGTTGAAATCTCTTATTTTTTCTGTCGATATATCATATGTTTCTTGTCCTTTTTTTGAGAGGTCTTTTATTTCATCTCCGAGTTGATTGATAGTTTTAGAGATGCCTGGATCTGAGCCAATAGCTACACCTGCTACAGCATAATGATCTGTGCTTCCAAATACTAACCCTTGTTGGAGTACATTTGCTCCATTGATCATCTGATCTAAATCATCATTATCTACAACATTAGAGGGATCGCCATTTGAATAATGTTGAAATCCTCTAGCTAAGGAATAAACATTGAATATTCCTGTGCAGATTGTCCATGCTGAACAAGGCGTACCATCTATATTTTTATGATATTCATCCACTAGTTCTTTTAGAAGATTATATCTAGCTGTAAGAAGGGAGTTTATATTGATTTCTCTTTCAGTAACAAGTGACTGTTTTTTGGTTTTCATATCTTTTATTTCAAAATCTAAAGAGATATCAGCGTTCCAGTATACTTCGTAGTTACTATTTTCATCGGGTCCAACGGCACTAATGATCCCGGCAGGATAATCTCTTTTATATTTCATTTTTAGTTTATTAATAGTTATTTCATCTCTGGTGATTATTGGGTTTTTTTCACCAGATTTAATTTTAACGTTTATCGCATATCGTGAGTTATTGAAACGATCGTTTCTGTAGTTGTTTGTTAGATAAAGATTCATTTCTTCCATTATTATTTGTTTAACTCGATTCATGTTGATTTCATCGGCATCTGTACCGAAATCAGTGACTTTTTTGTTTTCATCAACAACAGGTTTTTCACCTATCAGTTTTAACCCTTTAAGACCCGCTATGTTTAGAGCTGTTTTCATATCTGCTTCAGCTCTACGTAGTAAATTTTCGATTTCTGATGAATCTACACTACCTGCTATTTCTAGTGATTTCTGGTTTTCCAGATTTGAAATATAAACCGTTGTTAGGCTGCTTCCAAGTATTAAAAAAACCCCTATTACTGTGAATGGAACACGGGCTTTTTCATCTTTTAAAAATTTTAAAAAATTGGTTTTTTTCATCCTTTTACCTCCCAAAGAATAAGTTTAACCTCAGCTTTTTGAATGGATGGAAGATCACTATTTGAAGCTGATAAACCTGTGCAGTGTCCGAATGCTTTTTTGAAGTCTTCAACAGTATTATATGGCATCATTATCTGTGTTTTAGCTATATAACAATTTTTTTCAGGGATTGTTGATCCAAGAGAGATTGTTATTTTTCCCAGGTTAGCTGGTTCCCATTTAGCCTGGAAACTAAACCCATATTTGTCTCCAAGATAATTATTTAAAAAATTTTTAATTTCTTTTTCTAGTTTAGTTGTAAAATCTCCTACAAAAAATGATGTTTTCCGACATGCAAGGTTTTCAGCGATAAGGTTTGCAAATGTTTTATGTAATTGTTCAAAACTTTGTATTCCTGAGTTGTATGTGAATTTATCTATTTTTGATACAAGCATTGTTAAAAGTGTTTCTTCGGCTATGTTTTCTCTGTGTGTGTCTATTGTG
>CAYLLH010000036.1:0-4378 GCA_964384785.1 uncultured Thermoplasmatales archaeon | reverse complement strand
TTGGCCTTATTGGAGGAATCATAGGTTATCCTTTTGCTCTGATTATAGACACAGTTCTATTTATTATTAATTTTCTTACTGGACTATTTCCTGATCGCTTAAGTGCCACTCATGCTTTTATAGAGGTAATTAGTGATTCAATATATATGATCATACATGGAGAGTTTCCATTAAATCTCTTCTATTGAGTTTTATGTGAGATAGTATTTAATTAAATCTTTTTTTTTGTGCTCTTAATTCTAGTTAAATTTTCTGAAAAACCATTCTTTATTTGTTTTGACACTACTTATTCACAAAAAACAAACTTTTATATATTAACGACTTTATATATAGCTGGAGGTTGATATAGATTGAAAGAAAAAAAGATATTATTAACTAACATTTTTGTTCTTATTATTTTTTTGTTTTCTGGTGTTTCCGCTGGTTTGGTTGTCAATACTGGAAATGTTAAGGATCCAGTTGTTGATGGTGAAAAGACACAAAATTCAGATTTTTTTGTTGAACCAGACATTAAGCTTACAAGCTTTCATCTTCCTTTTTTAAAAAGTTCTATTTCAAGAATTAAAGATGATGATGTTAAACAGGTGGTTTCTAAAATAATAGAACACATCCAAATGGAGGGTGTTGTTGATTCTGAGGATTTAAAAAATTTTGTTGAAAAATTAGGTTTATCAGAATCTTTAAGAGGCATTCATTCTGGTTTAGTTACTGGTTCTTGTCCTTGCTGTAAATCATTAATTGTTTTCCCGGGTTTACTTCGTCAGTTTATTTTATGTCTTACAAATTTAGGTTTTCCAAGCTACATTAGATTATTTGGTTATTCTACTTTTGTTTATTGGGAATCTATGAAGAAAAGTTATCATGGCTGTTCAATCGAAATAAATAATGTTCATAATTATCCTAAGGGTCATCAGGGTTTTATTATAGGTTTTCTTGGTAAAACTGCTCAAGGTCCTAAGGATACAACTCCTCTCCCTAGTAAGTATATTTTTGAAATTGCTGGTCTTGGAGCATTGATCATTATAACTTAAGATGGTTTTTTACACTGGTTTCTTCAGCAACAGCGGAGATGTATAATTTCCAAGGATAAGGTTTTTAGGATAAATGTAAATTGATATAAAAAAACTAAAAAATATTTTTTTAAGAAAGATTTTAAATAAAATTTTGATTCATGTAATTGTAATTATAAGATAAATAATATGGTTGGAGTGTTATAATGGATGTTTTGATAGTTGGGGCCGGTTTAATGGGTAGAGCGATAGCTTTTGACCTTCTTAATTTTTCAAATAATTCAAAGGTTACTGTTGTTGATAAAGAAAAAAAATTTTTGGAAGAAACTAAAAACTTTCTTAAAGATAAAGATATATATTTAGATATATTAGATATAAATGATTTAGAGAGAATAAAACAAGTTTTTAAAAAAAATGATATTGCAATATCAGCAGTTCCATACAACTTCAACTACAATCTAACCAAATTAGCAATAGAAACCAACACTCATTTCATAGATCTTGGAGGAAACAACGATATCGTACAAAAACAAAAAACCCTTAAAAAACAAGCAACAAAAAACAAAGTAATAATAATACCTGACTGTGGATTGGCACCAGGAATGGTATCAACAATAACACGAGACATAGTTGAAAACCTAGACGCAATCAACTCAGTTAAACTAAGAGTTGGAGGACTTCCACAAAAACCCAAACCACCACTAAATTATCAAATAGTTTTTTCACCAAATGGACTTATAAATGAATATGTAGAAGATACACTTGTACTTGAAAATAATCAAATTAAAACCAAAAAATCAATGACAGAAATAGAACATATTACTTTCCCAGAGCCTTTTGGAAAAATGGAAGCATTTCTAACCTCTGGAGGCTGCTCAACACTTCCTTTTACTTATAGAAAAATTATCAAAAATCTTGATTACAAAACCCTCAGATATCCAGATCATTGTAAAAATTTCAAACAAATATTTAACTTAAAAGAAAATAATCGAAAAAAACTCATAAATAAACTTTTAGAAGAGATACCTACTAAGGGTGAAGATGTTGTTTTATTAAAAGCAATAGGAAAAGGATCAAAAAACAATAAAAAACAAAAAATTGAGTACACAATAATCGACTACTATGACCAAAAAAACAAAATCTCTGCAATGATGCGAACAACAGCTTATCCCGTTTCAATAATCGCTCAACTCATAGAAAAACAAATAATAAACACGCCAGGTGTTTTCACACCTGAAGAAATCATTCCACCAAAATATTTTTTTGAAGAACTAGAAAAAAGAAATATAAAAATAAATAAAAAAATTACAGGGAGCTGACACATTATTCTATGAACAAATCAGTTTTTGATAAAGGAAAAAACAAAGCATTAGAGAAACTAAATAAAGCAAAAAAAGAAAAACAGGTTGACAAAAAAATACTTCCTGTTCTTAATATTTTGAATAAATCTGAAGATTTTTTTACAAGTAGCAGTTGCTCAGGAAGAATAGTGTTATTAGAACTACCTGAGCTTGGTGATAAAAAAAACGCTGAGTTTTTAGGTAAATGGCATAAAAAAATCAACAAATCTGATGTTTTAAAAGCTGCTGAAACAACAAAAAATCAGAATCAGATGTGGCTTCTTGCTCAACCGCCAATTATGCATGTTTTCTGTAAAAATAAAGAATCTGCAAATTTTCTTATGAAAACAAGTGTAGCATCTGGTTTCAAACATTCTAGTTTTAAATCAACAATGGATAAAATTATTGTTGAAATATGCAGCACAGAAAGACTAGATTTCCCTGTTGGAAAAAATGGAAAAATACTATGTGATAGCACTCATCTTGATTTTTTAATTGAAATTGCTAATAATATAATACAACGTTCTGATGAAAAAATTAAACGGTTAGAAAAAAATTTAATCAAAAAATTTTAAGTACCTGTAAAACAACCTTTTTTATTGGTAAGATACAATCATGGATGGAAAAAAGAATCTAACAATCATTTTTATTCTAACTCTACCAATTACATTAACTATTTTTACTTTTGTTTTTTTTAATTTTAATCAGATTTTTAATAGTTATTTATACGAATCTATTTTCTTATTTGGCCTTCTTACATTTTTTGTTTGCTTGTTTTCTTTTAAAAAATTAATGGCTGAAATAAAATACGACCTTGTTTTTAAAAAAAACCAGGAAAAAAATATTCGTGATGTTTATCGTTATAAGATGATGATGGATCCACCAGATTGGGATACATAAAAATTATTTTTTTTTTTTTTATGATCCGTATCTGCTGTGTGTTACCCAGGCTTTGTGAGGTATTTTTTTATAGATTCCAAAGTCTTCTTCTTTAGGTTTTTTGTATGCCTGTTGTTTTATTATTTTTTTATTGAACGTCCAGTAATATCTTCTTATGTATCTTCCTTCTTCTCTTGTTTCTTCTCGTCTTATTTTTAAAAGATTTTCTCTTTGTAGTTCATAAAATAGTGCTCTAGCATATTTATCTATATCTTGATCTTCGATTTCTTTTCTTCCATCAAATATTTCTTCAACAGTTTTGGTTAATGCTACTGCGTCTTCTTTTGCCATGTTAAAAGTGTTTTTCAATGCCTTCATTAGTAGACTTTTCATAGTTTTTATCTCTCCATTCCAATAGTTTTTTTGTTTTTCTTGTTTAAAACAGTTTATTGTACAACTGTTATCAGGGTTGTTTACGGTTCTTACCGGTAGGTGAAAAAGTTGTTTTTCCGAATGATTTAAATCCATTAGTTTTATACCAGCTTCTTAGTAAAATATTAAGAAAAATCCCATTTTTTTAAGGGGGCGGAAGAAAAATATGGCTCATAAAAGATTGTATATTCCTGGTCCAACAGAAGTTAGAAAAGAAGTAATTGAGGCAATGGATGACTGGATGTTTGGTCATAGATCAGAAACTATGACTGATTTATTTACTACTATTACTGAAGACACTCAAAAGTTTTTAGAGACAGATAATGATGTTATTGTTGTTAGTGCATCTGGTACTGCTTTTATGGAGAGTAGCATCCTTGAATGTGTAAAAGATAATGTACTCTGTTCAACATGTGGTAGTTTCAGTACAAGACAAGCTGAAATCGCTGAACGCTGCGGTAAAAATGTTGATCGGCTGGATTATGAGTGGGGTACATCGGTTAAACCAGAGGATGTCCGTGAGAAACTTGAAGAAAAACATTATGATGCTTTTACTTGTGTTATGAATGAAACTTCTACTGGTGTTAGAAACCCTATTGAAAAAATAGGCAGAGTTATGAAAGATTTTCCTAATACTTTGTTTATAGTTGATGCAATTTCTTGTTTGGGTGGAGATTATATTGATATTGAAAAAAGTAATATCGATGTGATTTTTAC
>CAYLLH010000035.1:0-2067 GCA_964384785.1 uncultured Thermoplasmatales archaeon | reverse complement strand
GAAGTAGCATTAATGTGTGAAAGCCTAGGTGTTGATGTATACAAAGTACGTGAACTTGTAAATAACTTACCAAATGATCCATCAAATCCCTCTGCAAATCCAGTGAGAAACATGCATTTTCCAGGAGCAGGTGTTGGAGGGCATTGTTTACCTAAAGATCCATGGTTATTCAAATATGGTGTTGATAACTACGGAAAATTCAAAGTAAAACCAAATGTAATTGTAAAAAGCAGAAACATCAATATGTACATGCCAGAACATACCTTAGAGCTCTTAGAAGATGCTTTAAAAGACTCTGGAAAAAAACTTAGAAACGCAAAAATAGCCACTCTAGGTGTAGCATTTTTAGAAAACTCAGATGATACAAGAAATACTCCAACAAAAAAATTCTATGAAATAGCAAGAAAAAAAGGTGCAAAACCTGTTCTTCATGATCCATACGTCCGTGATTTCGAATATCCTTTTACATCAAACTTAGATGAAACAATAAAAGATGCAGATGCAATAGTAATTCTTGCAAAACATAAAGACTACATTAAACTTGATTTAGAAAAACTAAAAAACAAAATGAAAACACCAATAATTATCGACGGTAGAAATACTTTTGAAAAAGAAAACTGTGAAAAACTAGGTTTTATTTACCGCGGGATTGGAAAACCCTATTGATTACATCACTAACTTTTTTTAACTCTTCTTTTTTAAGTGCCGGATGAACAGGTAGAGATACAGATATCTTAGATAATTTCTCTGAAACCTTTAAATCATCATGCCCATATTTTTCTAAATGTGAATAATTATGAAGTGGTTTAGGATAATATATTCCAAATCCGATATCGTTTTTCTTTAGTTCTTCAAGTAAACTATCTCTTTTTTTACATTTAATTGTATATTGATGATAAGCATGTTCAGCTCCCTCTGGTACAAAAGGAGTCTCACAATCAAGATTCTCATCATAAAACCTTGCATTTTCACGTCTTTTATCTAAAAAACCAGGAAGTTTCTTAAGCTGCTCTATACCAATCGCAGAGCTAATATCAGTCATCCTATAATTATATCCAATCCTGCAGTGTTCATATCCCCATTGTGTTTTCTCACGGCCATGGTTTCTAATAGAAACTGCTTTTTCAAAAAGCTCATCATTATTTGTTGTAATCATACCGCCTTCGCCGGTGGTCATATTCTTTGTTGGATAAAAAGAAAAACACTCAAGATCGCCAAATGATCCAACCATCTTACCATCCATTGAAGCACCATGGGCTTGTGCTGCATCACCAATCACCAATAGATCCTGTTCATCAGCAATTTTCTGTATTTCTTTCATATCTGCTGCAAGACCATACAAATGAACAGGCATAATCGCTTTTGTCTTATCAGTAATCAAACTCTCAATCTTTGAAGGATCAATATTAAACGTTTTTTCATCTACATCACAAAAAACAGGTTTTGCATTACAAAAAAGAATAGAATTAACAGATGCAATAAAAGAAAACGATGGGACTATCACTTCATCACCAGAATCAATACCTAGTGTGAGAAGACCTAAATGTAGAGCAGTAGTACCAGATGTGGTACCAAGCGCATATTTAACACCAGTATATTTAGCAAATTCTTCTTCGAACTCTTTAGTCTTAGGGCCACATGCAATCATTCCAGAATCAATTACCTCAGATACTGCTTTTTTTTCTTCCTTGCCCACTAATGGTTTAGCTATCGATATCATAAATCTAACTCCTTACAAAATTCTTTTTTAATTTCAATATCTATATTGCACTCCGAACAAGTAAAAACTATTTTATCACCTATCTCTTCTTTTTTTTCAAGTTTTCTTCCACAAGTACAAACAAATCCTTTAATTCTTGATGGATTACCATAAACAAGAGCATTATCTGGAACATCCTTTGTTACAACAGATCCAGCACCAACAAGTGAATTTTCTCCGATTTTTATTCCTGCAATAATTGTTGAATTGGCACCAATTGATGCACCATTCTTTACCACAGTTTCTGCAACTTTTTCATCAGACCAAATCTTAGCCCTTGGATAAATATCATTTGTAAAACAAACATG
>CAYLLH010000034.1:0-3288 GCA_964384785.1 uncultured Thermoplasmatales archaeon | reverse complement strand
TGACGGCTAATAGGTCTATGTTCCTTTTTAGCCAATTCTCTTAGTTGTTTAATCTCCGTATCTGAAAGACTGATAGTTGTTCTTTTAGCCATAAAAATCTCTACATGTTATGCACGATTGCATATATCAATATTTTTATTTTTTCACATTTTTCACTTATAATTATTAAATAAAAAGTAATAACAGTAATACAATATACATACTATAAGATAATAATACATAACTTTATATACTAATATGCAATATACCTATTGATGGTTGTTGAGAGACTATAAAAAAACTACTCAACATAGCACTCAATACTATTTATAAAATATCCCAGGGGATGGTAGGCACATTTTTTTTTAAAAATGCATCCCTTTAACCTCTCCCGACATTTAAAGAGGTAACCCTATCATCCTCTCCCATCCCTCCTAATCAGTATAAAAACACATCATTGGTTTCAAAATCATAATGAGTTTTTTTATCTTAACTCAAAAGTACTACCCTGCTGGATATGTTCTACTAATAGTTTTCCTGCTTTTGTGTTTTTTCTTATACTAATGGAGCCGTCTTTTCCAACTGTGGCAGTGGTTAAATATTTTTTATTTGCAAAAACTTCTACTTCTTTTCCTGCAAGACTTGGTTTTGAAATAAGTATTATTTTATCTTTATCCATCTGAATTTTTGGGTTAACTGGTTTTTCGGATCTTTCTGTTTTAGTAGATGTTGTTTTGAATGATTGAACATCTATATGTAACCCTAAATTTTTTTCGATAGATGAAATAGTTTCACCCTGTCTACCTATAAGACGAGGGATTAGTTTTTCTTTAACATAGACTGTTACTGTGTTTGCACCAGTGACTTCTACGGTTACTGGTCCTTTTACATGGTTTCTTATTTGTTTTTCTATTTGTATAGCTGCAAGATTCCATAATGGTGAGGTTTTAGTTTTTTTGATTTTGTCTAGTTCCATTACTGCTATTTGATCACCATAGGAATAGATTTCATATTCAGCTTTTTTTGTGTTAAAATCAGATACTTCTATCACAGGTCTAGCTAAATCCTCTTCTGACATACCTGCTGGGACTTTCACAGTGAATTCTATTTCGTATACTTTTGATACTTCTCCACCTTGAATAAATATAATAGTGTCTACTACCTGAGGTATCATACCTAGTTCTACTCTTCCTAGTAATCGTTGAAGTGCATCAATGGCTCGGTTGGCATGTGTGACACCTATCATACCCACACCGGATAGACGCATATCTGCAAAAACTTGGAAATGATTGGTTTTTCTTACTTCATCAAAAACTGTGTAATCCGGTCGAACTAGTAACAATAATTCAGCTGTGTTTTCTAGGGATCCATCAAGAAAAGTATATTGTGTGATTTCTTGAGAGACTTGAAGATCTCTTGGTTTTTCTATAGTTTTTATGATATATTTTTTGGTTAGAAGATGTTCGGCTACTGCTTGTGCAAATGTGCTTTTTCCAGCACCTGGTGCTCCTGCAACCAGTATCCCTCTTCTTTTTTGCTCAACACGTTGCAGTAGTTCATCTGATAGATGGTAATCATCCAATGTCAAAGTTTTGATGGGTTTTACTGCTGATATTTCAAAACCATCTGAAAATGGTGGACGTGAGATTACTATACGTACATTTTTGAGTTGTACAATGGTTCCTCCGCCTTTATCAAATTCTATAAAACCATCTTTTGAACGCCTAGCGGTTTCTACGATTTGTTGTGCGATATCCTCTATTTCTTCCCGGCTGAGAGTTTTGTCGCCTACTTTTTCTAGTTGGAAGTTTCCAGGTTTACCAGTTTTTGCAGAAGGCTGAGTGTCCTCTCTTAGATGAACAGACATTGTTTTTTCGTCAAAAAAATCCCAGATTTTTTTTACTTTAGCTTGTTTTTCTTCTTTCTCCGGACGCAGATATTCTACCTTTAATCCTTTTGCTCTACCTACTTCCGCCTGGATATAATCACTGGTGAGAAGAACTGCTTTTTCCTGTAGTGCTAAATCCCGGATTAAGGCATCGATTTCTCCTCCAGAAGCTAATTTGATTTGTTCAAGATTGGGTCTGGATCCTTTAAATTTTAAAGATATTACTTCCTTTTCAGCGAATTTTTTTAGTTTTTGTATTTCTTCAAGACCACTGAAACCTATTTCTTGACCATGATTTGCTTGAGATTCTAATTCAGCAAGAACGACTTCTGGAATTATAATGACATCATTCTGATATTTTTTGTTTTTAATTAATTTGGTTACTCTACCGTCGACAATGACGCTTGTATCTGGAACGATTTTCATTAATTAATCATCTCTATTTGATTGTTAGATCTAGTCTTTTTGAAGTATGATATCTTAATAAAAGTTTTGAATGAGGATCATCAAATAAAAAAAGGTTGTTTTTTATATTAAGGTTTTATAGGATAAGTTTATATCGTGAGAGAAGGAAATGTTAAGTTTATTTTTTAAATTTTTATTTAGAAAATACTTAAATAGTTAACAAGTGTTAAGCTTTTTCTATGTTTTTGCACTGTGAAGAGTAAAAAAATAATGTTTTAACCCATTTGGATGTTATTAAAATAGTTTATGTAATTATATTTTTGTTCCACAGTTCATACAGAATTTATTATCTAACTGTATTTTTTGACCGCATTTAATACAAAATATTTTTTCTTTTTTTGTTTCATTAATTTTATTTAGACATTCTTGTTTTGCTTTTAGTAGATCTGGATTGTTTGGATTGTTTAATAGTAGTTTGTCTATAATTTCAAGTTGTTCACGATGCATTCCTTTTTTTTCGTAAATTATATTAATTAATGCTAAAGCATATAAATCTGAAGGATCTATCATAATGACACATTTGTATGTTCTTAATGCTTCATCGAGTCTGTTGTTTTTGTAGAGGATGTTGCCTTTGTGTTGGTATAAATTTTTGTTATTTGGATCTAATTGAATTGCGTAGTTGATAAGTTGAATTGCTTCATCAGTTCTACCGAATTCAGATAAACAAAGTGATTTTAAACACCACATATTAGGATCATCTTTTTTGATGTTAAGAGCTATATCAAAATATTTTAGGGCTTCTGAATAATTTTTTTTATTGAAAAGTCTTATGGCTTTTTTTGCATATTTTTCGTATTGTCTTGACATAGGATTATACCCTTTACTCTTTTTTAATAAGGATATCTGATAAATATTTTATGTTTTATAAAGTCTTTTAGGATAAAAAGTAAGGTGATATAGTTGATAAAAGTTAAGGATTTTTTTTAGCAATGGAAGTAAAGACGGTATTCTAA
>CAYLLH010000033.1:0-19223 GCA_964384785.1 uncultured Thermoplasmatales archaeon | reverse complement strand
CTGATAGTATGCGTGTTGTAGCATATAATATGGAAACAGAGAACATGGTTTTTGAAAGCTGGGCGATGCCATTTAATTTAGGATTTGATGAGGGATGGAGTCAATATAATGATACATATAACCTCTCAGCATGTAACTTTAGTATAGCTCTTCCAGCAACAGAGGCTCCCTCTTATCTTATGCTCCGGGCTTATGCACATAATGCTTCTGGATATTACATGGGTTCAAACATAATGAATACGTCCAACGGCAACCTGAATGTATCCAGTCTTAATTTTACGATGCAGAAGTTAATAAATGGTACAAATAGGTCTATCACTGCAAATAATGTTTCGAATTTTTGGAATTCTGAAACAATTGTGAATACTACCTCTGTATTATTCAAACTTGTTGACACGACTGGTGAACATCTAAGCACTGAAAGTGCTTTTGTTGAAGTAAAAAGAGAGCTGGATGGCACTGAATATATGACTATGTTGGATGCTGAAAACGGAGAATTTAACATTTCACTTGCTGAAGGAGATAGTATCAAAAAACTTACCATTTATTCTCAACAATATGCATCTATTTCAGCACCAGTTAGTGCAGAAATCTTAAATGAATCTACAACAAATGATTTCTTTAATTGCACAAATGGAATTTGTAATATTACAATGAGACAATTTGGAGAATTCGATCCTTTAGGCGAAAACGCAAGTTTAACAATGAATATGTACCTTTCGAATAGTTCAAATAATATTCCAAACCCGCCTTCTGCACATAGTCTTCTTGGAAATCAAGGAGAGGATGATTTTTCACCATTAAATGCTATTTTAAAAGGAGATGTTAACCTAATGATTTCGACACCTAATGTGTCAGTATATTACATTAATGTTGATTTACTCGCTTCTGGACCTCCTGATGCTGCTTTTACAGATGAAGGTGATGAATCTGATGGTTTTGCATCTCTTTGGAAATTTGGTAGTCAAGGACCAGAAATATATGAATATGTGATAATTGGTGTAAACTATACGGGTATGCCATTTGAGAATGAAAGCAGTATTGTTCTTGAATTCCCATATTTATATGATGGTGAATTTAATGAATTATGGAATAGATCCAAAGGTCATGGTGTTTCAGAAATTCAAAACTGGGAGAATCTAAGTGATTATGCGGATTATCTTGATTGTTCCTATGAGGCTTATTTGAATGGTACTGGTGTTACAGCGAGTACAACAGATTCAACACTATCAAATAATTTAGCTTACAATGATGAAACAAATAAAACTTTCTGGTTTAAGATACCTCACTTTTCAGGATTAGGAGGAGAAATGCAAGCGGATTATACGCCTGATCCTCCAATTAGTTTTAGTGCTTCCAGCGGAGGAACAAGTAGTGTTTCACTTAGTTGGACAAAAGGCAGTAAAGCAGATTACACTAGAATCCAAAGGAAAACAGGTAGTTACCCAACAAGTATCTCCGATGGCACAAATATCTATAACAATACTGGTACTTCAAAAACTGATAATTCAGGTCTTTCATCAAGTACAAAATATTACTATCGTGCATGGAGTTATAACACAACAGGTGGCACTTGGAGCAGCAGTTACTCCTCTGATACTGCTACAACAGATTCAACTACTAACGGAGAAGATCCACCAGAAACTGGAGAGGAGGATCCTGTATTATCAATAACTGCTAATGCAGGAGGGTCATACAGTGATGATGAAGACACATCTATAGAATTTGATGCATCACTTAGTAGTTCAGATTACGGGGACATCGTTGAATATCGTTGGAAATTTGAAGGCGTCTGGACTGACTGGTCAGATTCTCCAACCTATAATTACACATTTGAAGAACCTGGAACATACAATGTAACAGTCGAAATAAAAGACGAATTAGAAAACACAGCAAATGATACTGCAGAAGTAACCATTAATGATGTAGATGAACCACCCGAAATAACCAGTGTTTCACATAGTCCAACAACTGTAACAACTGAAGATACTGTTACTATTACCGCAGCAGTTACAGATAACAATGAGATCTCTAAAGTAGAACTCTACTGGAATACAACACAATCAAAAAACATGACCACAACAGATAATGAAACATACAGTGCAACAATAGGATCATTCCCTGCGGAATCAACCATTGAATACTACATTAAAGCATATGATTCAGCTGATCAAAACACAACCTCAGACACTTATGATTTCATTGTTGAAACTGTAACAGTTGACAATGAAACATCTAAAGAAATAGGCAATATGACATCTAATGAAACACAGGAAATAACTGATGAAGAACTAGAAGGCACAGATCTTGATAAAGTAACAGTTAAATCAAACAAAAATCTTAGCGACATAAAAATAACAATCAAAAAACTCAGTGAAAAACCAACTGATACAGATGAACCAACAGAGGAAGATATTTCAACAGATGAAACTAAAACAGAATCTGTAAAAGTTTATGCATATATGGACATAAATCTTTCAGCAAACCAAACACTATCTGATGGCGACGTAGAAATAACAATAAATTTCAAAATCGAAAAAACATGGTTCACCGATAACAATATCACTAAAGAAAACGTGATTCTAATGAGAAACAAAAACGGTAAATGGATCAAACTAGAAACCACGGTAACAGATGAAAACAACACTCATGTATTCTTCGAAGCTGTAACCAATGGAACTTCAACTTTTGCAATAGTAGGTTCTACACCAAAACAAGACACCACTCAAACCGGTGGAAAAGACAAAGAACCATCTGAAGGAATACCAGCTATACCGATAGTAATCGCTGTTGTTCTAATAATAATACTACTGATAGTTTTCTTGTTTAAATCAGGATATCTCTATGTCGAAGAAGTCACAGAAGAAGACGAAGAAACCAAAGAAGAAAAAAAGAAACATGAAAAAGAAAAACAAAAACTATTAGATTACTATGAAGGACCAGAAGATAAAAAGAAAAAAACTAAAGAATCCGACAAAAAAAATCCTAAAAAAGAATCAACTAAAAATAAAAAAGACAAAAAATAAACAAAAAAAAATCCACATATTTCTCTCTTTTTTTATTTTTTCTAATTTTTAACTAAAGTTTTATAACATAATAATAAATTAACATTCACCTGGTGTGGTTGAGAATGAAAAAAACTTCAATAATAGTTATAGGTATATTTTTATTTTCTATTATAGCTGGTATCTATTTTACAGGTAACACTTCGGCAGAAGATGCAGGAAACAATTTAACTTTTGATGAAGGAAAAAAATATGTTTATTTATTTGAAAACCCTGGGAATGATCGCTATTTTGCAGTCTATGTAACAAATGAAACCCCGGATTTTTGGAAAGGTGTAACTGTTGATGTATATGAGGACTCTGTACAAAATGTTGCCTTTAAGGTTTATAAACACAATATGAGTATTTATCTTTCAGGAATTATTGAACTTGAAGAAATGTTAGATGACAATGTTAGTTACTCTAAACTTGATTCCCCTACTTCATTTGGTTCATTGATTTTTTGTCTACCCGTTATTTACAATACTCACATCTATAATTTTAGTTTCAACGATTTAAAAGAAAATGGTTCAACTGTTGATCTATGGGGTGGAGAGGAACTCAACCTTATTTTAGAAAACATTCAGGATTATCAAGGTTACACTGCTTTCAAATTAACAGTAGATTTCGCTACCATGCAGGGTGTTTATTATATAGGTAAAATCCAGCCGTATATGGTGATAGGATGGGATGTTTTATCTCAAGGTCAATCATTCACCTCGATAAGTCTTAAATCTGTTGAAGAAAAAATGTTTACTGAAGAAGAACACGCAAGTTTTTTGGATTATGCCCGAAATCCACCAGAGATTACTGATGATGAAGAAAATAATGAAACAGAAAACGAAGATGAAAAAGATAACAGCATACCTGGTTTTGAAATAATTCTTCTGATTTTAACAACCATTATAGCTATAATCTGGAAAAAACATAGAAAAAAACAGTAACACTCAAAAAACTCATTTTTTTTACCCCAAATTTTTTAAATAAATGATAAACTATTCTAAAAAAAAAATTAAGAAAAAATAGTTTATTTTTTTGGTGGAGAAAAAATATGGAGATTAAAACAGTAAAAATAGAAAAACCAAAGGATATGAATTTTATATTAGGGCAATCCCATTTTATTAAAACAGTTGAAGATCTTTATGAAGCAATAGTGAACAGTGTACCACAAGCAAAATTTGGTATAGCATTCTGCGAGGCATCAGGTGATTGTAAAGTTCGAAGCACAGGTAATAGTAAAGATTTACAAACTCTTGCTGAAAAAAATGCTTTAAATATAGCTGCAGGGCATTCATTTATAGTTTTTATAAAAGAATGTTTCCCATTACATGTTTTAAAAAACATCCAAAAAGTTCCAGAAGTATGCAATATTTTTTGTGCAACAGCTAATCCTACAAAAGTACTAATAGTTGAATCAGAAAACGGTGAAAAAAAAGGACGAGGAATCATAGGAGTTATCGATGGATACATCCCTGATGATGTTGAAAACAAAGAACAGAAAAAATGGCGTCATAAGTTCTTAAGAGATATAGGTTATAAAAAATAATTTTAGAATCCATGTTTACCAACAAGGGGTACAAAAGCACAACCACCAAGATTAATGGATTTTATATCTCCTTCTTCATTTTTTTCAATTAGTTTCAGTTCACATAGTCTACTTCCAACAGGTATCAGAAGTTTACCAGGTCTTTTAAGTTGATCGATTAATGGATCAGGAACACCAGGTGATGCACAAGTCACATAAACCCTATCATAAGGAGCATATTTAGATAATCCTTCTGAGCCATCACCAATTTCTATGGTAACATTTTTTATACCAGTTTTTTCTAAATTGTTTTTTGCTTTATCAGCTAAACTTTTGATTCGTTCAATAGAATACACATGTCCTTTTTCACCTATAATTCTTGAAATTATAGCTGCATGATAACCTGAACCAGCACCAATCTCCAATACTTTATGACCCTCTCTAAGGTCAACTTCTTCTGCCATAATAGCTACCATGTGTGGTGCAGAAATTGTTTGATCATTCCCTATTTCAAGTGGTGTATCATAATATGCTTTAGATTCTAAATTAGCAGGTATAAAATTTTCACGAGGAACCTTTAAAAATGCTTTTTCTACTTTTTCAGAGGTTATTCTTCCTTGTTTTTTTAGTTTTTCAACCAGATTTTTTCTTTCATATTCTAACATTTTTTTTACTTATCTCAAATTTTTTTAAACAATGTTTATTGTTTTTAAGTTTTTAGGTATCATTTTTTTATAGAACATATATTATTCAATCCTATCTATCCAGATGGAGGGTAAAAAAATGGTTTCAAAAAAAACTGCTGTAGTAGCTCTTGGCGGGAATGCTCTAATAAAAGAAGGGCAGAAAGGAGATATCTATGAACAGTTTGCTAACACCCGTGCAGTTTCTAAACATATCGTAAGAATGATACAGAATGATTGGAAGATAATTCTAACACATGGTAATGGTCCTCAAGTAGGAGCAATACTTCTTCAAAATAATCTCTCACGTGATATACTGCCCTCTATGCCTTTGGGTGTTTGTGTAGCTGAAAGTCAGGGACTCATTGGTTATATGATACAGCAATGTCTTTCTAATGCTTTAAAAAAAGAAGATATCGATATCCCTGTAGCATCAATTATAACTCAGGTTTTAGTAGATAAAAAAGATCCTTCTTTTAAAAATCCAACTAAACCAATTGGTCCATACTATGAAAAAAAAGATATAGAACGATTAAAAAAAGATGGTTACACTCTAAAAAAGTTCTCAAAAGGTTATCGTATAGTAGTTCCATCACCTGATCCAATATCTATTGTTGAAAAAAAAGCGATAAAACAACTAATAGATGATGAAATATTGGTTGTTGCAGCAGGCGGCGGAGGTATGCCGGTTATAGAAAAAAAAGACTGGGGTTTTGATGGTGTTGAAGCCGTGGTTGATAAGGATCTTGCTTCAGAACGTCTCGCTGAAGATATCAATGCAGATGTTTTATTGATTCTAACAAATGTAGAAAAAGTTTTTCTAAACTATAACACGGATAAACAAAAAGCTTTAGATAAGGTTTCATTGGCTGATATTAAAAAATATTATGATGATGGTCATTTCCCAGCAGGGAATATGGGTCCTAAGATTTTATCTGCTATTCGTTTTCTAGAATCCGGTGGAAAAAAAGTAATTATTTCTCATGTAGAATGTGGTTGGCAGGCTTTAAAAGGAGAAACAGGAACACATATAACAAAATAATAGTTTTTTTTCATTCTTTTTTTTTATTTCTATGGAAGAAAACTATTTATATATGCTATTTATTATATAATTTAACAATTTTAAGGTGATATAAGATGAATAAAACAAAAATAATTGGAATATTAATGTGTTTATTGTTTGTAAGTAGTAATCTATCATTTATAGCTAGTGCATTGAAAAATGAAACTGAAGTTAATATAAATCAAAAAGAGATTCAAATAGTATCAGACGTTAATAAAACAGATTTAGTAACATTTACCGACCAGTTAGAATCTCGAGATTACATGTGGCCTTTTGGATATTTACTTATTGGAAAAATTTCGGATTTAGAACAACATTCGGAATATATAAAATTTAAACCAGTTAATGTTTATCTTATTGGTTTTGCTAGGGAATATTACAGTGATCATTCTATGGGAAGGTTACAATTCAATGTTTTAAACTATGCATATCCTGAATATACTCAGTTTTTTATTATGGGTGCCTTCAAGGTAATTGGTATTTTAAATGAAAATTTTGCATGCTGTTGGATAAGATAAATTGTTCTCAACAACTTCTTCCATATGACAAATATTTTGATATTTTTCTTAACATAACGAAAAGTTAATTGTCAAAAAGTGATTCCTAATCTAAATCATGAAATTTTGAAAGAGTAATTTTTTTTATCCGTTTTTTTTATAAGACCTTTGTTTTATACAGGTGTTTAAGTTTTATGGATACATCAGAAATACAAAAAGAAATCGAAAAACTCGAAAAAGAGATTTCAGAGACTCAGAAAAATAAGGCTACAGAGCAACATCTGGGTCGCTTGAAAGCTAAAATTGCTAAACTACGTGATAAAAAAGATAAACTCAGTAGTAAAGGCGGAAAAGGGAAGGGTTTTTCTGTTAAAAAAACAGGTGATGCTACAGTAGGATTAGTAGGTTTTCCAAGTATCGGTAAAAGCACTCTTCTTAATCGTTTAACTGGTGCTAAAAGCGAGGTTGCTCATTACGAGTTTACCACTCTTGAAACAATTCCAGGTATGATGAAATATAAAGGTGCTAATATTCAGATTCTGGATTTACCTGGTCTTATACAGGGTGCTCACCAGGGAAAAGGACGAGGTAGAGAGGTTCTTTCCGCGGTTCGATCAGTGGACTTGATTTTGTTTATGGTTGATGCTCAGGATGATGATCACTTGGAGCTTATGTCCAAAGAACTTTATGATGCAGGACTTCGACTAAATCAGAAGAAACCTGATGTTCGAATAAATAAAAAAGGACATGGAGGTATCACCGTGACTTCAGCTATTGAGCTTTCACATCTTAATATTGATGTGATTCGTTCAATATGTCAAGAATATCTTATTAATGCAAATGTTAACATACGTGAGGATATAACAGAGGATCAACTCATCGATGTTCTTCAGGAAAACTGTGATTATATTCCTGCTTTTGTAGTAATAAACAAAAAAGATTTATTTCCAAAAACAAAAATCAAAGAAAAAATAAAAAAAGTAAAAAGTAAAGGCTGGGAAGCTATTGCTATTTCAGCTGAAGCAGGGCTTGGTTTAGAAAAACTAAGAGAAATGATTTTTGAAAAACTTGATCTAATCCGGATTTTTATGAAACCTGTAGGTGAACAAGCAGATCTAAAAGAACCTCTAATTATGAAAAAAGGTTCCACCGTTGAAGATGTATGTCGTAAACTCCATCGTGATTTTAAGGATAGTTTTCGTTATGCAACAATATCAGGTCCATCAGCCAAACATGATATACAAAAAACAGGGCTTGATCATAAACTAAAAGATCAGGATATTTTAACAATAGTAGTTACAAGATAAAAAAAAATATGAAATTATTTTTTGTTTGTTTTAAGCATTTTTTTAACATTATGCATAATGTGTTTCTCATTAAGTTTATATTTTTCAAGAAGATCCACAGGTTCACCACTCTCACAGAACATATCTTTTATACCCATACGTTTGAAACTTGTACCGATTCCTTTTTCAGATAATGTTTCAGCTACAGCTCCACCCAGGCCACCTATAATACTGTGTTCCTCTGCGGTGATTATACCATTTGTGTCTCTTGCAGATTTAATCACAAGTTTTTCATCAAGTGGTTTAATGGTATGCATATCAACAACTTTTGTATCGATTTTATCTTTTTCTTTCAAAATCTCAGCTGCTTTTAAAGCAGGTTCAACCAATGTACCACATGCAATAATTGTAAAATCTGAACCATCTCTTACAGTTAATCCTTTTCCAAACTTTAGATTTTTAACTTCTTCTTCATCATAAATAACAGGTGATTTAGCACGACCCACTCGTGCATAAACAGGTCCTTTGTGTTCTGCCATCAGTTCTACTATACGTGATGTCTGAACCGCGTCACTAGGAGCAAGAACCGTCATATTAGGTAGAACACGCATTAAAGCAAGGTCTTCTATCATTTGATGACTAGCTCCATCTTTACCAACGCTTATTCCTCCATGTGTTGCAAAAATTTTGACATTAGCCTCAGAATAAGCCAGATCCATACGTATTTGATCATAAACACGACCTGTAGCAAATACTGCAAAAGTGCTAACAAAAGGAATTTTACCACAGGATGCAAGTCCTGCAGCAGTTGTAATCATATTAGCTTCAGCTATACCCATTTCAAAAAAACGATCAGGGTATTTTTTTCCAAACATGATAGTCTTTGTTGATTTAGCAAGATCTGCATCAAGAACAACTATGTTTTTGTTTTTTTCACCCAACTCTACAAGTTTTTCCCCATAGGCTCCACGAGGGTATAACATGTCTCCTTTTTTAGTATTCATTTTTTCTCCCTCAGTTTTTCTTCTATTTTAGTTAGTTCACGCATCGCTACTTCGTATTCCATTTCATTTGGTGCCACTCCATGGAAATCAACATTGTTTTCCATAAAGGATACTCCTTTACCTTTTACAGTGTTTAGAATTATCATAGTGGGTTGTTTTTCGTTATCATCTGCTTCATCAAGGGTTTCAAGTATTTTTTTTATATCATGACCATCTATCTCGTAGACTTTCCAACCAAAAGCTTCCCATCGTTCTTTTATTGATTCAAGTCTTAAAACTTCTTCAGTGCTCCCATCTATCTGAAGAAAGTTACGATCAAGAAGAGCTATAAGGTTGTCTAAACGGTAATGTGATGCAGAGGATGCAGCCTCCCAGATTTGTCCTTCATTGGTTTCACCATCACCAAGCATAACATAAACATGATAGTCTTTTTTATCAAGTTTTCCAGCAAGAGCAGCTCCAACTCCAAAAGAAAGACCATGACCAAGTGATCCTGTGCTAGCTTCAATACCTGGTGTACATTTACAAACAGGGTGTCCTTGAAGCATAGAGTTTATGTTTCTAAGTTTTTTTAGTTCTTTAACCTCAAAAAAACCTGATTCAGCAAGTGCTGCATAAAGTGCCGGTGCGGCATGGCCTTTACTTAGAATAAAACGATCTCTATCAGGATCTGTAGGGTTAGTTGGATCAAGGTTCATATGTGAGAAATACAAAGCTACAATTGCATCCGTAGCAGAAAGAGATCCACCAGGGTGACCTGATTTAGCTAGATAAAGCATTTCTATTATATGTTTTCTTAGCTTTACAGCTATCTGCTCTAATTTATTTATATATTTGTCATCGTAACCGGACATTTTTTTGATTGCCTCCCCTTCAGGAAAATTATGTTGAAAACTAAAGGGACAATCACCGAGGTATATGATACCTATGTAAATAGTTTTTGAAAAAAAATTTTTATTTAGTTGGGTCTGACTAATTAGTCAGGATTTAATGACTAATAGTTAAAAGTTAATTAGTCACTAAAAAATTATTCAATAAGATTAGCTATCTTTATGTTCTCGGAGTTATAATCGAATTTGTTTTCTGTTTTTAATGTTACTCTTCTGTAACCTATATCAAGATTTCCAATATCTATCTTTAATCGTTTCCCTTCATTCAAAATATGCTATTTGAGTTAAATCTTTAGTAATTCCATTTTTTACTCTTGCTAAGGCAACACCAAGTATAGCTATATAAGTCCATCTAACATGTCTTTCTACGTTTCTTATTCCTCTGTAGTCAAAATAGTTTTGTAGATTTAACCATTGTTTAGCAAATCCATGGAAACCTTCGCAAGCATTCCTAAAGTTATATGGGCTTTGTTCTCCTTCTTTCTTTTTAGCTTGCCATTGCTCCCAATTTTTTAAAAATTTATTTCTGAAATATGCACCAACCGGTTTATACTTCCCATCTTTCATTAAAAAATCAAGTTTATCTTCAAAAGTTACTTTATCCGGTGGTAAAAAACCATCTTTGTTTCTTAATCTATTATACTCATGCTGTATTCCGCCAAGGTTTCCTTTTTCGTGATATATTGCATTTGTTCCTGGATTAGTATAAAATACAGCTTTATGCACATGATGAATTAATGCAAAATGTTCAAAGGTATCATAAGCCCCATCAGCAATTATTTTTTCAAACTTAATTCCTAATTTTTTCAGTTTTGATATTAGAGGTTTAAAATAATTAGGATCACTTTCATTCATGGGAGTAATAATAATTGCCAAAGGAATATTTGTATCTAAACAATATGCTCCATGAATTTTATAGCCTGTTATTTCATAATGACCACTATATTTTGCATCATTATCGTTAAATAATGCTTCTAATGGAGTTGAATCGATACCAATTCTCTTTCCAAGAAATATTCCATGTTTTTCTAATTCTTCTCTTAAGTTTATTATGAATATGTCCATAGTCTGTTCAAGAGTCTGATTATCTATACGGATATTTTCCCAATGTCTAAAAGTCCTTCTATCTGGTATCTTACATTTTCCATTTCCATTGTTTTTAAAACCAATTAATTTTGCATCAGTTTGATTTGTTTCAAAACGGTTAACAAGTTTCTGAAAGGATCTCATACATTTTATTCTGCGAACCATAGATGCTTTTATCATTGCATCCATAGGAAAACGAAAATGATAATTGACACTACCATATTTATTCGCAAATATATCTCTTATAAAAGTCAAATCAAGATATTTTCCTAAAAACTCTGCTATACTTATTGGGTTTTTTTCAGAAGGATTCTCTAAATATCTTGTATTATAATCATGGATATCTGAATAACAGCCATCATTAAATGTATGATAATTGCTAATTTTAGTTGAAGGTTCATTAGTCAGATTATTAGAACCATATGGTATTGAGCTGTAATCTACGGTTATTTTGGCATGGAAACATTTATTTTCTTTTTCTTCTATCTCGTCATGGGGTTTGATACTCACGTTATCAGACTCCAGCCCCTTGAATGTTCCCGCATTCTTGGGGCAATTATTTTATATTTTTTAGGTCAATATTTTTTAAATTATTTTCGTTTTATAATAACAAAAATATAATGCATTTTCTCCTTATAAAACCTTCTATGCGGCCATTAAAAGTATACATATTTTTGACATAATTATATTATTATATGGCACATAAAATAATATTTATTCAATTTGGCATATACTTCAAATTTTTTCCTTTTTTAACTATCTTTAACTTGCTTTAATATTCTGTTGACGTCGGTAAATCCATTCATTCATTAATTTTACTACTTCGGCCTGTTGTTTTTCATTCAACTTGCTACTTTCGGACGAGGATGGAGTAATATGCTCGTATCCAAGATAAAACATAGCAAGCTGATAGAGAATATTAAGTGTAATCTGTTTATCCTCAAGTTTCCAAAAAGACCTACCGAGATGCAAAAAATAAGTGTATTCCTTAAAAATTTCTTTAGACAAACACAAAATACCGCCACCTTTACAAAGATCAGTTTCTGCATTAAATAAAATTTTATTTGTTTTGAAATATTCTATGATATCATCAGGAAGCATATTACCTGCTAAAGTAAGGATACGCGCAGGTCTAGGATCTTTTTCAGTTGGATAATTCAGAGTCCAATGAAACAATTCTGTCTCCCTCATATGTTTATTTCCTCCTTCTTTTTTTGATGTATGCATAATTGATTATGAGTTTTTATATCTATATATTTTCTCTTATGATTCCTGTTTTTTTATCGACCTATTTTTCTCTGTTTTCCGACAAACATAAGAAAAAATCCGTGTTTTTAGAATTTTGTAGGAATTTATCCTATTGGGGCTTTATGTTAACTTGATATATTATTAAATTAGAGGCAAAAAATATGAAAGGAATAAATAGCCTAGAAATAGATTATAAAGACTGCATACCTACATGCATACCCAGATGCGAAAAAGGTATTTATTATTTAAAGAGTTTGAAAGTAAAAAATGGGGGCAGTAAAAAAGTGATAAAAAAATTCATTCCATCAAAATCCTTTGATAAAATATCTTTAGAAGATGGTTTGACGGTTTTTGATAGGAATATTAACCAAACTATAATGTTTAAATCTTCTCCAAATGGAGAAATTTATCCTTCAGATTATCTTTTCTCTATTGCACCTCATGTTTCAGAGGAATTAATATCGTCACAAAACTTTACTGAAATTAGAAATCTTGCACAACATCTAACAGGAAATCTCACAAGTTTTTTTGGTTTTGAATCACGACTTACATCAACAAATGCAAGATCAGATTACCTTATAGCAGTATCCTCACAAAAAGGTGAACGGGAAGCACTTTTAAATCTAATAAAAAACGGTGGTTTACCAGATAAATACTTAGATAAACAAGAATGGAGAAATGTTGGAGTTTTTACTGAGAAATGGGCAGACCCTGTTTCAATACTTTATAATAATATTCTTGGTCTTTGGTTAGAATTTGATACGGCAGATAAAGATGTTGAAATACCAGTTCCAAGCATTTTTTTACAAACAGTACCACTTAGAATGGATGATGAAAAGGATGCTGATAAAGTTAAATGGGTTACACGAAATGCAATACCAACTTTGACAGGACAAAAAGTTTCTGAAAAACTTGAAGTAAAATTCTTTGATGCACTTAAAAAACTACCAGCTGGTGCATCAGTATTTCATGTAGCATCAATGCTTTCAAGAAATACAGAGGGGATGAGAATAGTTGTTAAAAGAATTAAACCTGAAGATGTTGTACCATATCTTGAATCACTTGGATGGACAGATCAAAACAATGGATTAAAAGAATATATCAATGAGATTAAAAAGTATTCAAACTGTATCAGACTGCATATAAACATAACCGATGATATTGATCCGAAAATTGGTCTTGAATGTTTTATATCTCCAGATCAATATCATAAAGGACAAGGATGGAATGAGTTCTTTGATCATCTCGTAGAAAAAGGCATGTGTCTACCAAATATGAAAAATGCAGTACTTGATTTTCCTGGTGTAACTCAAGAAGATCCAAGTAATGAATTCAACTTTGAAACATATCAGCCGTCAGTGAAATTACCAGATAACAATTTTTCAAAAGCAATAGTAAGATACATAAGCCATATCAAAATTAATTATAAACCAGGAAGACCAATTGAAGCAAAAGCATATACTGGAGTAAGACTCTTTGGACAACAGTAATAAAATTTTTTATCTGTTTTAAGATTACAGTACTATTATCTAAAAATGAGGTTTAGAAAATATGAAATTTGCCGTCCTTGGACATTTATTAAACAAAAAGGATATCTATAATATACCAGAAAATTGGATTAAAAAAGATATAATTGTATCTCCTGAGATAAATATAAATGAAGCAACAGGTTATATAATTGGGATTAAACATGACGCAGAAGAAATAATGAACTTACCTAGAGATAAAATTAGAAAAAAAATTCTAAATACGGCAATTTATGCCCAAAAAGAACTTAATGTGAGTTTAATACAACTTGGAGGACTTACAACATCTGTAACAGATGGCGGAGAATTTTTTTTAAGCCAAAATGAGTATAAAGGATTTGTAAATCATGGCGACAGTTATACAGCCGCAGTTACATGTCAAGCGGTGAAAAAATCATTAATAAAATATAGTAAAAATTCTAAAAATTTAACTTTAGCAATTGTTGGAGCATATGGAATAATTGGTGAAGCTGTTTCAAAAATTTTAGTCCCAGAATTTGCTCATTCAATTCTTATCGGTAGACGAGAAAAAAAATTGAAAGGACTTAAAGAACGGATTAATGGAGATTTTGAAACCACAATTAAATTGGACACGCGAGAAGCAGATGTAGTTATTACATCTACTAATCATCCAAAAGCTCTACTCAGTAATGAATACATAAAAGAAAATGCAATAGTAATTGATGTTTCTCAACCACCGAATCTTTCATATGAAATGTGTAAAAAACGAAAAGATATCGTAAGAATCGATGGCGGATATGTTGATTTTCCATTAAGATATCCTTTTCCAATACCGGGTATACCAGTTGGAAAAAATTTTGCTTGTATTGCTGAGGTGATAATGCAGGCTTTAGAAGATGAAAGAAAAAATCATGTAGGATCAATAGATATTAATCATTTGAAAAAAACAGAGAAATGGGCGGAAAAATATGGTTTTACTCTGAAGGAATTGACAAATTTTGGAAAAGTCATTTAATAAAATTGATTATTGTTTGGCCAGAATACTGCAGAATTAAAAGACATATTAACAAAATTTAACCCTTTTGCTGGAGAATATGTTGATTCTCCTCCAACATAAAAAACAATAAAAGGTTTATCTTTAAAATGATTTAAGATATGATCATGAGCCTGATATATTTTATCGCCCATAGTAATTAGCCTAGTTGTACATGATGAAATTAACCCAAAAGATGGAGTATTATGATATGATTTTAAATTATCATCGATAGTTTTTATTAAATTTCTCCCATCTATAGTTAAAACAGATCCTTCAGTATCTTTCGATCGAATTGTGGTTATTAAGGTTTCTCCCAATATTACTGCCATTACTCTTGGTGCAAATTCAGTACTAGTAGTATCAATCCTAAATCCTAATGGAAAATGATAAGCTATATCATACCATGTTTCGTCTTTTAAAAAATCTTCTGGCCAATTCATTAATCTTAAAAACTCAGATGCCGCCGGTTTGCCATTTATTTCTTTTATGCTTCGTCCATCTTTACTTAACTTTGTAATTTTAAAATTAACGTCTGATTTTTTCATATTATGTGTAGTTAAAACATCTAGATTGTAATTTGTTTTAATCCCAAGTGATACAACAGATGTTTTTAAGACTTTATCGTTGAAAAATTGATAATTCTCTAGACCTGAGCCGTCATCATATGTCCCTCCGCCAAGCATATAGTAATCCGGTAAGTGTTTTATCATTTCTTCAACAACTTCATCATCTCTTGCAGCACCTTTTTGAAGAACATATTGAGAAAAGCCTAATAATCTATTCATAATAGGTGCAATCCCTGATTTTATAACTTTTTTTCGCCCCATTCCTTGAATATCCGGAATTTCACCGGAAGAAATTAGATTAAGTAAAAATTTGTTTTCATATTTGCTATCTTTTAGTTCTTTTTGTATTGTTTTTACACATTGTCTGGCTGCTCTCTTTGGGCTTCTTTTTGTATTCTTACCATAGCCAATAGCAAAATCCATTTCTTTGGATGAAACAGCAAGAGCGGTACATCCTTGTGCATAGCAACCATAATTATTCATAAAACCCGTAACTGTGCCACCGATAAGTTTTGTTTTTTCGGGTAAAATCTCCCATACGCCATCTAGCAATTCCTGAAATCCACCATGTTTTTTATAATGAATTGTTGAAAATAGAATGAAAAAATCAGGTGGATATCGTAATTTTTCTATTGCTGTTTTTGCAACTTCACGCCCTGCATCGTGAGCATCCCATTTTTCTGACATCCCAACTTTAACTTCCAATCCTCTGTCATGAGAATCAATTGAAGCTTTCTTTTTAAAGTTATATTTTTGTTCGGCTGTCATTATAAAATCGATATCTCCAAATATCTATGCAATATCTTCCTCTTCACGTATTTTTTGGATTTTCCTTCTTGCGTTTTCCATATTAACTGCAATTAATCCTTTATTTGCTAGCCCTGGAACAATCGCTACTAATGCATTTTCAGTATCAGGTAACACATAAAATAAAATTTCATAATCCATAACCCTGTGTCTCAACTCCCCGTGACCTGGAAATTGACTAATAATTTCAAGCTGTGCATCCATAACTCTCTTTACAATGTCCCATATTTCATATATTTCAGGTTCAAAACTCTCAGTACTATCACTTGGCATCACACTATCGATCATACCACGACGGCCAACCATACAAGCATATATATCTTCGAATTTGAGAAGATCATCTAGAACCTTTGCAATCGGATCGTTTTTTATGAGAATCCCGCCTAATGTACATATTATTAAATATTATACAAATATTTATCTTTTACTAGACCTATTTTACTAGACTGACGAGATAGAACCTATATTTTTGATGTTGTTTTTCTGTTGTCAATCTGTTAATATTTTTTGACGTGCTTTTTCAAGCTCCGATGCGAGTAATCCTTCATTTGAAAGTTTTGGAACAACAGCTATCAAAGTACTTTGAAAATCAGGAAATACATAAAACCATGCTTCGCAATCTTTTAATGTCCATTTCATTTGTTTCAATTTCAATTCAGAATAACAATCAATCATCTTAAAGATATTATCAGGCTTATGTTTGAAATCATCTATCATTTTATTTGCTCCAACATCATTTTTCTTGGAGGTTGGCACGATATAAGACATATCACGATTGATGATCATACAACCTAAAATCTCTTCTTGATTAAGTAGATCATCCAAAACATTAGTTATCGCTTCTTTTTCCATTTTAATCCTCTCTAATCTTAATCTATTATGGCATACAAATAATTTTCCTAAAACGATTTAAGATCACTATTTTTTCTTTTTAACTCCAGCAATATTTGTCAGTTACTAATTATATTATTGAGAAAAGATATAAATAGGAAAGCAAATTAAAAACTAATAACTATATTTTTAGAGCAAGATTTGAGGACTTAGATATCATGTTTTCAAATTAAAAAAACACTCTTTATGATTAATTTTAATCCTATTAAATTTTAATACTATGGTTTTTTATATTTGACCAATTAGCTTTTGACTAATTAGTCAGACCCTTAGTTAATCTGTATTTTTTGTGTATTTATTAAAACGGCTAAGAGTATATAGATCATTATAGATTTCTGGCCGTATATCTCTAAGAACTGGACGGTTTGCTCTACACGTGGAGATTGTATCAAGATCTATTTCAAATATAGATATGTTTTCTTTGTAATATGGTGCTTTACATAGTTGATTAGCAAGTGGATCATATGCTTGAGAACCACCCCAGAATGTAAGGTTTTCTTGTGTACCCACTATGTTTGTATACAGGAAGAATACTGTGTTTTCCACGGCTCTAGCAGGTATCAATGTTTCAAAGTATTTTCTTGAAATATTAGGTGATGCTGAAATGCAGACTATTATCTCTGCTCCTTGAAGTGACAGTGCCTTTGTTAGTTCTGGGAAAAAAATATCATAACAAATAATAAGTCCTATTTTTCCAATTTTAGTGTCAAATACTTTTATCTGTTCGCCTTGGTCAAAAAAGATTTTTTCTTCAAAAGGTCCAAATGTTGGAAGGAACCATTTGTTGTATATGTCTATTTTTTTATCAGGGTGAATAAGGATTGCTGAGTTGTTTATAATTCCTTTTACTTCTTGTTTTTTTGTAGGCATTCCAAAGATTATATGGCAATTGTTTTCCTTTGCAAGTTTAGATATTTTTTTTATTGATGGACCGTTAATAGGTTCGGCTAGTGTTCTGAATTCGTCTTTGTTTGGATATCCTGTAAGTGTTGTTTCTCCGAAAACGTAGAGATCTGCTTTTTCTTTTTTTATGAATTTTTCTATTTTTTTTATGTTAGCAGTTTTGTTTCCAATTTCTGGTCTCATTGATATTAATGCTGTTTTCATCTTTTTTTTCCTCAAGTGTTTGAAAGTTAATAATTTGGGTTGGGTGTATGTTTTCTTTGTATTATAATTTTATTTTTGTTTATTTCAAGTTTTTTTTGTTTATTTTTAAAGAAAAATTATTAAGAGACCTTTAATATATTGATTATGAGAGATAGGAAAACTATTGCTGCTATATAGTTTGATTGCATAATATGCAATTATTTATATATGGTGTTACTGATTCAAACTAGGAAGGGATGTAAGAGAGAATAGGATAATATTTGAGTTGTGTTGGTTTAAATATTGAAAGAAATCTCTGATATTGATGAGGAAAAAAATGTTTAGGATTTAAGGAGGATGATGGAGAAATGAAGAATAAGATTTTGGAGAGAGTTGATGATGCAATAGAATCGATGAAGCCTGCTATTGAAAAAAGGATGCCTTATCGTAAGTGGAAAATGCATATTAATCTTCCTTGGGATGATACTTTTACGATTCTATTTGAGTATTCTGAGGATCTTTCTAACCGTAAGGATGGAAAGCTTATTACTAAATATGAATTGAGTAATCGTTTTTGGTTTACAGCTGCTGAGCCAAATGTTGTAAAATATAAATTGATTCGTTTTACTAATGATAAAAAAGAAGGTGAGCTTTTAAAGACTGAGGATGTTCCTTTGAGTGGTGTTAATGTTGGTAGTCAGGTTGATAAAGAGTTAGATTCTAAGAAGACAACAAGTGCCTCTAGTGGATCTTCATCTAGTTCTACTTCTTCTAGTAGTTCATCTAGTTCTAGTAGTAAATCTTCTAGTAGCAGTAATGATAGTAGCAAGGATAAAAAGATGGAAGAGCCTGTTAAGGCTTAGTTTTATCTTTTATTATTTTTCTTTTGTTTTTATTTGTTAAGTGTTTTTTTGGTTGTTTTGGTTTTTTTGTTTTTTTGCAAATATAACACGATATATTTTTATACTATAAATTGCAAAGTATAACATGTGACTGGATAAAGTCCTTAGTCAAACGGATAAAA
>CAYLLH010000032.1:0-5309 GCA_964384785.1 uncultured Thermoplasmatales archaeon | reverse complement strand
TAGTAAAGAAAATAGTAATTTTTCACCTTGTGTATTAATTTGAAATAGGTTCAGAAAGAAAGATTTGCTCCTGCGGTACAATCTTTCTTTGCTGTTATTTCATATAAACTTAGAAAAAACTACTTTCCATTTTAAAAAATCAAATCTTAAAAGTAGATTAAAACTATAATTTTTCAACAGGCTATTAACGTATAAATTGTTATACAAAATATTTATTTATCAGACCTAGTTACGGGGTACACAAGGATAAAATATTATATAAAAATAGTTAGGAGATTTTATTATGTCTGAGGCTTTAGAAAGCGAAACAAAAATTGAAGAGAAAAGTAAAGAAAAAAATTGGAAAAGTATAGATGGTAACACTGCAGCAGCACATGTTGGCTATGCTTTTTCAGATGTCGCCGCGATTTACCCAATTACTCCGTCTTCACCTATGGGTGAAATGGCTGATGCATGGTCAGCTCAGGGACGTAAAAATATTTTTGATCAACCAGTAAAAGTAGTTGAAATGCAATCAGAAGCAGGAGCCGCAGGAGCAGTACATGGTTCACTATCTGCTGGAGCATTTACAACCACTTTTACTGCTTCACAAGGACTTATGCTTATGCTTCCAAATATGATTAAAATAGCTGGAGAACTTATGCCTGCTGTTTTTCATATCGCGGCAAGATCGTTAGCTGCAGAAGTTCTTTCCATTTTTGGAGATCATTCTGATGTAATGGCTGCTAGACCAACAGGCTTTGCTGAATTAGCATCATCTTCAATTCAAGAAATAATGGATTTAGCACTTGTTGCTCATCTTGCATCAGTCCGAGCTAGTGTTCCATTTTTACATTTTTTTGAAGGATTCCGAAGCAGTCATGAAATCCAAAAAATTGAGATGATCGAATACGATGATATGGCTAAACTAGTTGACTGGGATGCCATAAAAAAACATCGTAACCGAGCACTTAACCCGGAACATCCACATATACGTATGGGTGCAATGGGACCTGATACTTATTTCCAGGTTCGTGAACGTGGAAACGAGTTTTATGAAAAAATACCTAGAATCGTTCAAGAAGAAATGGATCGTGTGGCAACACTAACAGGTCGGCAGTATCATCTCTTTGACTATTATGGAGATCCACAGGCAGACCGAGTCATTGTAATGATTGGTGCAGGTTCAAAAACAACTGAGGAAGCAGTAGAATACCTTAACTCAAAAGGGGAAAAAGTTGGAGTTGTAAATGTACGTTTGTTTAGACCGTTCTCTGCGGATGATTTCTATAGCATTATACCAAAAACTGCAAAAAAAATAGCTGTTCTTGATAGAACTAAAGAACCAGGTTCATTTGGAGAACCACTTTACTTAGATGTATGTAGTGTTTTCCAACAAAAAGGTGACACAAGAACTATTGTTGGCGGTCGGTATGGTCTTAGCTCTAAACAATTCACACCAACTATGGCAAAAACAGTTTTTGAAAATCTTAAAAAAGACAAACCAAAGAATAATTTTACAATAGGAATAACTGATGATGTAACAAATACATCTCTTGAACCTTCAGAAAAAATAGATACAGCTCCAGAGTCCACAGTTCGTTGTAAATTCTGGGGAATTGGAGGAGATGGAACAGTTGGAGCAAACAAAAACGCGATAAAGATTATTGGTGATAATACAGATAAATATGCTCAGGGTTATTTTGAGTATGATGCAAAAAAATCTGGCGGAGTTACTCGTTCACATCTTCGTTTCGGTGACGATCCAATAAAATCACGATATTTGATTAACGTAGCTGAATATATTGCTTGTCATAATCCAACTTATGTTGACAAATATGATCTACTCGAAGGCATCAAGGAGGGAGGAACCTTTGTACTTAACAGTCCTTGGTCTCTTGAGGAAATGGAAGAACATTTCCCTGCAAGTCTAAAAAGAGCTATAGCTGAAAACAATCTAAATTTTTACAACATTGATGCAGTAGCTATAGCTAAAGAGGTAGGTCTTGGAAAACGTATAAATATGGTCATGCAGACAGTGTTTTTCAAACTCTCAGAAATCCTACCTGTTGATGAAGCTGTAAAACTTTTAAAAGAAGCAATAAAGAAATCTTATGGTCACAAAGGCGAAGATATAGTTCAGATGAACTATAAAGCAGTAGATAAAGCACTTGAACATATTGAGAAAATAGAATACCCGGATTCTTGGAAAAACGCTGAAGATAAACCTAAAACAGAAACTACTGAGAAACCTGAATTTGTGAAAAAAATCGTTGATACGATGGCATCTCTTAAAGGCGATACATTAAAAACCTCTGATTTTGAACCATGTGGTTTTTTCCCACTTGAAACAAGTAAATATGAAAAACGTGGAATAGCAATTGATGTACCAGAATGGGTTCCAGAAAACTGTATACAATGTAACCAATGTGCTATGGTTTGTCCACATGCAGCAATAAGACCCTATTTGGTTACAGATGAAGAAATAGAAAATGCTCCAGAGGATATGGAGACATTAAAAGCAGTTGGTAAAGACACAGGCGATTACAAGTTTAGAATACAGGTTTCAGCTTTAGATTGTGTTGGTTGTGGAAACTGCGCTGATATATGTCCTGCTCCAAAAGGAAAAGCACTAGTTATGAAACCAAAGGAAACACAGGTTGATAAACAAGCACCATTGTTTGACTACATGGATAAACTACCAGAAAGAGCTGGTGGTTTTGACAAGTACAGCGTTAAAGGTTCACAGTTCAAAAAACCATTACTTGAATTCTCAGGTGCATGTGCAGGTTGCGGAGAGACATCATATGTAAAACTTATAACTCAGCTATTTGGAAACCGTATGATAATAGCAAATGCTACTGGTTGTTCATCAATCTGGGGTGGTTATGCACCAAGTGTACCATGGGCAAAAGACAAAAATGGACATGGACCCGCATGGGCAAACAGCTTGTTTGAAGATAACGCAGAATACGGTTTCGGTATGAACCTTGCAACCAGTCAAAGAAGAGATAATCTTAAACAAAAAGTAGAGAAAACACTAAATGATGGAACCGTTGAAGGAGAGTTAAAAGAACTTTTCCAGGAATGGCTGAACAATTTCAACAATGGCGATAAATCAAAAGAAATATCACTTAAAATCCAAGAAAAACTCAAAGACACAAAACATGACGGTGTTATGAAACACATCTGGGAAGCACGAGATATGTTCACAAAGCCATCACATTGGATTATCGGTGGAGACGGATGGGCATATGATATCGGATACGGTGGAGTTGATCATGTTATTGCTATGGGTCATGATGTAAACATACTAGTCCTAGATACAGAAGTTTACTCAAATACTGGTGGTCAATCATCAAAAGCAACACCTGTTGGATCAGTTGCCAAATTTGCTTATTCTGGTAAAAAAACAGTGAAAAAAGACCTTGGTCGTATGGCCATGACATATGGATATGTGTATGTTGCTAGTGTAGCAATGGGTGCTAACAAAAACCATTTAATCAAAGTCCTCAAGGAGGCAGAAAATTACCCTGGTCCATCACTTGTGATTGCTTATGCTCCATGTATAAACCATGGAATAAAACAAGGTATGGGTAAATCACAAAACGAAGAAAAACTCGCTGTGCAATCAGGTTACTGGCCACTCTACAGGTTTGATCCAAGACTCAAAGATGAAGGTAAAAACCCATTCCAACTAGACAGCAAAGAACCAGATGGAACACTACCAGAATTCATCAAAAACGAAATACGATATAACAGTTTAGAACGATCATTCCCAGAAGAAGCCAAAAGACTTCAGAAACTACTAGAAGAAGACGTTGAAGAAAGATACAAAACATATAAGAAAATGGCTGAAGAATAAAGCCATAAAACTTTTTTCTCTTTTTTTTATATTTTTATATTTTTTTGGGTAAAGTATTCATACTAATTTTGTTATTACTTTTTTTGTTGGTGCACTCAAGTTGCATAAAAGAGCAAATGAGATTGGGGGCTTTTTAAAAAAAGCTGAACATATTCATATAGTAAGTCATATCGACGCAGATGGAATCACAAGTGGAGCTATAGCATATAAGACTCTGAAGAGACTTGGAAAGGATTTTTCTATTGAGTTTGTAAAACAAATTGACGATAAAATTATTGAAAGACTCAAAAATGAGAATCATGAACTTGTATGGTTTACAGATCTTGGAAGCAGCATTTCTAATAACTCACCAGATCTTAACAAGGTTATAACTGATCATCATATATGCCCCAAGGACTCTGATTTTTCATTTCATTTGAACCCTCATTTATTTGGTTTTGATGGTGGCGTAGAACTTAGTGGCGCGGGTTCTACATATTTTGTAGCGAAAAATATTGATAAAAAAAACATGGATCTTTCAAGTCTATCCATTGCAGGGGCATGCGGAGATCTTCAGGATAGAAAACATGGGAAACTATATGGACTTAATAGACAAATATTAAGAGATGGAGAAAAAAATGGTTGTGTAAAATCAGTTATAGATCTTCGTTTTTTTGGGAGAGAAACCCGGCCTGTTTACAAACTTCTAATGTATGCAAATGATCCATTAATACCAGGTTTGACAGGGCGTGAGAATGAATGTATTTCTTTTCTAAATGATCTAAATATTGTAACAAAAGATGGTGACAACTGGCGTCGATGGATAGATCTAGATAAAACCAGTAGGTCAAGAATTGTATCAGCAGTCGGAGAAAAACTATTAAACAAAGGTTTTGGGCATCGATTAACAAAAAGACTTGTGGGAGAAATATACACATTTCCAAATGAAAAAGAAGGAACAGAACTACATGAAGCAAAAGAATTCGCAACACTTCTAAACAGTACAGCCAGATATGGAGAATGCAAAGTAGGACTAGAAGTATGCCTTGGAGATCGAGATAAATATCTAAAACAAGCACTTGATCTACTTAGAGGACATCGAAGTAATTTAGTGGAAGGAATTAATTTTGCAAAAGAAGAAGGAATCACAAAAAGAGAAAATCTTCAATGGTTCCATGCAAAAAACGGTATACGTGATACAATAGTAGGAATAGTAACCAACATGCTTCTAAACGATGGAGAAATAGACAGAAACCTACCACTCATAGGTTTTGCATATAAAAACGAAAAAGAAACAAAAGCTTCAGCTCGAGCCTCACAAACACTAGTCGACCGTGGGCTTAATCTATCAAAAGCAATGAACTATGCAGCAAAAAAACTAGATGGAGCTGGTGGTGGACATAATATTGCAGCTGGAGCAACAATACCAAAAGGAAAAGAAGAAGAATTCCTTGAACTATTAGAACAAGAAATTAAAAAACAACTT
>CAYLLH010000031.1:0-28572 GCA_964384785.1 uncultured Thermoplasmatales archaeon | reverse complement strand
ACATCAGCATTTAGGCTAAAAAAACCCGAATTTGAAGAGCAACGCCGACGTGATTTTTTAAAAATAAGTAATTAGCAAGCTAATTACGGGATGAAGCCGAATATTTATAAGATTTTAAATAGAATTGTTTTTTTACATTATACACTGAGAGATCTATGGAAAAAAGTATTCTTTATATTGTTTTAGCTGCAGTTGTTGTTTTAATGTTATTATTATTTGTTTCTTTGTTTGTTTTTAATCCTTTAGATTTATTTTTAGATGATTCAGAGGAAGACAGTATAGATCAAACCTTGGAGAGTAATCAACCGGTTCTTCAAAAAATAAAAAAATTTCGTATGAAACGACTTCTTAAACAACGGGATCTTATTCTTAGAAAAGAAAATTTTACCCATGTGTCAAATTATCAGAAATATGTAACTCCTAATAATGCTACAGTTGTACAATATAAGGATTCAAATGATATTGATTCAACCTTAAAGGCTTATGATACGGCTGTTGATTGGACTTGGGTATCAGATAGTACACTTCATGGAAGGCCTGAGAAATGGTTGATGCCTGCTGAGTTTATTTCTGGTACTCCAAATTATGCCTCTAATCCTGTTAATGGTATGGCTAGTGATTGTGAAAGTCAGGCATATACATTGGTTTCTATTCTGGAGGCGGTTGGTGTAGCTAAAACTAACGTCCGTGTCGTTGTGGGTGAAGTTGATTTCTCTGGAGAAGTTGGTGGTCATGCATGGGTTCAAGTTTATCAGAATGGTAAATGGTTTGAATTAGAAGCTACAAGTGGACCTTATTGGGATGATGATGATCAAAAACTTGTGAGTAATTCTGGTTTTAGTTTTGATTATTTTAAAACTCATGATTACCCTGTGGTTGAATATTGGGCTTTTTTTAATGATCTACATTTTTATAACCCTGATAATGGAAAAGAAAGCCAGGGTTTACCCAATCATTGGAAAACAAGTTAAAAATATATTAAGAGATATTCTATAATATATATTTTTGCATTCATTTTTCAAGGATAATTTCAGCAGTCCACTTAGCAACATTACCAGCTACACTAGGACATTTATCTACATGAGCGCCCGCTGCTTCAAACTTAGCATACTCATCTTTATCCATAAGATTATAAGATTTACCAAATAGTTTTTCTTGAACATCTTTACAAAGAATAGAACCATATTCATCTATAAAACAATCATAAAGTTTTTTTGAAAACTGAAAAACACGCCTCTTCCGTTCTCCTTTAGAAAAATCTTCATAACTACGACCATACAACAAACCTAATGACAACATTCCACCGACAAGAGCACCACATGTTCCATTACTACTAAGACATGTTCCACCTGCAAGAGAATCACTTGCTTTGATGGATTCTTCAATATCTTCTAAATCCAGTGTTTCTTTTAAAGCTGAAAGAACACATTGTGGACAACTTCCTATTTCTGCCTCATATTTAAATGCAAGATCATATGCTTTTTTTATTTTATCCTTATTTTCATCCATAAAATATAACTCCTATCAAAAATCTTATTTTTCGATAATATTCAATAACTCTGATATATCATTAATTTTGTAATCTGCATCCGTGTTTATACCAATAACAGTACAACCCGCTTTTCTTCCTGCTTCAACATCACTCTGAGTATCACCAATTAGAACACATTTATCAGCTTTAACATCTAAAAGACTACAAGCTTTAAAAACTATTTCTGGATTAGGTTTACCCATCATAACCATATCACTTGTAACCACTGCATCAAAAAAATTTTTAATACCGATTTTTTCAAGTATTTGATCCGCGCAACTACCCGGCGTGTTTGTAATAATAGCTTTTTTATAATCTTTTAGAGAGTTCAATGTTTCTTTTGTACCCTGGTAAATTTTAATTGAATCAACATGGTCACCGTAGACATTGTTACAAAAAGTTACAACCTCTGGATTTAAACCAATTTTTTCAAGATTACTCTTAAGATCATGACCCCAATAAGTTTCTATAAATTCATCCCGGGAAATCTCATCATGATCATATGCTTTTAACGCATCATTTAGTGCTTTCCACCATGATTCAAGACTATCTACAAGTACTCCATCCATGTCAAATAATAGTGCAGCTGGTTTAACTTTCATCTTGTGTTAGCGGATATAACTAGTTATATTTATTTCATTGGATTATAAGAAAATTTTTATTAGAAAAGAATTATAACTAAAATTTATTGTATGGATTATAGAACAAAAAAGATTTGCAATATAATTTTGTATTTTACTTCTGCAATACTGATAGGAATGATTCTATTTATTAGATTTAATGAGGAACTTGCACCTCAATTAATTATTGTATTAAGCCCGATTCTTTTTTTATTTGGTATCTTCATTTTGTTTTTAACATATTTAGAATTTAAATCTGGAGAGGAAATAATTGTTTTTGCCGCAATATATAGATTTTTATTTTTTGGAGACGTATATAAAAAAAATAAAAAGACACCTGGTTTTAGGCAAGAATTAATTGCACATATACTATCCGGTATAGGAATGATAATAGTAGCAATAATTATAATTGTTGTATATATAGTTAAATAATCCCAGTTCCAAAAAAGTTTTTAAATTTAGTATATCTGACTATAGGAAGGCTAAAGGATAAAATGAAAGAAATAAATGTTAAAACAAACAAAAGACTTGAAATGGTTGATATCACAGAAAAAATTCAAAACACTGTAGATGAAGAAAATCCCGATAATGGTTTTGTCCTGCTTTATGTTCCTCATACAACAGCAGCGGTTACAATAAATGAGGGAGCAGATCCAAGTGTTCAAAGAGATATAATAACTAAATTAAAAGATTTAATACCAAAAAATGGAGATTATAATCATAGTGAAGGGAATAGTGATGCTCATATCAAGGCTAGTTTGATTGGTTCATCTGAAAAAGTTCTTGTTAACAAGGGTAGACTTGTTTTAGGTACTTGGCAGAAGATTTTCTTTTTTGAGGGAGATGGCCCTAGAAATCGTAAAGTTTTTGTTGAGTTTTTTTCAAAATAGATTGGAGGATTTTATTAAATGCTTTATTATATCCATGGATATCAGTCAAGTCCAGATAGTGCTAAAGGTGGTTTGTTTAAAGAAAAACTTGGTGCAACTGCTATTAAATATCGGGATTGTGAACCTGAAGATTTAGTTATATCTGAATGTCTTGAAAATATTTCGAATGTAATCAAAGATGATGATAGTGTTTTTTTGATTGGTTCAAGCCTCGGTGGTTTTCTTGTAGCAAAAACAGCTATTGATTTATCTAATGTTAAAAAAATTGTTTTATTGAATCCTGCAATTATCCCACCTGATTACGATATAACAAAGATTAGTGATATGCCACAAAGGATTTTAAAAGAAATGAAGAGCCCTGAATTATTTGAAAAAGAAATTGATTCAGAAATCTTGATTTTTGTTGGGACAAACGATAAGGTTGTTCCAAGAAATTGGGTTATGGATTTTGCTCGTTTTCAACAATCAAGTGTTCGTTTTTTACATGATGATCATCGTTTCTCAAAAAACTTAGAAAAACTTCCGGTTTTGATAAACAGTTTTTTATACAAAAAACATTAATTCTATTACTATTATTACTGTAGTGGAGAATACTTGTATTATGGAGAATATCTGGATAGAAAAATATCGACCAAGAACACTTGATGATGTTGTTGGTCAAGATCAGATAGTTGAACGTTTAAAGACTTACGTTAAAACAAAGAATGTCCCTCATCTTTTATTTGCTGGTCCCGCTGGTACTGGTAAAACTACTTCAGCTATAGCTCTTTCTAAAGAATTATTTGGTGATACTTGGCGTCAGAATTTTAATGAACTTAATGCTAGTGATGAGCGTGGTATTAAAATTGTTCGTGGTAAGATAAAAGATTTTGCTAGAACGGCACCTATTGGTAAAACTAGTTTTAAAATTATTTTTCTTGACGAAGCTGATTCTTTGACACCTGATGCTCAGGCTGCTCTTCGTCGTACTATTGAGAAATATACTCATATTTGCAGGTTTATTCTTTCAGCTAATTATTCTAGTCGGATTATTGAACCCATTCAGTCTCGTACCACAGTCTTCCGGTTTAACCCGGTTAAAAATGATGATGTTAAAAAATATATTCGTAAAATTGCAACAAAAGAAAATCTAGAGATCACATCAGATGGTTTGGAGACTTTGATTTTTATCAGCCGTGGTGATCTTCGTAAAGCGATTAATACTTTGCAGGTTGGTGCATCTGTTGAAAAAAAGATTACTGCTGAGTTGTTGTATGAAACTAGTGCTATAGCAAAACCTGAGGATGTTAAAAATTTGATTAATTCAGCATTGTCGGGTAATTTTATGGCTGCTAGAAATAATCTGTATGATTTACTTATAAAATATGGCCTTTCAGGGGAGGATGTTATTAAGCAGATTCATCAGGCTATATTTGATTTGTCTATTCCGGATATTAACAAGGTTCGACTTATTGAAAAAACAGGGGATGCAGAGTTTCGTTTAACTGAAGGAAGTAATGAACATATTCAGCTTGAGGCTCTTCTTGCTCAGTTTGCTCTTGAAGGCGGGAAACTTAAAAAATAGGAAAATTTGTTTTTTATATTCCATGTATAGTTTCGTATATATTAAGTGGTTCTGCCACATGCAAGAGATTAACTATATATTAAAAAAGTAGATTAAAAAAAGAAAAAAATGTATTTATTTATAGATTATTTTTTGATATAAAATCATCAACGATTTTTTCAAGATCCTGAATAGTTTTACCGCCAACACCGTATTTAACACGAACTATTGGTTTTTTTGTAGTAATAACACGTGTAATATCTATCGGTGTACCACTAACTACTACATCTACATCTGCTTTGTTAATAGTTTGTTCAAGCTCTTTCATTTGTTTTTTACCATACCCCATAGCAGGCAGTACATTTGTTAGATGTGTGTATTTGTTAAAAGTGTCAACTATGCTTCCTACTGCAAAACTTCGTGGATCAATTATTTCTCCGGCGTGTCCATCTTCTGCTGCTACCATTCCAGCACCATACTGCATGCTTCCATGTGTAACCGTTGGACCATCTTCTATTACTAGAACACGTTTTCCGTTAATCATGTCTTTATCTTCAGCTGTGACTGTTGATATTCCATCTATGATTTTTGCGTTTGGATTTATTTTTTTGATGTTTTCTCGTACTTTTTCTATGTTTTCTTTTTTAGCAGTGTTTACTTTGTTTATCAATATTATATCAGCCATACGAGTGTTTACTTCACCAGGATAATAACTTGTTTCATGTCCTGGACGATGTGGATCAGCAATAGTGATGAGCATATCTGGTTTGTAAAATGAAAAATCATTGTTTCCTCCATCCCATATGATTACATCTGCTTCTTTCTCTGCTTCATTAAGGATTTTCTGATAATCTACACCAGCATAAACAACACCGCCCATATCTATATAGGGTTCGTATTCTTCACGTTCTTCTATAGTGCAGTTGTATTTATCCAAGTCTTCATATGATGCAAAACGTTGACAAATTTGAGTTGTAAGATCAGGATCATATGGCATTGGATGACGTATACTTGCAACTTTGAGTCCTTTTTTTGTAAGTGTTTCAAATATGTTTCGTGAAACTTGTGATTTCCCACATCCAGTTCTTACTGCACAGACTGCTATCAATGGTTTTTTGGATCTGATTTGTGTGCTTTCTGGACCAAGAAGAGTAAAATCAGCTCCGGCAGCATTTACAATAGCTGATCGGTTCATTACATAATCATAGGATAGATCGCTATAGGAGAATACTACTTCATCTACATCATGTTTTTTTATAAGATCAGATAGTTCTTTTTCATCATATATTGGTATACCATTTGGATAAAGATCACCAGACAACTCTTTTGGATATTTTCTTCCATATATATCAGGTATCTGTGTCGCAGTAAATGCTACTACTTCATAATATTCATTTTCTCTGAAGAATGTATTAAAATTATGGAAATCTCGACCTGCTGCGCCCATTATTATTACTTTTCTTTTTTCTGACATAAATTTAAAAGCCTCCCGAATTAAAGTAACTCTGCTGTTTTCTGGGTATCAGCTGTTCCTTTTTAAATATTATTCATAAATAAATAGTTTTAATTTCCTACAATATTTATAAAATATTTTAATAAAAAATTTTATATAAGAGATCATATGTTGTATTTTCTGAAGAACTATAAGAAGAAAAAGGTGATATATTTGAATATGAAAATATTTTTTGGAGTGATTCTAGCAGTTTTTTTAATATCTTTTATACCATGCTTTTCAGCTTTAGAATTAGAAACACAAAATATAGATTCAAACAATAATAGTGGAACAAAATATGCAATCATTATCGGAATCGGTGAGTATGAAAGTCCACCTAACAGATTATACCGTCCAGCTTTAATTGCTCAGGATATATATGATTCTCTTCTGGGAAAAGATGGATGGTATGAAAGTAACATGAAACTGCTTACTGATCAACAAGCAACCAAAAGTAATATTTTTCAGGCTTTGGAATGGGCTGAAAGTGTTTCAACCCATGAAGACATAGTTGTTATTACATTTGCAGGGCATGGGATAACAATAAAAGATGACAATGATGGCGATGAGAGATTTGATCAAGCAATAGTTACCCAAGATGAAAATTTTATTACTGATGATAGATTAAATATGGAATTAGTAGAAATCAATGCTAAAGGTTTTTACATTGTAATCGACAGTTGTTACTCCGGGGGTTTTGATGACCTTGGCGAGTATTCTATCCAAGATGATGTTTTCAACAATCACCACATGTTTAAAGAAAGTTTTTTAAATACTATGTCTGGAAATAATAGAGTTTTATTTTTGACTTCTCTTCCATTTACTGCAACATATTCAACACTTACAATTATTGATGGAAGAATCGCTGTAACTGATGGGATATCAAGAGCAATTGATGAAGGTAAAACTTCTGCTGAAGATATTTCAATATTTACAAGAAACTGGTGGTATAGTCATCCTAAAGTGATTATTAACATGTTTACAACTCTTTTTATGCATGTAAACCCTTTATTTGACCTAATGCAGATTCTGTCATATATTTTTAAGGGGCAATTGATAACGCCATTCGCTGTTCCACATATGATTGACAATTTCCCCGGGGATTTACAACTGATATAGAAATTGATTTAAAAAAAGAATGCAAGAAAAAAAAATAAGAAATTTTTTTATATTTTTTTAGCTATTTCTTTAGCAACTTCCAGGCTTGTGTTTTTTCCACCCAGATCATATGTTCTTACTTTTCCTTCTTTGATTACTGCTGCTATTGCACCAAGAAGTTTTTTTGCATCTTCTTTTTCACCTAGCCAGTCAAGCATTAGTTTTACACTCATTAGCATAGCAGTTGGGTTAACTCGGTATTTACCTGCATATTTTGGTGCACTTCCATGAGTTGGTTCAAACAGTGCATAGTTATCTCCCATGTTTCCTGATGCTGCAAAACCAAGGCCTCCTACTAGTTGCGCAGATAGATCTGATACGATGTCTCCGAACATGTTTGATGATACAAGTACTCCATAGTCTTGCGGGTTTTTCACAAGCCACATGCACATGGCATCAATGTTGGTTTCCCAGAGTTCAATATTTGGATAGTCTTTTTTGATTTTACGTGCTTCTTCGGTCATCATTCCACTGGTTTCACGGATAACATTTGGTTTTTCGACTAGTGTCACTGTTTTGTAGTTGTATTCTTTTGCGTAATCAAATGCTTTTTTGATGATACGGTGGCATGCATCACGTGTGAAAATACGGGTTGATAGCGCCATTTGATCAAGAGCAGTGTTTTCAAATTTTTTCATTTTTGGATGGTTTTTGTTTAAAACATCAAAAACTTCTTTTGGAACCGGGTGGAATTCCACTCCAGCATACAATCCTTGTGTGTTCTCTCGAAATACTACTAAATCTATGTCATCTCGATAGTTTAATGGGTTGCCTTCAAATGCTTTACAAGGACGTAGGTTTGTGTATAGATCAAATAGTTGCCTGAGCCGTACAATGGGACTGGAATAAACAAAGCCTTTGTCTTTGAGTTTTGGATCAAGTTCTTTTTGAGCTTCTTGATTGGGTTTAGAAGTGATTGCTCCAAAAAGACAACAATCTGTTTCTTTGAGTAGTTTAATTGTACGTTCGGGTAGTGGATCTCCTTCAGTTTTCCAGAACTCCCAACCTACATCTCCAGGAATATATTCAGCGTCAAGATTGAGTTTATCTAAAATTATTTTTGCAGCCTCCATAACGTCGTTTCCAACGCCATCACCTGGAAGCCATGCTATCTTATATTTTGCCATGTTTTGCTGTAATGAAGATAGTTTATTTTAAAGGTTTTGAATCAACTAAATTTTCCGTGAAAAAAACCTCTGAAATGTTTTATCTGAAATTTTTCGTATGATTTGAATTAGCACGATCATTACTATTATTGTGAAAAAAATTCGGGCGAAAAGTAGACCAATAATTGATGCACCTATTGACACCATGATAAGTGTATCCTCTATTAGGCTATGTGAAAGACAAAGCATTGAAACAGAAAGGAAGGCATCTTTTTTACTAAGAGTCTTATCTTGTACTTCTTTTATTATAAGCCCGCCGCCATATGAAATACCAAGTGTTAAACCTATAATAGTAAGTGGGGCAGCGTTTTTACTCATCCCTAAAAACTTTAAACCAGGTTCAAGAGCATTGTTGAGTTTTTCTATGACACCAGATTTTTTAAGAATATTAATAAGTGTGATCAAAGAAAGTATTATCAAAAATATCATCAGATAGTTTTTAAGTTCATTAATAATCCATTGCGTTAAACTAGGATCGATGTTTTGTGGCTGCCAGATAATATTTGTGTTTTCCTCAAACAAATTAAAAAAATTAAAAACAAGGCTTAAAATTGCACCAATGATAATTGCACATAGGAAACGAAACAATATTGAAAAACGAGCTCGTACTCCTGCTTTTTGAGCAATCCGTATTTCCACAGGGAAACTATGCGCGACAAGTATCATTGTCGCAAGAATTGTTACCTGTGCAACAGAATACGTATTAGATAAAGATAGATTAAGAAAAACAATAAGGCCACCATAAATATTAGTAATCATAGCAGTACCCCAGACAAGAGCAAAATCACCAGGTAAACCAACCAGGTTCATCACAGGTTCAAGATAACCCGATATTGTTTTAACAAGACCTATTTCCGATAAAAATTTTACAATGATACTAACAGGTATCAATATTTTAAAAAGAATGAAACTGGTCTGTCCAGCATCTTTAAAGATTTTTTTGATTTCTGAATTAAGATTCATACAAAAAAAATTATTTTTTTAATTCACCAAGAGTAGTTATTCTTTCAGCAAACGCATTATGTTTATGAATTGATTCCTCACTTTCACTTCTGACTACAACAAGTACATCATCAGGCAAAGTTTTGTATTTATCAAGAATCAGACTAAGTATATCACGGACTACATCTTCAACAAATTTGGGTTTATTATGAGCATCATACACTACTCTACCTTCATCCCCTCGTTTTAAAATTCCATATGTTGGACTGCTAAAGGATTTTTCAACGATATCAATTAAATCATTAGCATCCACATCTGTGTTTTCCTCTGGTATTTCTATCATAAGAGTTGTTATATTCCGTTGGTTATGCGATGGTGGAACACTATCCTTTGTGTATTTTCCGATTTGCCTTATTACTTCCATAGCACAGGGACAAGCTGTCATACCTATCACTTTTACACCAATCAGTTTTTTTACATTGTTTTTATCTGCTTTAGCTTCGGCTACAAGTTTAAAAGGTTCTAGTCCTTTTTTACCAGATGGATAGGTTCTTTCAAGAAAATAATCAGCTTCGGCTTTAACTTCTGCTGTTGTGGCATATTCATGTTTTTTTAGAAGATTTTTAGCAATCATTGCACAAAAACTTTCAAGATCAGAAACAGGTTTATTTAGATTCATATCAGATAGTTCATCAATGAGTTCAAGGTTCCGGCTCATATGACTTCCTTTTTGTGTAGATGGAAGATCAACGAAAAGATCCATTTTTACAACTAATGGAATACTCTTTTCTTTATTAGGTCTTTTAACATTAACCAGTTTTTTAACTCCTGTTACACCGACACGGTTTATTTTAAAATGTTGTTCAGATGGACCAGATTGAACATCAGGAAGATCTACTGGATTCATATAATTCATCTCTTAAGTGATTTTACAGGAGGGACATAAACGATGTTGTTTATAATTATTCCCTTTCAACCTAAAAAAAAGAAAAAAATAGGGTTATTATTTTTTTTCCTCTTACTACCAAATAACATCCTGTCATCGATAGGTGCTACACCATCATATCTCAAGGATATTCCTCCCCCTTTTTTTGTTTTTTAAGAGGAATCAGATTTTTTTTACCCAAACAACAAACTATTTTTATTAGAGCTTTTAATATAAAAATTTTTCTTTTAAAGAACAATGTTTTTTGGCGAAAAGTAAAATAAACACTTCCTTTATTCAGAGAAAAAAACAAAAAAATATTTATTAAATATATGCCGCTGTGGCTTAGAGGTATAGCGATTCCTTGGTAAGGAATAGGTCACGGGTTCAATTCCCGTCAGCGGCTTAACAACAAAACTATTTTTTTAAATACCTAATTATGGATAACAATTAAAGTGAAAATCGATAATATAAACAAAAAAATACTTTACCTCCTGCAAAAAGATGCTAGAATGACATATAAACAGATTGCTCAAGAGCTTAAAAGATCTGAAACAACAATTCGTGATAGAATCAAGGTTTTAGAAAGAGAAGGAATCATCCAGGGTTATACTGCTATGATTGATAAAACTGCTCTTGGTTTGAATTTTTATGCAATAATTCTTGCTAATCCTATATCTTCAGTTAATATTGATGAAAAAATTATTCAACTTAAAAAGATTAAAAATGTTTTAAGAATTTATCAGATATCTGGAGAAAAAAGATTAGCTATTTTTATTGTGACGGAATCCTATAAACAACTAAAGGAAATTCTTGAGAAAAAAATCTTAGTTGTTGGTTTAAAAGATGAGGAAATTATAACTGTTTTAGAAGCAGATAGTGAGTTTCTTTCACCTTTAGAATTACCCTAAAAAATATTGATTTTTTTGTTATCGATTTGTGCTTTGTTTTATTTAAGAAAATAAGAATTTTTTACAGGATTGTATGGAAATAATCTGTTTTTCCCTTGGAATCCAAAGGTTGTTTTTATGTATACTATTCTATCTAATATAACACTTATAAAAAAGTGGAGGAAAAAAAATAAAATGCCTGGAAAAAAGAAGAAAGCAAAAAAATCTAAAAAAGATTAAAAAAATGGTTGTTTGATTGAGTTTTGTTCTGTCGATCAAAGATTTTGAGTGTTTTAAGAAAGCGATGGGATAAAAAAATTCGATTTAAGGAAAAAAAGAAAAGCGGGTTTTTTTTATTTATAACCCGCTTATTTTTTTTTTGATTAGAAATTTATTTTAACACATCATTTATAACTAGTTTTTATAAAGATAATAAAATTGGTTGATGAATTTAAGATGATTAATGCATATGTTTTAATAAGAACCCTACCGGGGACATCTAGTACTGCTATTCAGGATATGAGAAAAATTGAGAATATCGCAAAAATCTCTGTTGTAGCTGGAGAGTATGATATTGTGGTAAGAGTTCAGGTGAAAAATCTTGACCAGCTTTTAAAAGTCACTAACAAGATTCAGATGATTAAAGGAGTTCAAAGAACTACAACACAGGTTATTGAGAAAGAAATATCATTATGAAAATAACGATACGCAAAAAATATTTATTTTATGTTTTAACATTTTCCTCTGCCGTTATCGGCGCTTTAGCAGCAGGTTTAGATACAACTATAACTGCTTTGTATATAACTAACCCTTGGGCTTTAGGTTTCGCTTTATTTTTTGTTGGAATATTTATAACACTATTAATTTCACTAGTTTTGTCTATAAAAATAAAAGGAAAATGTATTGGTAAAAAAGTTGTTGATCCATCTTTTAATGGGCTCAGATTGATTACTAAACCTGAGATTAAATATCATGTTTTAGCCGGGATTGGTAATGCTGTTTTAACCACTGGTTATATGATTCTTCTTTCGATGCTTGGTGATCCATCAGTGGTTCTTCCTTTCACACAAATTGTTATATTGTATCTAGTGCTTTTTGAATCTGTATCTGAAAAAGATTTTCCAACCTTATCAGAAGTTCAATCTGCTTTAATCGTTACTTTTGGCGCCATCCTTGGATCAATTAGTCTTACGGGCAGTGTTAATCTTGAATCGATGATCATTGTTTTTTTGATTATTAACCCAGCATGGGTTGTTTATTCGATTTATCAACGTAAACTTAAAATCATGAAAATAAAAAACAACTACAATGACTCGATTAACATTCGTTTCTGGAATGTGCTTTTTTCATGTTTTTTTACAGTCATGATAGTTTTACTTTTCGATTTTATAAACAACACCAATAATCTTTACAGTGGTGTTGTTTTATCTTTTGAACATTTCGAATGGGTTGCTCTTAGCATGGTTTTAACATTCTTCGGGCTTGTTTTCTATATCAGATCCCTTGGTATAGGAAAAGCAAGTGTAGCTCAATCGGTAAGGGCATCTATGATAATATTTGTTCTACCTGTATCAATTCTTCTATCTAGCATGGGAATAATCGGTTCAATGAATCTGGATCCCACTATGCTACTAATAAAAATTATTGGTATAACATTGATTCTGCTTGGTATTGCATCTTATGCTCTGACTCTTGTAAAAGGATATATTTTTATCAACGCAAAACCAGGTCATGATATTTATGAAACCATGGATAAACTTTGGAATATAAATGGTGTAAAACGAGTGACTGCTACAGCGGGAGAATACGACTATATTATAAAAATACATACTCGCACACTTATGAAAGGATACGAAAGAGTGATAAGACAAATTGAAAAAATAGATGCGATAAAAACCTACAAATGGCAATCAGTCCTACGTGAATGGGAAGACATCTAAAAAAAGAAAAAAAAATTGGTTATTTTATGTTTATCTTATACCCTTCATCAGAGTCTTTCTGTTTCTTTTTAATACTAACATCCAAAATACCATTCTTATAGGTGGCTTTAGTTGTTTTTGGTTTAACAGAACAAGGTAAATCCACATTTTTATGATACTTACGTTGAGATGTATCAACATGGATTTCAAGAGTATCAGTAGTCGCTTTTAGATCAATATCACTTTTTTCTACACCGGGTATTTCAACTGTAACAGCGACTTCATCTTTACTTTCAATTACATCAGTTAAAGGCTCACGTTCTTCAGTGAAAGATTTTTTTCCATCTGAATTTTTCAAGGAACGATTTCCAAACTCTGAAACATGAGGTTTACCATCAGGTCCAACATGGATATTGAAACCATGAACAAAGGACCGGCCTGGTTTGATATTTCTAAACATTGAACCTTTGAATGCTTCTTCCATCATTCGTTCCATGTCTCTAAACATTTTTTCGAATTCATCCATTCCAAATAAATCAAAAGGATCTCTTCTTTTTCTTCTATCATTTTTTTCTTCATCGTCTGCCATTTTATTTATTTGCACCTCCTAAATTATTAACCATCACAATAGTTTTTTTTTTATATTTTTTTTTACTTTAAAGTTCTATATAAAATTTACCAAAAAAAATAGTTTAAAAAAGGGATGTAAAAAAAATCTATTTTTTCTAAACTCCTTCTTGGAACATTGGTTCATCTTTGTAGCTTTTAGAAAGTTCCTCTTTTAGAACTTTTGATAGTCGTTTTATTCCATTTTTTATTGTTTTATCATCAGAATAAGAAAAATTTAGTCTCATCGAGTTGTAGTTTCCCTTATCAGGGAAGAAAGCATCTCCAGCAACATATGCTATCTTATTTGCTATAGCTTTTTGAAGCATTATATTAGTGTTAACACTTTTCGGGAGAGTTATCCAGATAAACATTCCACCCTTAGGAACTTTCCATTCCGCTTCCTTTGGGAAATATTTCTCCAAAGACTCAACCATAACATCTCTTTTTCTTTTATACATTTTTTTTATTGTATCTAATTGTTTATCAAGATATCCTTGGTTAATATATTCATATGCTACATACTGACCAAAAGTATTAGTGCAGAGATCTGCAGCTTGTTTAGAAAGCACTAATTTATCAAGTATTTCACGTGATGCTATCATCCAAGCGATTCTGAAACCAGGGGCAAGGATTTTTGAAAAAGTAGACATGTAGATTACTCTTCCTTTTTTATCAAGAGATTTTATTGTAGGTATTTTTTCTCCTTCAAAAATAAGATCTCCATATGGGTCATCTTCAATAATTAGGAAATCATATTCAGAGGCGATATCAAGAAGTTCTTTTCTGTGACTAAGAGAAACCGTTTCCCCAGAAGGATTTTGGAAATTAGAAACAGTGTACAAAAACTTAGGGTTTATACCTGTCATATGTAATCTTTTAAGGTTTCTTCGAAGAGAATCAATGTCAATTCCTTCATCATCCATAGGAATTGATTCGCAGTTTCCTTCAAAAGCACCAAAAGCCTGAACTGCACCTAAGTATGTCGGAACACTAGAAAGATATGTATCATAGGGATCAAGGAAACAAAAAGCTGATAAAAACAAAGCCTGTTGAGCTCCAGAAGTTACCAATATATCATGTAGTTCACAATCAATATTTTTTTCTTTTTTCATACGTTCAGCAAGAACACCACGAAGCAAGGGAAGTCCTTCTGTTGTTCCATATTGTAAAGCATGTTTTATATCACCTTCAAAAGTTTTATCAATGCATTCATGAATTAATTCAACAGGAAAAGCTGATGGGTTAGGAAGTCCTCCTCCAAAAGAAATCATACCCGGAAGATTAGTAATTTTTAATAATTCACGGATTTCTGATGATCTTAACATTTTAGCTTTTCTTGACAATAACCTTTCAATATTTACAACCATAGGATACAACCAAGAACCATCAACAAAAAACATTTTATAAAACTTAGTATCAAAAAAAAAGAAAAAAAAATTTTTAGAGTTTATTAAGAGCTTTATCTAATCTTTCAAGAAAAGTATTAACCTCGCCTTCATCAATAATAGTTGGAGGCAATAATCTCATATATTCACCAGTTGAAAGACTAGTTTTAACACCCTGTTTTCTAAGTTCATCCTGAAGTTTAGAAACATTTTCAGATGATCCTAATGAAAAAGCTATCATTAAACCACGACATCTGATTTCTTTAATAACAGGATGTTTTTTTCTTAAATCCTTAAGACCTTTCTCTATTTGCCTGCTACGTTCAATAACATTCTTAGTTATATCTTTTTGTTTCATCTGTCGTGTTGCTATCAACGCAGAAGTCATAGCCATAGGGTTACCTCCAAATGTTGATCCATCATAACCTGGTTTCATAGCATCAGAAACATCTTCGCTTGTTACAACAGCTGTAACAGGGTAACCACCACCGAAGGATTTACCGATAACCATTATATCTGGTACAACATTATAACTCATGCAGGCAAACCATTCATCTTTTTTAACCGCAGTACGAGCAAAACCAGCTTGTACTTCATCATCAATTATTACCAAGTTTTTTTCTTCTTTAAGTTTCCAAAGTTTTTCAATAAAATCTGGATCCGCTGCAAGGTTACCTGCTTCTTCACCTTGAACCATCTCCATAATAATAATCCTTGCTCCAGTTTTTTCAACAAGTTTTTTTACTGAATCTATGTTGTTGAATTCTGCGAAATGAACCCAGTCTTCCTCATGAAGCAAAAAAGGTTCACGATATTTTTTATTCCAAGTAACAGAAACTGCTCCATGAGTTCTACCATGAAAACCATTTTTAAACGCTATAACATCTTTTGTACCAGTATAGGCTTTAGCGATTTTTATTGCTTTATCAACCGCTTCACCACCAGAGTTCTGCCAATAAAAAAAATCAAGACCACTGGGCATCATAGATGAAATCTCACGAAGGAAACGAGTGCGAGCAATCTGTACACGATCCTCTTTCATCGAAACCAGAAGATTAGCCTGATTAAACAAACCCTGAGCAACCTCAGGATTATTCATTCCAAGATTTGTAGCACTGTAGTTACTATCCATATCCAAAAACCAACGACCTTTAGTATCAAGAATCCAACAACCTTGACCTTTTACAGGAATAATATCTTTTTCAAGATGAGACACTGGGATTTTGTATTTTTTTTATGAAGATCCAAGGCTTCATTTGTTGAAATCTCAGAATATTCGAGTTGTTCAACAATAGATTCAATTTCTTCGGGTTTCAAATTTTTTTGATTAAAAAAATCAACAATTGAATCGACTTGTTTTTTATCCAAAGGCATACGAATATTATCAGAGATTTTTAAAACAGATTTTAAATCTTTTACCATTTTTTCGGAATCATCTGAGAGAACATTAGTTACCACTTCTTCTAAACGTTCGAAACTAGCATTACTACGCTCCGGGTTTTTTGTTTTATCATATAACAACGCATCTTTTAGTCTATCTTCTAACATATTTTATTCTACCTCAAATCTATATTTCTCAAAAAAATCTTTTTTTTAAATTTTTTTTCATATTCTTAAAATCTTTTTTTCTCCAACGTTTAAACTTCTTTATAAACCTTTCGATGGGTTTAAAAAACCCAGTCTCTTCACGGAAAACAAAAGGTTAATAAACCCCGCCTTAGTAGTAATGTAAGAGTAAAAAAATTGGTGATATGTTTTGGATCCTGAAGAAATTGAAAGACTATGGTCGTGCCCTAATTGCGGGTCACAAATGCGAAAAATTCCTGATACAACAACTCCGTTCAGAGTATGTAATCAATGTGGTTGTTCTGTAGAAGCTGAAGAAAAAAGTTTCAATCCAGGTCGTCTATGTCCCAATTGTAAACAAGAACTAGGTGATAATATGGAATGTCCATATTGTGGCTATGATTTAGGATCAGATTTCGACTAAATTTTTTTTATTTAATTTTTCTATGCTCCAAATTTTTTAAGTCTTTTAGCATTAGCCAAGGCTAAAGGTAATAAATCTTCTGCTGGAAATCTTGCTCCAAGGCCGCCTTTAATACATTCTCGTTCTCCAAAATTTTGTACTTCATCAGGTCGGCATTGTTTTGAAAATATGATTGTTGGTACAGGATGCCAACTATGATATTTTAGAAATGATGGTGTTGAATGATCACCTGTAACAATTAACACATCAGGATTTAAATCCATTATTCGGGGTATAAGACGGTCTACTTTTTCTATTTCTTTTACTTTAGCATCAAAGTTTCCATCCTCGCCATAGCTATCTGTTTTTTTAATATGTAAAAAGAAGAAATCGTAGTCATCCCAGTTTTCTTTTAGTGTTTTAAATTCATCTTCAACATGGTCACCTGTTTCTAAAAGATCCATTCCAATTAGTTTTGCAAGACCTCTGTACATTGGATATGCTGCAATTGCAGCACTTTTTAGACCAAATACTTCTTCGAAACTCGGCCAGTTTGGTTTTTGTGAAAAACCCCGCAGTAGAACCGTGTTAGCAGGGTGTTCATCTTTTAAAACATCTTTTGCTTTTTTCAAGAAATTATCTACTATTGAAACGGTTTTTTCTGCATCATCAGAATAACCTCTGGGTTTTAATGGTTCTACACCTGTTTCTTGTGGATCGGTATCATAAAGTTTACCTGAGAGTCCTTCTCCTCTTAAAACTAGTAGAAAACGATGTTCTTTAACTGTTTCAATAAATAAATCAGTGTCACATAGTGAAATTTTTTCACATAGTAGATTACATAGTTCTTTGTTTTTTTCTGATGATATTCTTCCAGCTCGCCTATCAGTGACTTTGGCTTCTGAATCAATTGTTGCAAAGTTACCACGAGCAGCTACATCCCCATCTTTTAGTTCAAAACCTATACCATTAGCAGCTAGTACTCCCCTTCCTACCTGATATTTTATTGGGTTATAACCAAAAATTCCTAGATGCCCTGGTCCACTACCTGGTGTTATACCATTTCCAACAGGGTTGTGTAATCCACATATGCTTTTTTTTGCAAGATTATCAAGGTTTGGAGTGTTTGCTGTTTCAAGTTCTGTTTTGCCATTGGATTCTAATGGTAGTCCCCCTATTCCATCCATCACAAGCATTACGATTTTTGAATTGTTTTTTTTGATAAGTTTTTTGATGAATTCTAATTCCATTTTTCTTTTATTCTCCTCAAAACAAATTTTTTTTAATCTTAAAACGGTGATTAGTTATGAGTGTAAAAGTTTATGTTTTTTTATGGTTTTTTGTTGTTTATAAATCTTTTTGACTTTTAAAGATAAAAAACAAACCGAAAGTTTTAAATACTTTGCTTGCACAACAATGTGTACCTTAATTTATTAACAAAAAATCGGTGTAATAATGAATAGATATAATGATAGAAACAATCAGGATGAATATATTAGAATGCCGCTGCCTAAAAGAAAAAATAATGAAATGTTTGGAGTTGTAAACCAAAGACTCGGGGCATCAAGAATGAATGTGGCATGTGAAGACGGAAAAACAAGAATAGCACGAATACCTGGTGGAAAAAAAAGAAAAATAAAAAGAATCCAAAACGGAGATTTAGTTATTGTTGCACCATGGGATATTCAAGATGAAAAAGCAGATGTAATATATAAATACAGAAAAAGCCAGGTAAAAATACTGAGTAATAAACACATTTTACCTGATGAGTTAAATGTTTTCTAAAAAAACAGATTTTTTAGGTTAAAATTAAAAAATTTCGACAAGGGAGGAATATTTTGACACCAAAAAAACAGGATAAAGATAAACAAAAAATTGAATACACTAAAAAATGCCCTGAATGCGGTAGCAAAAACATCATCAGAGATGACAAAAGAGGCGAGGTTGTATGTCAAGATTGCGGTCTTGTTTTAGATGAGGATATAATAGATCATGGGCCTGAATGGCGTGCTTTTGATGCTGAACAAAAAAAGAAAAGAGCCAGAGCAGGACCACCAACAAAATACACTCTTCATGATAAAGGATTAAGTACAACTATTGGTTGGAAAAACCGCGATAGTTACGGTCGAACAATACCAACCAAAATGAGAGGGCAGATTTACCGTCTTCGTAAATGGCAAAGACGTACACGTATCAGCAATGCTAGTGAAAGAAGCCTCGCGGTTGCTTTCGCTGAACTTAATAAAATAGCTTCAATTCTTAACCTTCCACGAACCATTCGTGAACAAGCAGGAATGCTGTATCGTAAAGCAGCAAAAAAGAATCTTATACGTGGAAGAAGCGTTGAAGGCGTGGTAATAGCTAGTGTTTATGCAGCATGTCGTCTAGCTGGTATGCCAAGAACACTGGATGAGCTAGCTGATAAATCTCAGATTAAACGTAAAGAAATAGGAAGAACTTACAGGTTCTTAGTTCGTGAACTAGGTCTTAAGATGCCACCGAGTTCACCAGTTGATTATGTTTCAAGATTCGGAAGTAAACTAGGATTAGACCAGGATGTTAAAACAAAAACCGTGGAAATACTAGAAAAAGCAATAGAAAGCGAACTAACAAGTGGACGAGGACCAGTAAGCCTGGCTGCTGCAGCAATATATATAGCTTCAGTTCTATGCGGCAAAAGAGTAACACAAAGAGAAATCTCTGAAGTAGCAGGTGTTACAGAGGTTACAATTCGTAATCGTTACAAGGAACTAGCTGAAAAACTAGACATCGACATCACAATCTAAACCAAATTTTTTTTTATATATTTTTTAGTAAAATTCATAAACTATTCTCTTAATACATCAATTCTGATATTTAATGGTGGAGAGTACTAGCAGGATTTCTAAACTTATACTATGGAATATAATCCTTCTTTTTATTTTAGTAATGCTTTTCACATACACACCCGTTTTTGTAAAAATAGGATCGCTTGAAGAGGTACTTGAAAATTTTCTTTCCCCTGCAATTATGATTCTTTTTGTACTTGTTGTAACAAAACTTTTTGTAACTGTTTTAGAACCGGTTTTTAAAAGAGCTCTAAGACGTTATCTAATTTCAACATATGAAGTTAAACACACCTGGCAGTTTATTAGTTATCTAATATGGATTGGAGCATTCATTGTTCTTTCATTTCTATTAGTAGGAGATATGCTCTCAATAGGGATACTAGTCATAATCATACTGGTTCTGTTGATCTTTATTTATCATAAATCGATCATAAATTTTGCTGGATGGCTACATATAATACTTGGAGGAACTCTGAGCAAAGGCGATCTTATAGAAATTGATGGAATTAAAGGAAAAGTCGCAGAGGTTTCAACTACTCATATTATACTTGATGAAAAAAAAGATACATTGAAAGACACAGCATATACTGGAAGAAAAATATCGATTCCTAATTCTTTTATTTTTTCAAAACCAGTTTTTTCAATTTCTTCAAAAGAACCTGTTATCTGGGATGAAGTAAATGTGATGCTTTCATCTAATGTTGATCATCTTTTAGCAGAAGATATTATGTCACAAGTTGCAACAAATGTAGTTGGTCATATTATGAAAAAAAGACGTCGTGATATGATTCGAAAGATGTCTTCACCTAATGAGGTACCCTACGTGCCCGGTACAGAACTTTCTTTGGAAAAAAATGGTGTCATGATATCTGTAAGATATTTCTGCCATATTTCAGAAAGAACAGAAGTTCGTTCGGCGATATCAGAGGGGATATTAAAAGAATTTAAAAAAGAAGGCATAAGGATCTCTTTTAACAATTAAATCATGAGTTTGATGAAAGCATGTATATAATAATTGGTGGTGCAGGAGATGCCGGGAGAGCTCTTGGTCAGATACTATCGGACAAGGGTCATGAGATAGCATTTATCGACAAAGACCCAGATGCTTTAGAAAAAGCAGGTAGAGTAGATTCTTTAACAGTTGAGGGAAATATTAGTGATTTTCGTTCATTGCTTGATGCAGGTATTGATAATTGTGATTTTTATATAGGTCTTTCTAAAGATGATAATACTAATCTTGTAAGTTGTTCCCTTGCAAATTTTTATGGATGCAAAACCATAGCTAGAGTCAAATCAACCTCAATGGCAAGAGAACCGATATCTAGAAGATACACACCAATTGGTGCTGATCTTGTTCTTTGCCCATCACTTATTGCATCTTCTATGCTATCAAGGATTTTTGCCTTTCCCTCTAGACTGACAGGGATCAACAAAAGCGGTATAGAAACCTTTAGAGCAACAGTTGATGATGACTCTAAGGTTAAAAACAAAAAAATTGAGGATATAGAACTTCCGGATGGAGCAAAAATAGTATCAATTTTTAGAGGAGTCCAGCAAATCCTTCCCACTGACTCAGAACAACTTGAAACAGAGGATGAATTATGTATTTTTTTAGATGACCGAGTTAATAAAGAAAACATAGAAGAAATACTCGGTGGTGAACTTGTTTCTTACAGAAAAATTGAGAACGTTTTTATTGCTGGAGCACGGGAAATTGGTTTAACTCTTGCAAAAAAACTTCTTGATGCAAAAATCGATGTTTCTATAATGGATATATCTGAGGTTAGAACAAAAAAAGCAGCAGAAATACTACCAGAAGCATCAGTTGTCAAAGCTGATCCTCTTGGTCATGGAGTATTAATAAAGGAAGGTATAGAACAATTTGATGTACTTCTTGCTATGGGTAAAAATCTTGAACGTAATACTTTTATTTCAATTCTTTCAAAACAATTCAATGTTCCCACCGCTGTAACACTTATTGATCGTGTTGATCTTAAAGAATCAGTTGAAAACACACTTGTTGATAGTGCGGTTATTCCTAATCTTTTATTGGTAAATACTATTCAAAATATTTTAAAACAACAAAAAACAGATTATGAACCAAAAAGAAGTATGTTTACCGGTACTAGATTTTCAAAAATAAAAGAAACAAAAGAAATTCTTTCTCAAGAAATAAAAGTTACAAAAAGAGTTAGATGCCTTGGTAAAAGTATCGAAACATTTTCACCGGAGATAGGAAATTTTTTAATCCCAGTTGTTGTGAAAAATGATAAAGGATTCATACCCACTGATGATTATATACTAAAAGAAAAAGATAGATTATTTGTTTTATTCCATGAAACTGATTATGAAACAGTCCAGAGATGGTTAGTCGGGTGAAAAATTGAGAGCAAAAATTGTGGTTGGAAGCATTGGAACAATCCTTAAGTTTTTTTCAATAGCTTTTCTTGTACCTATAATTCCTGCGTTTCTTTTCAATGAACCACTATTTGATTTTCACTATTTTCAAATACCTTTCACAGCAGGTGTATTTCTAGTTTGCTCAGGTTTTACATTCCTGATGGGAGTTTTTTTTGAAAAAATTGGTAGTAAAAAAGATTTTACTGACAAGGAAGGATTTGCTATTGTTTCATTGGGTTGGCTTGTACTTGTTCTTTTTGCATCTCTTCCTTTTATTTTTACAAGATCTGTTGGCTCTGTTACTGATGCATATTTCGAAGCAATGTCAGGTATCACAACTACGGGTGCAACTGTTTTATCTTATCCATTGGAGGATCATTATCAAAGTATACTTTTTTGGCGTGCTCTACTTCAATGGATCGGTGGGATGGGGATAATTGTACTTAGTGTAGCTCTTCTGACTCGTCTAACTTCTGGCGGGAAAAGACTAATGGAATCAGAAGCACCAGGTCCTTCTATACATAAATTGAAGCCGACTATTATGCAAACAGCTAGACTATTATGGCTTGTTTATGGTTTTTTTACGGTTGCAGAGATACTTGTTCTAAGACTTGTAGGAGTACCACTCTATGAAGGGGTATATCATGCTTTTACCACGATGTCTACAGGTGGTTTTAGTATACATACTAATAGTATAGCTCATTATGCTCCCATTGTTCATTGGGTTATCATATTTTTTATGATAATAGGAGGTACAAATTTTACTATTCATTATTATGCATTGCACGGGCAACCAGAAAGATATAAAAAAGATCCAGAGTTCAAATTTTATCTTTTAATAATAGCTTTATTTGTTGGAGCAATCACATTAGATCTTATTGGATCAGGGATACTTGAATTAGAAAGCCTTAGAATTGCTGCTTTCCAATCAATATCAATTATGACAACAACTGGTTACACTGTAGCAAATTATGATGCATGGTCGAGTTTTGCCAAGTTTTTAATCCTTATTTTGATGTTTATAGGGGGATGTGCTGGTTCTACTAGTGGAGCGATGAAACAAGTAAGGATTCTTTTGATGTTTAAAATGCTTAAAAAGAAAATAATGCAACTACTACATCCCAATGCAGTTATCCATGTCCGCCTTGGTGATAGCGTGATACCAGATAAAACCCTTCATACAATTACCATGTTTTTCTTTGCATACATTCTTATTTTTATCATTTCGACAGCAGGCATGCTTGCCACGGGTATGGATATGTTAACAGGTGCATCTGCCGCGGCAGCATGTCTTGGAAATGTAGGACCTGCTCTTGGAAACCTGGGTCCAAATTTTAGTTATGCAGCAGTTCCAGAAACTGGAAAAATATGGCTATTGGTTTGTATGTGGCTAGGTCGTCTTGAGATTTTTACAGCACTAATACTTTTCGTGCCAACAGCCTATAAAAGAGAAACACTTCTTGAATAAAAAAACGATCTTTTTTTATAATTTCAAAGAATTTTTATAGCAGGATGTAATAGGAGAGACTGAAAAAAAAATATTCTTTAAGTTTTTAAAAGGTAATAAATCATGGTAGAAGAAATCATAAAAAATCGAGTAGGTCGAACACCACTTATTAGAGCGAAGAAACTAGAGAAAGAACTTGGAATCAAAAAAATATATTTGAAACTTGAAGGAAACAATCCTTCAGGTCATCGTGAAGATCGCTTAGCATATTTGATCATTAGAGATGCTATAGCACGGGATAAAAAAACGATTTGTATGGGAACCTATGGAACCATCGGTGGATCACTTTCTTTTCTTTCAAAATATTTTGATGTAAATCTAATATTTTATGTTCCAGAAAAAGAAGAAATTAATAGAAAAAAATTGTTTGATAATGGTAACGTTGAAATCATTAAGTTCGGGGAAACCTATGAGGATTGCGTTGAGGAAAGTCGTCGTGTAGCTAAAGAAAAAGGATGGTATGATGCAAACTTTGGCCTAGCTAACAGTGTCATGAACATGTATGCCCTCTCTTATGTTGCTAAAGAAATAAATAAACAACTCAAGGATGAAGTTGCTGATACTGTTTTCTGCCAGACTTTTAATGGATCATCAATATCTGGTCTTCATCTTGGTTTTAAAGATTTATGGATTGATGAAGATATTGATGAACTACCCAAGCTTTGGGCGGTTGGAACAGATAACGGTAACGCAATTATAGAATCATACAAAAAAGGAAAAGAAGAAATATTAGAGCTTGATCCGGAAGAAGACATCAAAAATACTGATCTTAGCAAACATATGGTTAACTGGAATTGTCTTAATGGTCAGGATGCATTAAATGCTATACATGATACTTATGGTGGAGCAATAGCTGTAACAGATGAAGAATTAATAGAGGGTTATAAAAAAATCAAAAAAGCACATAATCTTCATCTAAATGAAGCTAACTCTTATCCTGTTGCAGGTTTTATTAAAGCAGTTAAACAAGGTAAGATCAAAAATGGGAACCATATACTATTACTTGATGATGGAAACATTGATCTTGATCTTAGAATACTTGAAAAAAAAGATTTGAATACCACATATGAAACGTTTTTAGATAAACTCGATGAATGGCTTCTAGAGTTTTCAGATCCTGTAGATGAAATGAAGGATGCTGTGGAGAATGCTTTTGAAAAAGGATATGTTTTAGGTGCTTTTGATCATGAGACACTTGTTGGGATAGCTATTCTTTCTAGATCAGGTTTTGATACATTTTTCCCAAAATATCATCTTTCATATATTGCTACTAAAAAAAGTGTAAAAGGAAGAGGTATAGCAACCCAGTTGTTACAGGAATCAATAGAAGTTACAAAGGGTGATCTTTCGCTTCATGTTGAAACAAATAATAAAAGAGCGATAAAACTTTATGAAAAGATGGGTTTGCGTAAAAAATATTACAGAATGATTTATAGTGGTGGTGAGGAATACGAAGAAGATGAGGAGGATGAATCAACTTAACAAAGATGAGGAAACAGAATTAATTGATTTAACCAAAGATTTGATTCGTATACCCAGCTCAGTTAAAGATGGAAACGAAATCTATGATTTTGTACATAAATATTTGAAAGGAAAAGGTTTTGATGTACGTTTTCAAACAGTAAAAAATCCTTATATTGAGTATTATGATTATTCTAATTTATATTTGAAAGTAGGTAATGGTGAAGGACCAAAAATAATGCTTAATGGCCATTTGGACACTGTTGGTGTGGATGACCCTAAAACTTGGAGCCACCCACCATTTGATGCCGAAGAAGAAAATGGTAAAATTTTTGGTCGTGGTGCTGCTGATATGAAAGCAGGTTGTGCTGCTGAAATCATAGCATTTTTATCATTTCTTGAAAGAGTAGATGAAGTTAATGGTGAACTTTTCCTTAGTTGTGTTTTCGGAGAGGAAGCACCATTTTCCATTGGAACAGATACATTACTTAGAGAGTTTGATCTAAAAGATTATAGTTTAACAATAATCACTGAACCATCACCCCTTTTAACTCAGAATGATTATTGTTTCACTCATCAAAAAATCCATAAATCACAATTCCCAGTACCTATAGTTGGAGCGGAGGGAAGAGTACTTCTCGAGTTAGAATTTTTTGGAAAGGCTGCACATGCCTCACATCCATCATCAGGCGTTAATGCTTTACATGATGCATCAACATTAATATCAGAACTTGCTCGTTTTGATATATTCACCCATATCAAAAGAGGGAGAGGTCATTATGTTGTTTTAAACATAGACGGAGGAGATTATTCTTTCACAGTACCAAGTTATTGTAAAGTTCTTATTAATCGTCAGGTAATGCTTGGAGAGAGTGCTGAAACAGTTATAAGAGAAATCAATAAGATAGTTAAGGCTTTAAATTTGAAAGCCAAGGTAAATATTTACCGTAGACACTGCCCAGGACCTGAACTGGAATATAAACCTTATCTTTTTCAAAAAAGTGATTATATTACTCTTTTCATGAGCATACTAGAGAAAAATAATCAACAAAAAAATATTGATGACCCCATTTGTAAGTTTTCAACAAAAAGTGTTGGAGATTTTAATCTTTTTGGAACACGTGCAAAAGTTCCAACATTGGTTTTTGGACCCGGTGGTGGAAACATTCATGCACCTGATGAATATGTAAATAAACAAGAAGTAATAGATACAGCAAACTATCTTCTAAAATACCTGCTGGAGGTTTATAAAAATTAGCAACTATCCACAGCTTACTATTGATTTAGAAAAAATACAGAGAAACACTGAAAATATCGTTAAACTAGGGAAAAAATTTGATATAACTATAACTGGTGTAACTAAGGCATCATGTGGAGATCCGAAGATTGCTAAGGCTATGATCAAAGGCGGTGTTTCATCAGTTGCTGATTCACGTGTTGAAAACCTTAAAAACTTGAAAAACGCAGGTATTCAAAAAAAACTTATGCTTCTTAGAACACCAATGATTAGTGAAATAAAAGACGTGGTAGAGTATGCCGATATATCTTTACAATCAGAATTAAAAGTAATTCAAAAACTTTCAGAAGAATCTATTAACCATGGTGAAAAACATAAAATTATTCTAATGGTTGAAATGGGTGACCTGCGAGAGGGAATGAATCCTTCTGAATTAGATGAAAAAATCGAACAGATTCAAAGTTTACAGGGAATAAAAATCCAGGGGATAGGCATGAACCTTGCCTGTTTCGGAGGTGTTGCTCCAACCAATGAGAAGATTAAAGAATTCAATAAAATAATAACGGAAACAGAAGAAAAACATAACATAAAATTTGAAATAGTCAGCGGTGGAAACTCTGCAAATATTCCATCGCTTATTGAAAAAATAGATCAAGGAAGAATAAATAATCTTCGTATAGGTGAAGGAATACTTCTGGGACTTGAAACAGTAAATCGTTCAGCTATACCGGGTTGTTTTCAGGATACTTTTTTTGTAGAAGCTGAAATTATTGAGCTTAAAAAAAAGCGATCTAAACCCTATGGAATGGTTACTCAGAACGCGTTTGGTGAAACACCAGAATTCAAAGACCGTGGAGAAATAATTCGAGGAATTGTAGCACTTGGAAAACAAGATGTTATAGTAGAGGATTTAAAACCATATGATGAAAATATTGATATTCTTGGAAGCAGCAGTGATCATATCATAGTTGAAATCAAAAACAACAATTACAATATCGGAGATAAAATCAAATTCGGTATGAAATATGGAGCACTTGTTCATCTGTGTACAAGTAAATATGTTAAGAAAAAATACATAAACATGTAAACAGTTTTTTGTTAGAAGAAATATGAATGATGATTTAAATTTTGAAAAAGTAAACCCTGATAACTTTGATGTTTTTTTCAACTTTGTTAAAAAACTAGCTGAATATGAAAAACAAGGATGCTTGAATGAAAACGTTAAAAACCGTCTTGAAAAAGATGCTTTTTCAAAAAACCCTCGTTATGAAGCATATCTGGCCAGATACAATGATGAATATATTGGATATTTTATCCTACTTGATACCTATTCAACATATCAAGGATTACCAACTTTGTATTTAGAGGATCTTTTTGTTTTGGATGAATACCGTGGAAAGGGAATAGGTCAGAAAATGTTTGAATTCTGTGTAGACAAAGCAAACAATGAAAACTACGGTCGTATGGAATGGTGTGTATATAATTGGAATAAACCCGCTATAGGGTTTTATAGAAAAAACAAAGCATCGCCTTTGGATAAAACATATTATCGATTAAACAGAGAACAGATAAAAGAACATAAAAAATGATATTAGAAAGCCGTTGGAGGGATTTGAACCCTCGGCCTGCTGATTACGAATCAGCCGCTCAAGCCACCTAAGCTACAACGGCAATAAAAAAAGGTTAATTTTGTTTTACTACATTAAATTAGTTGAAAAAAAGAAAAAAAAGTTTTTGAAAAAATTGTTCTACAGTGCAAGGTTGAAGATTATTACCTGAATTTTATCTTCTGCTATGTTATCATCGTTATCATATGCTCTGACTTTTATAGTATGTCTTCCGAAGATTCTTTCATTCCATGTCCAGTTGTTTTTTCCACTGGTTTCATTGTATCTTGAAACATTGTCAATTAGGAATTCAACTTTTTCTATTGTTCCATCTTCATCAGATGCATTGACTTGTATATCGATGGGTCCAATGATTAGTGTTAAACCAGGAAGGTTTAGTAGTTTTGAGTTGCTGAAATATATTCCATTTGTTGGTTGTTCTATTTTTATTTCTGGATCATAGGTTTCTTGTTCTTCTTTCTCTGTTTCGAAA
>CAYLLH010000030.1:0-23166 GCA_964384785.1 uncultured Thermoplasmatales archaeon | reverse complement strand
TTAAAAAAATCTTTTATTTTTTCTTTAGCCGAAGAAAGTCTTTCCCCAAGTTTGGTATTCTTAAAACCACCATTTAACAAACCAGAATTATCCGGAGTTTCTTCCGAGTTATTTTCATCTAAATTTTCATTATCGTCTTCTGATTTTTCTATAAAAGAAGCATTGGCAGTTGATGTTGCCACTGATAGTACCATCAGTAGAACTAGAAAAATTGATATAATTTTAATTGATTTTTTTCTATAGCTTTTTTTTGAAACCTTATCATCTATTATCTTTTTCATCTATAAATCCTCCAAAGTATTGGATTAGATTTTTTTTCTCCCTCTATTATATAGTATTCCTTATTAATTTGTGGTTCAAAGTATAAATAGTTTATTATATATATGTTTTCATTATAATAAAAACGAGGTATATTTTCTCAGACATATATTGGAAAATCCAGTTATTATTTTATAATTGACTTTAATGAAATTATTAAGGATATTTTATAGGATTATATGATCCAATTTTCTAGTTTTCCTGCAAGATATTACAAGAAAAATAGATGTGGGTTTATACACGATAAACCTGAAAGTCGTAAACTCTTGGTTGATAAACACCATATCCAAATCCAGAATTCAGTGTAAAAGTTATTTTAACTTTATTTATCTGTGTTGTAGTAAATGAATCATATCTATAGACCTGGTCATCCCAACTGGTGAAGAAACATGTTTCTTTTAAATTGCTTCCGTCATAAAGTTTAACTGTCATATATTGTAACTGTGTTATCTTTCTAGCTTTTATCTTTATTTGATCGCATGATACCAAGCTATTAAATGTAAGAGTCAATGCATAATCTGTATATCCATCATCACCAATTTTATAATAATGAGAATAACTTGTTGTAGAGGTGTCACGTGCATTGTTTTCATTATACCAACCAGTTGTATCCAATGCAACATCTGGCCTAATCCATCCTGGACTTGGTTTGTTATGAACCAGGATGTTTTCAGCAAAATAAGTATGATAAGTTTCGACTTCTATATTGTATGTTGGTACTTTTTCATGTTTTTGTATGATTGATTTCACAATTATAGTTGAACCATGTATATCATTAAGTTTGTCACCAATTTTTATATTTCCAGCTTCAACCCATTCATTATTTACAAATATTGGATGATTTGATGTTACTTTTAGCATGTTGTTTATCACAAGATAACTATCAGCCATATCTTCTGGCTCTATATGATGGAATATTTGTACGACTTTACCAGAGGTGACTTCCTGGTTAACTTGATCGAAAGATTTTACCATTTCACCTTTTTTGATATCCTCAATATTTTTTATAGTATCATCTGCCATTGTAATTTTGGTGCCTGCTAGGAAACATGTACTAGTTGTGAATTCTTCTTCTAAACCCTGAACAGTCCCTTGTGAATTTTGTGCAACTGCCCTGAAATAATAATTTGTGTTAGCTGAAAGACCACTGATAGTTTGGTAAAACGAACCTGTTGAAAATTTAGTTTGATGAGTTGTGCTACTTGAATAATATTGATAATTGCTATGAGAGGTAGTGTCATATACAAACCATACCTGACAGGATGACGCGCCGCCTAAACCATTTAGATAACCATTTAGTTTTGCTCCTGCTGCGGTCACCTCAGTTGCCGCCTGAGTTGAAACAGATGGATTACTGAGTTCTTCATCAAGATAGAAATCTAAAGAATTACCACCTGGATTGATTTGATGATTGTATTCTGTGTGTGAAACATAACTTGATTTACTAGCTGTTATATCATAAGTTCCAACACTAATATCATCTGAACCAAAATCATATCTTCCTTTTTGGACGCCATAACTAAGTGTGTAAACATATTCACCCGTATCAAGTTGGACCTTTGCACCACCTAATGGATCTCCAAATTCATCATAAACAAAACCGTAGAGCCAAGCATTAGCACTTAGATAAAAATTCTGGGTTTTAATATCACCAGCGTTTACATATATTGTTCCGCTTGTCTCTGATTGATAATTTGTTTTTGAGGCAGTAACTGAATAAGAGCCGGCTTCAACAGTCATCGAATAATAGCCGCTACTGCTTGTATAATCACTATAACCCCCTGTGTTTGTATACACATATGCATTATAAAGTGGATCTCCACTGTTAGCATATACATAACCCTTGATTGTTCCTGTATTTGGTTCTGTTGTAAACTGCTCTGAAGAGGTATCCCAAGTTCCTGATGTTGCCGAATTTTTAGCACCTGCTTGATATTCATAAGTTTCATCAGGTGTTAAACCATTTAAATACTCTGAAAAAGTTTGACCAGTAGAGTATGAACCACCCCAATTGGATGGATATAACCACGTGGAAGTTCCTAACTCGCGATATCTAAACCTCACTTGACAGGATTCTCCGCCATCGTTGTCAATTTTTCCTCTTAATGTCACATATGTTGTTCCTACGCCTGACTCAGTTAGAGTACTTACTTGAGGGGCAGCAACATTTGGGTCAAGATAAATATCATTTTGAAGATAATCACCTGAATCGACAACTATAGGGCCAATAGTATCAGATTGATAATCACTATGACTTGCAGTTAGATAATAAGTACCAGGATCCACATCCATCTCATAACGACCGACCTGTATCCCATATTCAAGGGTCGTTGCTGAGTACCCACCAACATCAGTCTCAACAGTTGCAAGACCTATTCCATCATTTGTTTGTGAATCATAAACCCAGCCATGTAATGTACCAATTGTTGGTTCAGGATCAAGATAGAAATTTAAGGAAACAGTCTGTCCTGCTGAAACGCTAACAGTCTGGCTTTGAGATATATAACCAGTTTTACTAGCAGTAACTGTATGAGAACCAGGGCTTACAGTTAAACTGTAATAACCCGTAGAGTTAGTAGTGTCTGAAGTGCCGGAAGTGCTAACACTTGCTGATGCAATAGGTTGAGAAGTATCTGAATCATAGACATATTTGTGAATATAAGCATTACTATCAGAACTTACTTTTTTGAAATCAAATTCATAAACACAAGCCCAATGAGGATCAAGACCGCCGAAGGTATAACCGCTTTCAAGTTTGAAATAAATATCAGCACGATCTATACCGGAAACCGTACCAATATTGAAATTACTCCAATACCATCTAATCTCCCAGCTAGAATAATCCTGACTGAATTTTAAATCATCACCATCAAACAACTCAACACGAACCATTTCAAGATGATCATACTTTTTGGCCTTAAACCTGAAACCATCACAAGAAATCTTGCTATTCAAATTGAGTCGTAAAGGTTTATTACTCCAACCAGTATCAGTAGGATTATGATAATAAGCATAGGAATCATCATTCTCATCATATGCCTTAGTTCTATCAGCCCAATAAAGAGTATAAGAACTAGTATCAGGAGACTTCCAACTACTATCATCAGATACATGAACAGTAACAGTAGCAATATTACTCTCCCAACCATAACTATCTTTTACTTGTAAACAAGCAGTATGGTCTCCAGGATCCTGATATACATGAGAGGGGACCTCAGTTTGAGTATCAGCATCAAATGGAATCCAATCGATGCTCCAACCACTACCAGGGGTACCACTCCACAACCATCTCTGCTCAACAATCTCATCATCAGGAGAATCAGGATCATAGCTACTCCACGGATCAAAAACAACATTTTCACCAATATCAACATAATAAGAACCGCTAATCACCGCTACAGGAGCAGCATTATCAATATCCATAGGTATATCAATATTTGTCCAATCTCCACGTGATACAGTAATTGGGTCTGTTGAATTAGTAAGATATTCATCATGAGTTGCAGTTAGAACATATGTTCCTTCTTCAACTTCCATTTCATAACGACCAACCTGTGCACCATACTCAAGGGTTGTAACAGAGTAACCACCAACATCAGTGGAAACAACAGCTCCACCGATACCCTCGCCAGTATGAGGATCAATAACCCAACCATGTAGTGTGCCTGTTGTATCATGTACATTGAAATATACTGCCTTTTGGTTATATCCTAACATCGTCACATTGGCTTCACAGGTTATATAGTCAAATGGATCTTCATATGGTACCTCTATTGCTGTGAAAAATGCATCACCATTGCCATCGGTAATGCCTTGTTCTTCATGATCAATATTACCATCGCCGTCATATGTTCTAATATATACTGTTGCTCCTTGTAAAGTATCACCTGTGGTTGCATCAGTTACATGTACAGTGTAGTCTTCAAATTCATATAGTTCATTACCAACAAATTGAATATCGACATTCATTTCATCTAGATCAGAAACTGTAACTGTTGTTGTATCATTATCTTTAAGTTTCAATATTGTATCTTTTTCTCGAACCTGTAATTTAACAGTATAAACACCATTCTGAGAATAACCACTATATTCATAGACGGGGTCATCTAACCAACTAGTATCCCAGAAGATATCTAATGGACCTGTGTAATCAAAATCCCATCTGTATTGTAAAACATCACCGTTTGGATCAGAACTGTTTGATGCATCAAAGGTTACTGGTTGACCAGTATCCACTGAATACGGACCTCCTGCATCAGCATTTGGAGGTTGAACTCCATAGGGCCATATTTGATCCCAAGAGCTGCCTCCGTCTTCTGTTACTTGAATAGTTGGTTGTTCATCTCCACTACCTTTACCTATTTCTCCGCCATCATCATAATATGGAGGGATCCTTATGAAATCCCAATGTATCCATTTTCCATTTGCCCAAATGTTACCGACATCAAGAATTTTAATTGCATCATTTGCACCATAACAGAATTCAAAATTAATATGTTGGATAAATGAATTAGGTGTAGTATCCATAAAAAATTGTTTAATATCGCTACTTCCTCCATCTAAATCAAAAGCAATTGAACAATCTCCTGATTCTAATGTTCTTGAGCCAACCATATGGAAATTTCCAACATCTAATGTTGTTGTTCCATCAAATCCATTATTACTTTGGAAGTAAAACGATTTTCCAGTACCCTGACCTTCATGCCAAACTAAATCAAAATATGATCTCAGATCTCCACTCCAATCTACTGAGCCTGACAAATCAACATTTTGTGCTGAAAAAGAAAGATCAGACACAGTGCTCATACTATCACTTGATTGTATAAGATATATCAAGTTTGAATCGCTATCAAGGCCACCTCTAGCAATGCGTGCGTTATCACCAGTCAAAGTACCTGAAATGTCAACGACTTCTCCATTTAATGTAATCCTACAAACAGTAACGGTTATTGAACCATCAAAATAAAAATCTTTACTCCAATCAAGACCGTCATGGAAAGTATGCCAATCACGATATTCTAAACTGGAACCCGAGGACATTTCTACATTTATATCAAGAATAGTTTGAGAGTTAAGCTGAATAGTTGATAGATATCCATTAAAACCAGCTGAGGTGGTTGCTTTTACACATTTAGCATTACCATCCATATAATCCCATTCAACAGTTATATCACTGTTCGGAGAAATACCAAAATCAAAAGCTGAAAAAACGACATCACTATTTACTTTTAATTGTATTATTGAACCTTGAAAACCAGATTGAGATTGTATGGAAAGACTGCTGCCTTTTTCCCATTCAATTGTAAAATCACCAGCAGAAATATCTGGTATGCTAAGATAAACATGATTTCCATTTACTTCGATTTCAATATTTATCTCTAAATCTAAACCTGAATTACTTGTTACGGTTACACTATCCAGATTGCCTTCAGTATCTTTCTCCCAATATGCACCGAGATCTCCCACTAATTGTCCATTTACTGAAAGTGAAAATGAAAACACATCTTGTAATGTTATTGACACTATTCCAACAGATGCATCTAAATTGCTTATAACATGGAATCCATCAATTTTAGAATCGCTGTAACTTATTTCATCAACATGTATAAAACCACTGATACTTATCGTCCCAACATCCATATAAAATACTTCTTCATTGTTAACATTAATTCTGATATAACCAAGTGTAAATTGCCCTCCACCAAAAATGAATTTTAGGCTATCTGGCTTAAGATTTTTCAAAGCTCCAGTCCATTCCATTCTAATCGAGTTATCTTCAAACTGCGCTACTCCTAAATCAACATCTATCTTTGTATTAGTCTGTAAATCAGTGAATTCAATCAAATCAACGCCAAGTACTACTCCGTCTACACCAATTTCAAAGTATTTGCTACTTGTACTTAGTGCAAAATTTAGGCTTCCTTGAAGTATTGTTATTTCCTGAAGAGCGGCGATATTCCAACGATCATAAAAAGTTAATTCCAATCCAGTAATTTTAACAGATGCACCACCGTTTAGATTTCCAGCTACATAAAGACTACCAGGCGTATATGTGAAATATATAAAACCTTGAGCGCCAATATCAAGAGATCCTGTTACTATGATATCTTTAGAATTTGGTTCTACAAAACCAGTTTCAATTAAGTTGATTACACTGTTTATAAATGAGCTAAGATTATAGGCTTCTATAATATCATTTAGTTGATTGCCAATTGTATTAAGTGTATTACTACAAAATGTATCGATTTGTTCTTCAGTAAACAATGTTAATCCTTTTGTCATGGATACATCGGCTAATACTGCTCCACTGATATAACCACTTACGCCATTAATTGTAAAACCTCCATTATCATTACCGATTCCAATTGTTGCAGAACCAGAAGCTGCTCCAGAAAGTTGTAGGGTTCCACCTATGTATAATGTACCAAAAGCAGGTGTACTTATGAAACCTCCTCCAGATATGTGAAGATAGCCTCCAGCATAACCAGAAACTTGTATAACTTGGTCATTTCCTGCGACATTAAAATTTCCATATACATTAGCGCTAAGATATGCAGAAATTTGAGGTGATTTAATAGATAAGCCTAATATGTGAATTCTGCCAGATATTCCAATAGCTCCTGCAAAACCCTCTATTTGAAATCCTTCACCAAAAACAATTGTACCCGTTGCTGATGCTTGAATTGGTAGATCAATTTCTTTACAGGATGCAGCTATGCCTGGAGCAACAAGATATACATCCTCTATAACTAAATCAAGTACAGCTTGTGCATCTATAGTAAGAACATTGTTTTCATTCTTATCAAACAGAAATTCAATAAAACCAGCAGCGCCAACTGATAATGAACAATAACCTAAAGAACCTGAAAAATCTGGTATAGATCCAACTAAGTTTTCAATTTTAATAATAGTGATATCTTCAGTTTCAGTATCTAATCTTAATTTGACTTTGTTTTTTGTTAAGAATATTGTTGGATGAATATCACCATTTATTTCAATATTAGACCAGGATACAAATATATTTTTTTCAGGATAATTGAAAAGAAAATCTTTTAATGAAATATAGCCGGATAGGTCAAGTTCAGCATTACCTCCGCCGTCAACGATTTCAAAAGAAGGAGCACCTGTTTCATTAAAAGTAACTTTAACTCCCAACAATCCATCCTCAACATCAAAACCATAATCTAAATCTACATCTAATATACCTTCAATTGTCATAGAAGGAATAAGATTACCGATTTTTTCTATATCAAAATCTAAATCTATACTTCCTTTTCCGTCACCATCAAGTTTTAAAAAGGCTAAAACTTCTCCAGCCCAGATCTTACCTCCTTCATTGTTGATCTGTTGCAAATTGGCTTCAAATTTACCTTCAAAAGAAAGGTTAGATATCTTTATTATATCTCTTATATGTAACTTAAGATTGTCAACTATTATGCTGGCAGCTCCATCAATAGTGAAATATTTTATATCATCAATAGTTTCCCAGGAAAAAACAAGGCCTTCATTTTCACCTTCTAAGTAGAAAACACCAGATAATTCAAAAAGTAGTTCATTGCTTCCTTCTTTTTTTATGTTTAAATCTACAGAAATATAACCGTCACCGCTGATATTAATCCAACCCCAGGACATATCTGATGAGATTTTCCAAGTCACGTTTTCTATCGTGACATTCATACCAAAGGAAAATCTTGTAAATCCCACAAGGTGAAGATCAGGTTTGGCATAGCTAAAATTGTTGAGTCTGAAATAGAAACCAAATAATTCTAATTGGCTAGAAAGTTCTATTTCTCCACTTATTGTTAAACTGCCGTCTCCATCGTCTTCAATTGGGCCTACATTAAGATAAAATCCACTTTCTGTAGCAGCAGTGTTATCCCAAATTAGGCGGTCAACATGTAGCATGGAATCAACATCTTTTAAAGCAGGTAAAACAGAAGATAAATCAAGGTTGTTAATTTCAAAATGTAGATCGGTTAAAGTTATTTTACTGCCAGGGCTTGATCTGCTTGTGCTAACTGAATGATCGTTTTTATCTAAAACAAATGAAAATTTTGAGGAAGAAGTTGAGCTTGTTATTTCAAGTGATTTCCATGAAAATTTTACTTCCATTGGATCTGGAACATTACCATTTTTTGGTAAGAATGTTTTTTTATAATTGATATTAAGATTTGATATATTCACATATGTTGATTTTTCTTTTTCGATTTCAAAAATTATTGAATTTTCTAAAATATCTACGTTTTTAATTATCAAAGTTATAGATTCATTGTTAGAATAGTTTACACCATCATAACAACGCGCTTTAACTATGACTCGGGCTATGGGTTTAGATGAAGAATCCCAGTTATAACTCCAACTTGTTGTACCGCTAAGATTCATCCAAGGTTCATCTGCTATTTGAATTTGAACGAGTTCAACTGGTCGACCCGCTTCTCCTGGAGTAGTTGAACCGCTTATTGTAACTACACCTGAAACGGGAGGTATTACTGGGTTTATTGAGATAGTTGGTTTATCAATAATATCATCATCGTCATCGTCATCAGATCCGCCGGTTCCATTTATTTTTAGAGTTATGCTGTCTAATGGCGAATAATAAGATCCATCATAACTACGAGCTTTTATAACATAGTTACCACCAGGATAATTTGTTGTATCCCACTCAACCATCCAATTATTCCAAGATGCACCTATCTTACTTGCTTTTTTCCAAGGATCTTGACCGATTTTTACTTCGACATAATCAACATTATGACCGTTTACTCCAGGCCCGCTTGTTCCCTCAATAGAAGCGGTGTTATTTACAACAGATCCGTCTTCAGGTGATGTGATATTCACATTTGGAACAGCTATTTCTGTTAAATCTAAATCAAAATCTAAACGGTCAACTGACAAAACGCATTCTTTAGAAACATATGTTTTGATTATCACTGAATCAATTAATTCATCCCATCCTAAGTCTCTTAATGGTAAAATTGGCATAAATGAAATAACGCCTTCTCTAGAAGATGAAGTAGTTCTTTCAAAAATCAGATTTTTTATGCTGAACTGCATATCCATTAAACTATGACCCGGTATCATGTTCCCTGAATCTAAAATATAAACTGGAGCATCTTCTAACTCAATGTCAAAATTATGTAGAGTGAAACCTCCTCCGTTTTTAATCTCAAAGCCTAAGCCAAGATCTATGTCATCGACTAGTATACCATTTACAAAACCATTTAAGTCTAGGACAAAAGGTTCATTTGAGCCTTCTATATGGCCATTTCCTGAAGCATATAAAAAATCTGATTCGAAATTAAAATAAGCTTCTAATTCAAGTGGGTCTTTATTATCTATTTCAAATCTTCCTTTTAATAAATTAAAATATATAGTTATATCTAGATTACTTTGTGATTTTATTTGTAAATCAAAGGAACTTTCGCTATCTAAAACACTAATTTCTGATCCGAAAGCATTGAAAGAAAGGCCTTCTGTGTCTGAATAAAAACTGATTTCTGTTTCTCTAAATAAACCGAGTCTGAATTGAAAATCTATACGATTTGTTGAGGGAAGATCTGCTAAATAAACTCCTATTTTTGGTTTAAACAAGTCATCATATAAACCAATTTGGCTTATTGATTCTCCGCCTGTGTTTAATTCAAGATATCCTTGTAACATAAAAGATGAAAAAATAAATGATACTTCTGAGGGGAGATATTTTACAAAAAAATAATTAAATTTTCTTTCATTAAATAATTCTTTATAAAACAGAATGTTAACGTTTTGACTGCTTGTTTTTTTATATCCCAATTCAATTTTTTCACTAGACAATATTGATATTTTAGTTTTCCAAGTAAATTCAACATTTTTAGGTAAATCTTCAATATAAAAGCCAACATTTACTGGTTTACCCTTTTTGCTTATTCTTTCATGATGAAATTTTACATTTGTTTTTTCTTCAGTACTTATTGAAAATTCTCGATCATAAGGACCTATTGGATCTTGTATTTTGATTGATGATTTTACATAAGAATCATAGGTTGCATAAAAACTCCAGCCTAAAACATCACAAAATAAAGATATTTTGTTGTTATCATTATTCCCCGGTTTGATTTCAAAAGAATGCCCTGGTTTTTTTGCTGGATTTAATATATTTGGTGCAAGTTTATAAGTTACAGTGCAGCTACTTGGGATTTTTTCTCCGTTTTCAGAGATATATCCAAATTTTACATTTTCATCGGTTAGATTTTTTATTAAAAAACCCGGGAAATTTAACTGAGCATATGTTCTTAGATAACCATTTTGATTTATACTGTTTCCATTGAGAAGTTCTATATTCAAATTAAAGTTAATAGTAAAAGACAATGTTTTAAAATCAAAACCAGGCAGCACTGTTACACGAGCAGAAACATCATCACCACCCGCTCCATCAACATCCACCTTTATAGTCTGAAAAAGTCCTAAAGAAGTATTTTTTTCCACACCAGAATAATTAGTATGAAAAGTAAGCAGATCATCTAAAAAACCAAGTAATCTATGATCTCTAGAACCATCTAACAAACGAGAAGAACCTTCAATTTCATTATCGTTTTTTTTATCCTGGTTAAAAAAATCTTTTATTTTTTCTTTAGCAGAAGATAGTCTCTGACCAAGTCTGCTATTCTTAAAACCACCATTTAACAAACCAGAGCTATCCGGATTTTCTGAAGAATTTGTATCTTCGATATTTTCTTCTTTTTTATTTTCAAAAATTGCTGCGTTTGCAGATGTTGCTATTGTTGAAAAGAGTAGGATGATTGTTAATGTTAGAACCAAAAGCTTTGTAAAATATATGTTTGAAGAAACATGGCATGTATTCTTCTTTAATAATTTTTGCATATCATTCCCTCTTATTATTTAAAATAAGGCCCCAATTATTAATATTTGTAAGTTATTATATAAATAGTTTCGCATATTTATATATAATATTACATAAATCTATCCAAAAATACGAAAAAAATAGCCAAAAAATAGTTATTAATAAAAAAACAAAAATTCGGAAAAAACAGTAAAATAAACTTTAAAAGAATTAATATAAAAATTATTCATAAAACTTAAATAGCCTACCATACATAATGATTTTAGGTATTATTATACTATAATTTACGTCACCGGCGGTTTACTATACATAAATACCGTTGAATGGACGGTGTAAATATATATGAAAAGGAAGATGCTATTTGCTATAGCAATAACCTGCTTATTTTTATGCGTTACAGCAACACCAACAATAGGGATTACCCTTTTTGATAAGAAAATAAAAAATTCAGGAAATTCTGATCTTTATATTAGAATATTTATAGTAAAAAATGGAAATGTCAATTACATAGAGCAAGAAATTTCAGAATCAGATTTTGAAGAAATCATATCAGATTTAAAAAATAACGGTGTTATCAACACTGCTGAAGAATTAAAAGATGCTGCTTATGATTATTATCTTAATGGAGATGGAGACATACAAGAATTAGAAAACACCGCTATATCTATAAGTGATAAAATAAACAGTGCTTTACCAGATGATTCAACAGAGGTCGATTCTATAGATATAGTAGAATCGATACCCAATTATGATGGCTCGAGCAGTTTAGGAATTTTATTGCCAAGTGTAGTAATAAGTGCGGGTTTTGCAAAAAGAGCATATACTGTATCCTTTGAAGAACCTAAAGCGTTTGCAGGTTTTGTGTTTGATCCAATGTTAACAAACTATCAAACAGGTTATTCAGCAGTTCTTATGTGGCCTTTAATTCGTGATTCCCCTAAATTGAAAGAGAGGATGGGTCCTCATAATCTTCAAACCATAGGTTTCTCAGGGATTTATCTAAACATCGGAAAACTTGGATTTGGTCAAGATAACTTCGTATGCTATGCAGGGATATCTCTAATAACTATGCTACCTGCAGAATAAAAAAATAAATTCAGACTTAGATTTTTCCCATATTTTTTTAATTTAGAAGCGGGCTTGTGGGGATTCGAACCCCAGGCCAATCGGTTAAGAGCCGATTGCTCTACCTAGCTGAGCTACAAGCCCAAAAAAAACCAAATTTGTTATACATAATTATACGGTTTTAGAAAGAAAGGTCATTAATATTTTTTTATTAAGCTTTACTGTTAGTCCCGATTATCCTTCTGCTTTTGAAATGTATTTTGCATCAACTTCATTTGTTATATAAACGTCTCTGCCAGCATGATAAATTTTTATTCCATCTTCTTTTGCTTTTTTACCATCTATTTTCAGAATCAACGGGTTCTCGGATCTAACATTTCCTGCTTCACGTGCTTTCTGAATTGTTCCACTAAGATGAACTTTTTTTCTATCTGTTGGATGAAGCCCTCCTTCAATAACTATATCTGATTCCTCTTCTGTAACAGGGTAAAAAAAATCATCAATTTCTGCTTCTGGAAGATCATCAAGATTAATATCGATTGTATGCCCATATGTAGCTCGAATCATACCGCCATCAACCTGATACCGCCCTCGCGGATCCGTATCTGCTAACGCCTCTATATGATGTTTTTTAAGCCAATCAAAACCTGACCTGCCTGTCCCAATCGCATCTATCAAATCGGAGATTTCAACCCAACCATGCCCATCCATCATTACACCAATTTTTTCTGGAAAATGACGAAGAGCTCCAGCCATAATTCGACTTAGAGAGTTCATCTCCTGAGGGTTCATTATAAATTTTCCTTCTCGATTGCATATCGGACATAAATCGCCACGGAAATATCCATGTTCACTACACTTCGCTAACATTGTTCCTCAAAGAACTGGTAATAAAGAATATTAAGTATAAATTTTTGTACTAAATATTGTATTACCAATGTGGGATGAACCGGTGGATAGAGAACAACTAAAAGAATTGGCTGGTGTAAAAGCCACTGAATATGTAGAAAACGGAATGGTTGTAGGATTAGGAACAGGATCAACTGTAAAATACTCGATACTAAAACTAGGTGAAATGGTGAAAAACGAGGGTTTAGATATTCTTGGAATTCCTACCTCAGTACATACAAAAAAACTTGCCAAAGAGTTAGGTATACCTTTAACAACATTAGAGGATAACCCTGAAATCGATCTTACCATAGATGGAGCTGATGAAGTAGATTCAAATCTTAATCTAATAAAAGGTGGAGGAGGGGCACTAACTAGAGAAAAAATAATAGCTTATCATTCAAAAAAAATGATTGTAGTAGCAGATGATTCTAAAATAGTTAAAGCAATAGGTATAAACTTTCCATTACCGGTTGAAATCGTGAAATTTAGTTGGACTGCAACACAAAAAGCAATAGAAGAATATGAATGTGAAACAGATCTTAGAAAAATAATGGATCATCCATTTGTAACAGATAATGGCAATTACATCCTTGATTGTGATTTTGGAAGAATCACGGATCCAGAAGAATTAGAGAAAAACCTTAACCTAATACCAGGCGTTGTAGAAAATGGTTTATTTGTAGGTTTAGCAGATATGGCAATCGTTGGTGGAAAACAAGGTGTTACAACTCTTCAGAACAAATAACACAATCAGCATTTTATAATACTTTTACTTTGTTTCATAATTAAACACATGGTAAAACTTAAAGAGCAAATAAAAAAAACACGTGAAAAAATCAATCAGGTTAATTTTGATGTGCACTGGTACCGCAGAGTCTTTCATAGTTTTGGAGCGGTTTTTTTAATTTATTACGTTCTACCTGATGTTAAATGGGTTAATCTTTTAAAAACAATTATTCCAATAATAATTTTGAGTGTAGCTACAATTATTGAAATATTAAGAGTTAAAGGAAAAATCAGCAGCAGTCATTTTTTTGGTTTAAGATTCTATGAAAAAAAACGAATAGGAAGTTATCTTTTTTTTGGATTTGCTATTGTAATTCTTTTACTTTTTTTTCCTCAGCAGATAGCAATCCCTTGTATTTTATGCGGATGTTTTGCTGACCCGATTATCGGAGAGTTGCGTAGAAAAGTTGATAAAAAAATGTTTTATATTTCAGGATTTTTGGTCTGCATGCTATTTTTTGTTGTCACCTGGTATTCTTCTGATTTCATTGTTTTAATATCTATTTCTTTAATAGGAGGCGGAAGTGCTTTTTTTGGTGAGTCGAAAAAATTTCGTTGGATTGACGATGATTTCATGATACAAATCTTGCCAGCTATTATTATTTGTTTAATGTGGCTTTCTTTAAAATTTTATGGGATAGACATTCTACCAGATCAGATAATTTATGCAGGTGGAATACCATGGTAGAAAAAAATAATTCAAAAAAAATGAAGTATTTAGATGAGAGAGAAAATGTCGAAAAAATTATTAGAACCGAACTTATCTTTGCTCCATTTTTAGTAATACTTCCAATAATTGTAGGTTCTTTTTTTATTTATGATTGGTACAATCGTGATTTTATTTTAAATAATCTTGATTTAACAGGTGAACTAATAATCGGAGTGATTATTTTAGTGGGAAACATTGTTTTTGATATTCCCTTCTTAAAATCTCTTAAGGGTTTTTCTTTTTATAAAAAGTAGGTTTTTCTTTTATTAGTTTTGAACAGTAAAAATATGGGAGTATCAATGTAGCTGCAATACATGAAAGAGCAGTCATCATTATTATTACAAGTCCAAATTCTTGTAACGCTGGTATGTTTACAAAATAGATACCGGCAAGTCCTGCTATAGTTGTTAATGACGCTTCAACCAATGAAAGACCTGTTTTTTCTATTGCATCTTTTGTTGCTTCAAATTTTGAGGCTCCTTCTTCGATATTCTCACGGATTCTTTGTGTGATATGAACTCCATAGTCTATACCTATACCTACCATAATTGATCCAATTGATATTGTAACAACAGATAAAGGAACATTTATGGCAACGAGGAAACCAGGTTCCCATGCTAACACAAAAATAACAGGCACTATAGTTAAAAGAGCATATCTTGATGAATTAAAAAGTATTATTAATGCAGATAAAACAAAAAGCAAAGCGACAATCATCGACCGGGTTTGTTCTTCAAAAAGTATCTTATTTACTGCAACATTTATTGCATCTTGGCCTGTAACTCTTGATGCTTGACCGTTATATGGTATCTCATAGTTTTCTGTTATCTGATTTATCTGATCGATTATTTTCTCATATTCTTGGATGCTCAGACCTGTTTGTATAGATATCAAAATTATCGTTTTAGAATGATCTTCATCAACAAGGTTTTCTTCAGCGAATCTGTTGAATAACGATTTTTGAATCGGAGGTATATCTAAGGAAGTATTTTCTAATAAATCTCTTAGGTTTTCAAGTTTATTACTTATCACAGTGGAATTCAATTTTGATACTTCGTTGGTAGTTTCATATATTGGATCTATAACAGATGTTGCTATGGCTCCTGTTTTACGTTCAATTTCTTCCTCCATTTCATAGATTGCCTCAATAGTTTCAGGTTGCTCTAAACCGTTTTTCTCTGTTTCGACTAGTATACCATTAAAATTTGCTCCGCCTCCAAACTGATTAGAGTATTCTATTATTGCATCAACTTCAGGAAGTCCCTCTGGAGCCATATCAAAATAATTAACATTACTTTCAACTTTTGGAATAAGGATAAGAGACATAATAACAAAAAAAACAGATATAATGATAATTCTATGCCGATGTTTAATTATTAAACTCGCGGATTTTCCCCAACTAGGAAGCTTGGCTTTTGTTTTAAAATTCATCAATAAAACAAGACATGGTACAATAATTATAGCAGAAATAAAACAAAAAAATATTCCAATAGCACAACCGAAACCAAAAGTAATAATTGGCGGCATACTTGAAATCATTAAGGAACCAAAGCCTATCATGGTAGTAACAGTTGACAAAAATACTGCTCGTCCTGTTGATTTTAATGTTTTATGAACTCTTTCAAATTGATTATCTGCATCTTGTTCCTCGACCATACGATTTATTAAATGAATCGAGTAGTCAACTCCTAGACCCATCAACAAAGCTACAATAGCTACGGAAATGATAGTTAGTTGAGGTTGAACAACACCAAGAACGCCAAATGTAAGAATCAAAGATGCGGCAGGTGGAAGAAAAGCAATAAGAATTCCTTTTAGAGAGCGATAAAACAAAATAATAACTAAAGCAACTAAACCTAAAGCAATAGGAAACATTATCACAAGATTACTCATGCTATCTTCCTGGATTGCTTTTTGCATAGCCGCAGTACCAGTAATGATCATTGTTGAGTCGACATTACCCTCATTTTCAACAGCTTGTTCAGTTTTCTCTAAAATTGCTTCAAAATCAGCATCAGAAGTAAGTTGAATTATAATAACAGCATAGTCATTATCATGAGTGTAAAGTACATCCTCCATAGATTTAAAAGCAGAAAGCTTAGCGACTTCATTATAAACATCATTTTCGTCAAGTTCTTCAAAATATTCATAGCTTTTTTCATTTACAATCAATGATGCTAAACTACGAGTTGATACAACACCATCCTTCAGACCATCATCATTTTTATATTTATTTACCAAACTCTCAATTTTATACATCTCTTCTAAAACTTGAGGAGACATAACATCATGAAAACGATCTGTTTGATTTACAAGAATAATAATTGAGGATCCTATGTTGAACTCTTCATCTATTCTCTGCCAAAGTTCAATATTGGGATCATCCTGAGGTAAATAATTTGTGAAATTAGATTCCATATAGATATTGCTTACTTGAAGACCGGCTAAAGCTGTTAAAATAAAAAAAATTAGAAGAACCGTTTTTGGTTTTTCAACTAACAATTTAGCTAATCTTTTTGAAATCATTAACTGTTTAATCTCTCCTTCACTATGATTTTAACGGAGTTTTGATTAGGTTTTTTTTGGGTTTCTAAATTTGCGATTTGATTAAGTTTATCTTCAACCTCATACAGATATTCTTTTAAAAGTTTTAAAGGTTTAATACAGTGATAAATATATGGGTTTTTTCCAACAGCACCATTCTTTATTTTTTTTCTATAAATTATTTTTTGTTCAAACATTTCAGAAAGAAGTTTTCTAATTGTGCTTGGATGAAGATTTGTTCCTTTTATTATATCTTCTGTTTTTGCACCGTTTTTTTTAAGAAGAAAAATATAGATTTTTGATTTTGCTTTGGATTTTAAGATTATTTTAACTGAATTTTCTAAGTTTTTATTGTTTTTTTCCAATCTCATTTTGTTTGACAAACCAACACCATTTTTTATATAGTTTAATTTATAAATTTAAATAGTTTTCTATTTTATCGCCTAAAATCCGATAAAAAAACAAATGTTAGATAATTTTTAACAAAAAAATAATAACCAAAAAAACGTTTTATTAAATTAATTATTTTGGTATAGTGAAAAAAATAATGAATTTTAAAAAACTTTAGAGAGATGGAAAAGATACAGTGAAATATCAGATGTGGCTTCAATAACACGCAGATATTTTGTAATGAATGCTTTTGATGGAGCTTTAACAATGCTAGGTGTAGTCATCGGTGCATATGTTGCAGGTGTTTTACAACCCTTAACAATAATTAGCGCAGGAATAGCCGGATCCATAGCCACGGGAACATCAGGAATGAGTGGAGCATATATGGCTGAAAAAGCAGAAAGAACAAAAAAAATCAAAGATTTAGAAAAAACTATGCTAAGAGAATTAGATAATTGTGTTCATAAAAAAAGCAAATAAATTTGGTATAATTTTTGCCGCTGTTGTAGATGGTTTATCTCCGGTTTTTGCAGCAATGACTGTTATATCTACGTTCTTTATTTCAAGATTTGGAATGCTATAAGTTGAAACTGCCTTTTTTGCAAGCATAGGTCTTACTCTCTCAGTATTATTTATTTTAGGCATTTACCTTGCAAAAATAAGTGATGAAAGTATGATAAGATATGGGATTCAGATGCTAATAGTTGGTATCATTACAGCATTTTTATGTATAGGGACATCAATCTTATTAGGTGGAAATGTAATGTTTTAAGAAAATTTTAATTTTTTTCATAATATTTTTTTATTAAATAATACCCTTTTTTAGATTTTATTGAAGTATTATTTCCTTTTATTTTATATCCTATGTTATAATCAATTGCAAAACATTTATATACTATATAATATATAAATAGCCAGCGAATTTAACTCCTTTTAATAAGAAGAGAGAAGTACGGGAGGAAAAGAAACATATGAAAAAGAAAAATGCAATAAGTATATTTTTGGCGCTATTGATGATCGTTTCAGCTTTTGCGGTATCTACTGCAAATGCGTCTGGATGTGAAGGCGAAGTAGATTTTAGTAAAAAAGTTTGGGACAGTGTAGAAGAACAATGGGTAGAAGAAATAGATGCAGAGATAGGTGACACTGTAAGATTTAATATAACAATGACCTATCATAGACATCCTGAAAATCAACAGGCTTTAAAGGTTTATAATATAAGAGTTTGGGATGTATTACCTGAATGTTTAGAATTTGATAACAACGTCGTTATAGAATCACCAGGTAACACATTTGATTACACTCAAGAAGAGGTTGGAAACACAGTTTATTGGAATTTCACTGAAGATACAAAATTATATCTTGATGACGGTGAAAGCTTGTATATTGAGTTTGATGCAACAGTTGTAGAAGCTGAAGAATTAGATAACCAAAACTGGGCTTATTTTACTGCAACCGAATGTGGTCAATATACTCACGAAAATGAAGATGATGCATGGGTACATGTACAGTTAGACCCTGAACCAAGTATCAGTGTTGAAAAAACAGTAAAAGAATATGAATCTGAAGGTAGTTATGTAGATGAACTTATTTTACATAAAAAACTTGTAGAAATACCTGAAATGGAATTTACTTTTAACCCAGAAGTAACGGTTGCTTTCAAAATAGTAGTTGAAAACGACGGAACGGAAGATTTAGTTAATGTTACTGTTATGGATGTTTTACCAGAGGGTTTAGAATATGCTGATAATGCAAATATTGAACCAGATTACATAGATGATAATAACTATTATTGGAATTTTTCATCACTTGAATCAGGAGATTCAGTTACAATTAAATTCCTTGCAAAAACATCAACCTGTGGAGAATATTTAAATGAAGTTTTCGCTGAAGGAGAACATGATGAAGGAATCGTTGAAGATTCTGATGATGCCTCCCTTATATACAGTGGAATAAATCTTGTTAAAGAAGTATACTATGATGGAGAATGGGTAAAAGAAGTCCCTGAAGTAATAAAAGGACAAGACATCCGTTTCAGAATTAGTATAGAATTCATTGGAGATGGAAACCCAGATCACTTTATTGACTGTGGATATGTAGCAGATTTCTTACCAGAGGGATGTTTGGAATATCTTGAAACAACGTCAGTAAAACTTAATGATAATGTTATTGATCCAGAGACAAATGAATATCCATATGTTTACCCAGATCATGGTGATTACCTTGAAATTTGCGGAGACACAATAAATATAACTGATGTAATGGAAAACAGCGAAGTTTGTATCCCGGAAGGAGATCTCATAATTTGGCAATTCAGCAGTGCACACCACTGGGAAATGCATGATGGAGATACTCTTGAAATCGAATTTCTAACTAATGTTACAAACTACTGTGAAGAATGTATTGTAACCAATTATGCAGCAGGTCTAATGTGGAACTGTGACATATGCTACAACTGGTTCGACTGGGATTCAGCAATTGTAAACTGTGACAAACCAGATAACAAATTTGAGAAAAAAATAAGTCTTGATGGTGAAACCTGGGAAGAAGAAATAGAAACTTTCCAAGGTGACACAGTTCATTTCAAAATCGAGTTTGAATACTATGGTAATGAAATGATAAATGACACACGCATTAAAGACGAACTTCCATGTGTTCTTGAATACGTAGAAGGAAGCGCTAATGTTGAACCAACCAGTGTTTCAGATGATAAAAAAACAATTTGGTGGAACTTGACTGAAGAAATAGAAGACGGTGAAACACTTGTGATAACCTTCGATGCATATGTTGAAGGATACACTGGAACATGCCCAGAATGCAGCATTGTTTACAATCATGCATGGATAGAAGCTTACTATAATCCTGGCGGATGTTATGAACCTGTATTAGTATTTGAAGATCATGACACTGCTGGACTTGGAGCAAGTGTCAATAATAAACCATGTATAACACTAATCGAGGAAGACGGCCAAGAAGGAGATGAAGACGAAGAGTTAACATATCAAGTTATTGCTGAAGACCCTGAAGAAGACGATGTATATTATCAAATCAACTGGGGAGACGAAACCAGTGGATGGCTTGGACCATACACATCTGGTGTTGAAACAGATATCTCTCACAGCTGGGATGAAGAAGGAGAATACATAATAAAAGCTCGAGCTAAAGACGTCTACGGTAAAGTTGGAAGCTGGGGTCCAGAGATAAATGTAACAATTAATCCTGGTGAAGAACCAGAACCAGATTTAAGTGCAAAAATAGACAGTGGTCTACTTAGTGGCGGAATAAAATGGAACGCCGTAGGTGTAACAGTAACAAACAACATGGAAGGAAACCTTACTAATGTAACCTTCAATGGAACCATAAACTATGGATTAATACTTAAGAAAAATGTAAAAGTATACAGTGATAACAACACAGCAGAAGACGGAAATAATGCATTTAGTTTCCCTGTTGTACAAGGCCTATTAAAAGGATGTATGTTCTCTCCGATAAACATTAACTTAACGATGACATGCGATGAAGGATATGAACTTCCAAACATAACCGGTTCAGGTTTTATGTTACTTGGAAGACTCGTGTTCATAAATAACGCAACACCGGTAGAACTAGAATAAAAAGAACAACTAAGATTTTTGAAGGAGAAAAAAATCCTTCAAAAAAATATTTTTTATTTTTTTACAATATTTTTATTAATAAAACACCTATTTTATGATTAGTTGATTTATACATGGTTTTAGATGAAAAAACAAGAATCAAAAAAGACATTGTAATGTTTGAAGAAAACATTCCTAAACTTAAAAAATCGAGTCTTTCTGAATCTGAAAAAAAAACAGTTGAACTTGCATCTCAATATTATGAAGATAGTAAGTATTACCTTGAAAAAAAAGATTTTTTCACAGCATTTGGTTGTATTAACTATGCTCATGGGCTTTTAGATGCAATTATAAAGTTTTAATAAAACCAATGGCCATATGGTTATTTGGAGGCGTAAAAGATTTTATGAATAAAGTTAAGGGAAATATGAGTAAGTTTTATTATTACGGTTTTCCAATGCAGGCGACTCTTGTAACATGTAAAAACGATGAAAAGATTAATGTGATAACTGTTGCATGGCATACAACGATTAGCAAAAAACCACCGCTTTTTGGAATCTCCATTGCGCCTAGTAGATACTCTCATGGTTTAATAGAAGAAAGTAAAGAATTCGTTGTGAATTTTGCATCAATTGATTTAGTAGACAAAGTAAATTTTTGTGGAACCCATTCTGGAAGAAAAACTTATAAAATAAAAAAAGCAGATCTTCATCTTTTAGATTCAGAAAAAATTGATACACCAGGTATTAAAGAATGTTATAGTCATTTGGAATGCAAGCTATTTGATAAAAAAACACTGGGAGATCATACATTTTTTATTGGAGAAGTAGTTAATGCTAGATTTGATGAAAATGCTTTTGTTGATGGAATGATTGATAACAAAAAAACAAAACCTTGTCTTTATCGAGGTGGAAGTACGTATACAACACTTGATGAAACTGTTAAAAAAATTTAATCCAAATTTATTTTAATATTTTCTCCTGGTTTTGCTTTTAGTTTTTCTGCTGCATTTCCTTGGTTGATACTTATTTCCAAATAGTTGTTACTACCTATTGTAGTAAGTAGTTCTTTTGGTTTTACAAAACCATATGATTGTACAAATGGTATTCGATGTTTTTTTCTGTTAATGAAAATATTTAAAACATCATTGAATAGCAGATTTTTTTGTAAATCTTGTTTTTTTATATTTGTTATTATGTTTCCAAAACTATCGATGTGCAGTATTTTTCCTTTTATTTCTTTTTCATCGACAGTTGCATCTTCTATTTTTATTTTTATGCAGTCATCTATTTTTGGACCGATTTCTTCAAAGTTTATTCCGTTGAGTATATGGGCTGCTACTGGTGTGAATATGTCTCTTCCATGAAAAGTATTTGAAATGTTTTCTAGCATGAGTTTTTTGTTTGTTATTTCAAATACCTGATAGTTACTTTGTGTTTCTGCAGCTGGTATCATAAGACCATTGTCAGGTCCAACGAATACTTCTTTTGGTGTTACAACAACTATTCCTTTTCTTTTTGTTCCAACACCCGGGTCTACTACTGTAACATGAATTGTTCCCGTTGGGAAATATTGAATTGTGTTTTTTAAAAGAAATGCGCCCTCAAGTATGTTGTGAGGGGTGACATTATGTGTTATATCTATTATTTGTGCATCTGTTAGTGATAATGCTGTTGCTTTCATTTGTGCAGGGTAGTTGCTTTTGTATCCAAAGTCTGTTAGGAAAGTTATGATTTTTTTCATTTTATTGTATCCTTTATGTTTTTTTTTGAATGGTTATATTTTAATTAATTATTTTGATTTTTTGGTTTAATTTTTTTTTAGAAAAAGGTTTTATATGAGAACGGTGCATAATAATATGGATTGATCTCTGTGCAGTCAGGTTATAATAAAAAAAATGTTGAGCTTGTCGCTAGTATTTGGGATAACAAGACGAGGAGTATGAAGTGTCCTAAGTGTGGCGGTGAGATGGTTTTGATTCAGGTTGAACAAATTGAAGATCATGATAATCCTTATGTTCCTTATGATAC
>CAYLLH010000029.1:0-11481 GCA_964384785.1 uncultured Thermoplasmatales archaeon | reverse complement strand
GTTTTCCAAAAACTCCATCTAAAATATTTGATGCCTGCAACAAAAATAAGTACAGTGAGAAATGTTTTAGAGATAGCATCTTCACCCACAGTTGTTAATGATTTTCCAATGAAAGATACCAAGTTTAACCTTGTAGTGGTAGAAGAAAAAAATGATGACGGGGAGATTGTTAAAAGAGCGTTTGCAACCAATATGAGTTTCGATGAAAACGATGTCAACCTCGCTGAAAGACTCTTTTATCTTTATAGTAAACGTTGGGGTATTGAAACCAGTTACCGGATGAAAAAACATTCATTTCTACCTAAAACCACATCTAAGAATTATCTCATCCGACTCTTCTATTTTATGTTTTCAGTGTTGCTTTATAATCTTTGGATCCTTGCAGATATTCTCTTATGGTTATCATTACATGGAATAGTTGAAAAAGACCATCTTTTAACTTCAAAACTTTTTGGTACTATCTTGTATACCATTGATCCTGGAGGTTAACAATTCTTCTTAACTTTTAATTATTATTTTTTATGATTTTGTTAGTGTAAACTATGTTAAAATATTGATTTTTTAGTAATATTTACTTATTATACGGGTTAGATTTCATGTTTTCAGTCAATTACTCCTGTTGAAAAGGTTTTTATATCCTATCTACATCCGTTATTTCTCTTGTTTTCAAGTACTTTCGGAACTACTGCAAAAACCGTAATATTTATATAGAAGTGTTTGTATAGCCGGAATTAGAAATTAAACTATTTTATAGGAGGCAATTATAAAATATGATGAGTGGACAACAACCAATAATAGTACTAAAAGAAGGTACTAAAAGAGAGAAAGGACGAGGAGCCCAAGAAAACAACATTATGGCAGCTCGTGCTATCTCGGACGCAGTAAGATCAACACTAGGACCAAAAGGAATGGACAAAATGCTTGTCGACTCCATGGGTGATGTAATAGTCACGAATGATGGAGCAACAATTCTTAAAGAAATCGATGTCGAACATCCATCTGCTAAAATGATAGTAGAAGTAGCTAAAAGCCAGGATGAAGAATGTGGAGATGGAACAACTAGTGCAGTTGTTCTCACAGGAGAACTTTTAAAATACGCTAAAGAACTCCTAGATCAAAACATACACCCAACAGTAATAACACATGGTTATCAACTAGCATCAAAAAAAGCAACAGAAACACTAAACAAAATGGCAATGAACATTAAACCAGGTGACAAAAAAGCACTAAAAAACATAGCAATGACATCAATGGCAAGTAAAAGCATCAGCTCAGAAAAAGAATTACTAGCAGACATTGTAGTAGATGCAGTATCAAGTATAGCAGAAAAAAGAGGAAAAGAAACCATAGTAGATCTTGACAACATACAAATACAGAAAAAAGAAGGCGGCGGAGTAAACAACACTGAAGTCATAAAAGGAATAATCCTTGACAAAGAAAGAGTACACGAAGACATGCCAAAACAAATCAAAAACGCAAAAATAGCACTAGTAAACACAGCACTTGAAGTAAGAAAAACAGAAACCGATGCAAAAATACAAATCAATGATCCAACACAATTACAAGCATTCCTTGATGAAGAAGAATCCATGATGAAAAAAATGGTAGAACAAGTCAAAAAAAGCGGAGCAAACGTATTGATTTGTCAGAAAGGAATAGATGATTTGGCTCAACACTTCCTAGCTAAACATGGAATATATGCAGTAAGACGCGCTAAAAAAAGCGACATGGAAAAACTTGCTAAAGCAACAGGTGCAAAAATCGTAGGAAACCTAGATGGCCTTACTAAAAAAGAACTCGGAAACGCTGGAAACGTAGTTGAACAAAAAATAGGTGATGATCACATGACCTTTATAATGGATTGTAAAAATCCAAAAGCAGTATCAATCCTACTTCGTGGAACCACAGAACATGTAATAGATGAACTAGAACGCGCTCTACACGATGCATTAAGCGTTGTAAGAGTAGCACTCGAAGATGGAAAAATGACACCAGGCGGCGGTGCAGCTGCTGCAGCAATAGCACAAGCACTAAGAGAATATGCACCAAGTGTCGGCGGACGAGAACAAATGGCAATAGATTCATTTGCAGATGCTCTAGAAGTCATACCAAAAACACTATCAGAAAACGCAGGACTAGACCCAATTGATATGATGCTTGAAATCAGAACACACCACAAAAAAGGCAAAAAATATGCTGGAATCGACGTACTAAACAGCAAAATCGGAGACATGATGAAAGGAAACGTCATAGAACCACTAAGAGTAAGCCTACAAGAAATACAGGCAAGTACTGAAGCAGCATGTTTAATCCTAAGAATCGATGACGTCATCGCCAGCAAAGGCGGCGGAGGCGGCGGTCCAGATATGGGCGGCGGAATGCCACCTGGAGCAATGGGCGGCGGAATGCCACCAGGAATGATGTAAAAACATCAATTCCAAACCAATTTCTTTCTTTTTTTTCTAATAAAAACTACAAAAAAAATAATTTGATGAGGAACCATGTCAGCAAAAAAAACTACTAAAAAAACAAAAAAAGAAAATGAAAAAAACAAAACAAGAAATACAGAAAACAAAAAACTAAAAGAAGAAAACGAAAAATTAAAACAAGAACTTGAAGAAAAAAACGATAAACTCCTAAGAAGTTTAGCGGATATACAAAATCTTCAAAAAAGAACACAAAAAGAATTTTTATCTACAGAAATAAAAACTAAACAAAAATATGTTTCAGAACTAATAGATCTAAAAGAATTATTAGAAAAAGCATTAAATGATGAAAAACCAAAAGAAGGTTTAAAAAGTATTTTAAAAAATATTGAAAATTTCCTAGAAAAAGAAAACATAGAATGTATAGACTGTGTAGGAAAAAATTTTGATCATAATCTTCATCATGCAATCACAACCGTTGAAAAAAAAGATTGTCGTGATGGAGAGATAATAGATGAAATAAAAAAAGGTTTTAAAATAGGAGATGTCGTACTTCGACCATCTCATGTTGTAGTAGCAAAAAATGATGAAGGAAAAAATTAGAATTTATTTGAGGTGAAAAAAATTTATGGGAAAAATAATAGGTATCGATCTTGGAACAACAAACTCTGAAGTAGCTGTCATGGAAGCAGGTAGCCCTACGATTATTAAAAGCGCTGAAGGTGATCCATATTTTCCATCAATAGTTGCTTTTACTAAAGATGGAGAGAAACTAGTTGGTGAACCAGCTAAAAGACAAGCAGTCACTAATCCTGATGGAACCGTACATCGTATTAAACGTTTGATGGGTAGTGGAAAAAAAGTAAAACTTCATGGTAAAGAATACAGCCCAGAGCAAATTAGTGCATTTATTCTTCAAAAAATAAAAGAAGACGCGGAAGAATTCCTCGGTGAAAAAGTAACAGAGGCAGTAATAACAGTTCCTGCATATTTTGATGACGATCAAAGACAGGCTACAAAAGATGCCGGTGAAATAGCTGGTCTTAATGTAAAAAGAATCCTAAATGAGCCCACTGCTGCAAGTCTAGCTTATGGTCTTGATAAAAAAGGAGATCATAAGATAGCAGTGTATGATTTCGGTGGTGGAACTTTTGATATAACCTTGATGGATGTTGGAGAAGGAGTCTTTGAAGTTCTAAGCACGAATGGTGATACCAAGCTGGGCGGCTCTGATATGGATCAAGCACTTGTAGATTATCTTGTTAAAGAATTCAAAAAAGAACATGATGTAGATCTTACAAAAGACAAAAAAGCATTACAACGACTACTTGAAGCATCAGAGGAAGCTAAAAAAGAACTATCAAGTAAAAAACAAACCACGATAAACCTACCATATATAACAGTTGTTGATAATGAACCAAAACACTTAGAAACCAAAATAAATCGTGCTAAATTTGAAGAAATCATATCAAATATTGTTGATAAAACCGATAAACCATGTAAACAAGCACTTAAGGATGCTAAACTCAAAGCATCTGATATCGATCATGTGGTCCTAGTTGGTGGAACCACACGTATTCCAATCATTAAACAAAAAGTCGAAGAAATATTTGGAAAACCACCAAAACGAGATGTGGATCCTATGGAATGCGTTGCCACCGGTGCTGCAATTCAGGCAGGAGTACTAAGCGGCGATGTAGACCGCGACATAGTCCTACTTGATGTAACACCACTCACACTTAGTATTGAAACACTAGGGGGCGTGGCTACAGAACTTATACCTCGAAACACTACAGTCCCCACCAAAAAAAGCAAAGTATTCTCCACAGCAGCCGATAATCAAACCACAGTAGACATCCATGTCCTACAAGGAGAACGACCCATGGCAACAGACAACAAAAGCCTAGGACGTTTCCATCTAGATGGAATACCACCAGCACCTCGTGGAATCCCACAAATAGAAGTAACATTTGACATAGATGCCAACGGTATACTAAACGTTAAAGCAGAAGACAAAGGAACCGGTAAAGAAAAATCCATACGAATCACAGGATCAACCAAACTATCAGATGACGAAATCAGCCGTATGAAAAAAGAAGCAGAAAAACACGCTGAGGAAGACGAAAAACGAAAAGAAAAAATCGAAATAAGAAACAACGGTGATGCAATGGTACACACAACACAAAAAACACTAGAATCACTAAAAGACAAAATATCAGATGACGACAAAAAAAACATAGAAGAAGATCTGAAAAAACTAAGAAAAGCACTCGCAGGAGACGACATAGATGAAATCAAAGAAAAAACCGAAACTCTACAAAAAACCATACAGGAAGCATCCACAAAAATATATCAAGAAGCAGCACAACAAGCACAACAACAGCAAAACATGGGTGGACAACAACAGCCAAACCAGGAAGAATGGACGGGTCACCCGAAAGGCGGCGAAGATGATAAAACCATCAATGCAGACTACGAAGTAAAAGATAAAGATAAAAAAGACAAAAAATAAAAAAACCATTTTTTCCCCACTCTCTTTTTTTTTTGATATTTTAACAAAAACCAGTTTTTTACAAAAAAAATTTTTATAACAAAACACAAAAAAAGTTCTATTTGATTGTAAAAAATGAAAGATTACCCTATGGAATTTTACAAACAAATGGAATACATAGCAGATCATCCCAAAATACAGATAAGATTTATACTTCTACAGTTTCTTTTAATAACAACATGGACACTTCTACAAACTCTTATCTAAAAAAAAATTTTTTAATAAAAAAAAATTGTAAAAAAACATATATAGACACAAAAACATTAATTTTAATAAAAAAAAATTGTGAGGAAAGATAAACAAAAGATGAGGAAAAAAAACAAAAAAAATATAATTTTATTCCTAACAATAAATCTTTTACTACTATGTTTTTTATCATCAGCTATAATTAATGCTGAAATGAAAAAACCAAGTTTTAACCCGGGTCAATACTGGAAATATGAATTACAATATTTTTCAGAAGGGCAAACATACAATGGAACATCCTATTTTAATGTAACAGATACAGAAAAAATGCTTTTAAACAATACAGAATTCACAGTTTTTAACTGTACAGAAACAAAAACGATAAAAGATTTAAATTATACTGTTAGAAATATAATCTACGTTCTTCCTTTTAATAACTCAATTTTAAAAGTAAAATCAGAAAAAACTATTCAAAATAACACAAATAAAACCCTTACCGTTTTCCCTGGTTTAGGATTCAATGGCATATCTTGGCCTCTAAAAGTAGGGTATTCTTGGATTAACAATGAAACACAAATAACCTATTTTAACAACAAATCTAAAAATGAAAACATCTCAGCAAAATATGAATGTATAAACACCACAGAACTTAATTTAAAAGCCGGTGTTTTTGATTGCTATGAAGTTAAAAGATGGAACTATAATGATGATAAGAATCAAAACTATACATTATACTATTATTCATCTGAAGCCGGCGGTCGTTATGTTCAACTAAAAATTTTTAATAATAATCAATTAGTTTGGTTATATAAATTATCTGATTATAATTATAGTAAAACCAGTGTAGAAGAAAAAAACAATCTCTCAGGTGGTTCAGCTGACCTGTTTAACACTTTTATTATAATGATTATAATAATGATTATAGCATTATCTCTAATGTTAATAGTTATCAAAAAAATAAGATAAAAAAAATAATTTTTTTTTAGAATTCTTCATATCTTCCAACAAAATATAAAGCTGGACCAAAAGTAGACATACCTCTTCCTATAAACTGTTGTTTTTCAGGTTTAATACTTATAAAACCAACTATAGGAAGATTTCTTGATTCACCAATTATTCTACCAACAAAAATATTCCGGCCAAAAAAACCTCTAAGAGTACCTATTTCTTCCCGATCAGTGTTATAAATCTTACCAGCAAAAATACCACCCTGTCTACGTAACTTGAAAACACCTATCATACCAGCAACGACAGTAGGATCATCTTCTTTGTTAGGATAACCTATTACAGCTGAGAAATTTCCATCCCATTCCTCTAAATCATTATTTATAATTTCTTTGTTATCATTTAAATCATTGTTTTTCTCTAAAATAACACCTGAACCTGCTGGAATCAAAGATAAAAATAAAACAGCTGTTAGAATAACAAAAATTTTTTTCATAACCCCTTTTTTGTCCTCCCATAAATACTTTTTTTTTATTTTACTACTAAAACAGAACAAATAGAATTTTTAACAACTTCCTGAGAAACACTTTTCTCCATAAATTTATCTATTCCTTTACGACGTTCATGATGAGCCATAACTATAATATCGCCTTTTTTAGAATACTTAACAATTTCTTCAGCAGGGTTACCTGTAAGAAGATCAGCTTTAAGCTCTACACCATGTTTTTTTCCAATTTCTTTAAATTTATCTAAAAAAGACATAGCTTCTTTCTTAAGACGTTCTTCAATAACTACTGATGACATAAACTGATGGGTATCATTAACAGTAATAACAGTTGCCTCGACATCAAGAGCACTAGCTAAAAAAGCACCTTTCTCCACTGCTTCAGCTGCATCATCTGTTTTATCCACGGGGATAATAATCCGCTTAACATCCTCCATCTTAAGAATAGATTCTCCTATTTATTTTAGTAGCTTAATACAAATTCTTTTAGGATTCATAAATGAACAAATAGTAGTTAAATATTTTCTTTCAAAAAAAAACATAAGTTCTATAAAATATTACTTACTTTTGAGTTTGTAAAACTATATTTAAAAAAAAAATTTAATAAAAATGGTTGATGGAAAAATGAGGATAAAATTAATAATTATAACACTAATGATAAGTTTAGCATTTTTATCTGGATGTATCAGACAATCCCAGAATGAAGGCGAAAATGAGGTCACAATTGTTGACAATGGTAATTTTATAAATGGTTCATTTCCATCAAAAGTAGGTCAAAATCTAACATATGAAGTTTCAGATGGCGTCTATAGATACTATGAAGTTACAGAAAAAACAACATTTGAAAACCATGATGTACTAAAAATAGTTTATATGACTGGAGAAAATGCAACAGCAGAAAATATTGAAAACTTCTCTCAATATATGCTTGTTGATTCACTAGGAAGAATATGGAAAATAATGTCAGGTTCTAGCTATTGGATATATAATTATGAGGAATTAAAATATTATAACCATAAAACCGATGAATCACAAACTATGCCATCTGATTACATCCATTGGCAATATATAATATTTGGAACATATTGGAAACAAAAAAATCTATCTGTAGGGGATACTTTTACAGTGAAAACTGGTTCAGATTCAGGTGAAAAAATCGAGTATCAAGACGTTTTGTTAACAGTTAATCCAATAGAGGAAATTAATGTAACTGCTGGAGAATTTCAAACATATAAAATAATTGCAGAAATAGATGATGATGGAAAATCAGCATCAGTTTATTACTGGGTCGATATAGAAACAGGGACTCTGATAAAATGGGAAACATCACCGGACAACGGCGATGAACTATACCAATATAGCCTTTAAACAATTCTTTCATTTTTTTTTCAATAAAATTAATTAATATATTTCTCTTTCAATTTTTTTTAATGTCAAAAAATAATCAACATTTTTCTAATTTAATAGAGAAAAAACTCTCAGGTCTTTCACCTATTCAAACTATTATGAAAATGGCTGAGGATAGAAATATTATAAATATGGGTCTTAAACCAGAAGAAGTAATAAGTTTTGGAGGCGGTTGGTGTAACCATAAAACCCCTGAAACATTAAAAAATATTTATCTTGATATAATACTTGATGATGAATTATTTCATAAAAGTGGTAGGTACAGTCCGATAAAAGGCGAGTATACTTGCCGGAATCAAATATCAAATTTTGAAAAACAAATATTTCAAATGAAAAATATTGGTCCAGAAAACATACTTCTTGGGCAATCATCAACACAACTTTTCCATGACACAATACGAGTTTTAAACAACTCTAATTATACTATAGCATTCCTTGATCCAACATATGCAAACTATGAAAACGCAGTTAAATGCGCTCTACACAAATCAAAAATAGAATTTATACCTGCTTTAAACCCTACAACATGGGAATACATGCCAGATCCTCAACAATCACTTGAAAAAATTAAAAAACTATGTAAAAAAGGCTTGAAAACCTTGGTGATACCATCACCAGATAATCCCACAAGTCAAATACTATCAGATAATTTCATAAAAAACACATATGAAATACTTGAAGAAAACCATGCATATCTAGTAATAGATCATGCCTACAAAGAACTCTATTTCGATGAAATCCCAGAATATTTCAAATGGTCACCCAACAATCATCCATATCTAATAACACTTCATTCAAACAGCAAATGGCTATCCAGCCTAGGAAGAAGACTTGGCTGGGTTGAGGCAAACCCTAAGATCATATCTGCGTTTGAAAAAATAAATGAATCAGCATTACTCTCACCAGATACATTACACTCCATAGCAACAGCAGAATTCCTTAAACACACTCTTGAAGAAAAAACACTGAAAAACTTTATAGATAACACCAGAAACCTTTACAAAAAAACCTCAAAAGTATTAATAAAAAACATAGAAAAACATCTTAACACAAAATATCTGAAACCACAAGGAGGATTATACACCTGTATACCAACGCCAAATCAAGAAAACCCTGTAACTTTTGTAGAAAAACTACTTAAAAAAACAGGAGTTTTGCTGATACCAGGTAAAGGATTCGGACCCAGTATGGACCATGGACTCAGATTATCATATGGACCATTATGCTACCAACATGAAAAAATACGCGAAGGAATAGAAAAAATCAAAAAATTTTTTTAAAACACAAAATAAATAACAAAATAAATAAAACATTTTCTACTTTATCTTATTTCAGAGTTTTATGACAAAAATAGAAATATTCTTACTTGTACTCATGGCTTTTCTTCCACCAATAATTTATTCGATATGGATCAGAAATACAGAAAAATATCATCGTGAAAAATGGTGGCCGATAATACTATGTTTCATTTGGGGTGCAACAATTGCCGTCATTGCATCTATTATTTTAGAATTATTAATAGGTTCAATAATTATAAATTATGATGAAAACCTGTATTATTTTACAGCAGCGGTAATAATAGCACCGTTTGTAGAGGAACTAACTAAACCATTAGCCTTACGCCTTAAAACAGTGAAAAAAGAAATAGTTGAACTTGAAGACGGTCTTATCTATGGTGCTGTAGCAGGACTCGGTTTTTCAGCTACAGAAAACCTTTTCTATGGTTATAATGCAATCACTGAAAGCCTGCTGATTTTTTTTGTATTAATATCAATTAGAAGTTTTGGAGCTTGTCTTCTTCATGCATCAGCTACCTCCTGGACAGGTTATGGAATGGGTAAAAAAATAATCAAAAAAACTTCAACTACGGGTATTCTACCATTCTTCTTACTAGCATTTGGACTTCATGCATTTTATAATTTTGTTCTAACCTTTGATCTTATAGGAGCTACTATAGGTTTAATAGTTGCTATGTCTCTTTCAGCAATATCAATAATTGTTGTTAGAAAAAAAATAAAAACTCTTGATGATAAAAACAAATAGATAGGTTGAAAAAAATTTATGAAAAGAATAGGAATATTAACAAGAGATTGCGCTGGGATAAACGCTGCGATACGATCAGTTGTCCGAACAGCAGATAGTTTAGACATTGAAACAATAGGTTTCCTTAGAGGATACTCTGGGCTTATAGATGGTAAATTTATAAATCTTGATCGCAGATCAGTCTCAGGGATTATAAACCAAGGTGGAACAATCCTTAAAACCAGTAGATGCAAACGTTTCTATAAAGAAGAATACCAAAAAAAAGCAGTTGATCAAATAAATAAAAACAAAATCGATGGATTAATAGTGATAGGTGGAAATGGATCCTTGACAGGTGCACATGTTTTAGCAGAAAAACACAATATTCCTACTATTGGTATACCGGCAACTATTGATAATGATGTCACAGGAGTGGATCTTACTCTTGGAGCTGATACCGCGGTTAATGTTGCACTTGATGCACTCGATAAAATAAGGGATACAGCAACAAGCCTAGAACGAATTTTTGTTGTAGAAGTAATGGGTAGACGCTGTGGTTATATTGCTCTTCAGATAGCATTAGCAGGTGGCTGTGAAGAAGTACTGGTACCAGAGATGGATTACGATTTCAATACAATGTATGAAGAAATCAAAAAAGGAAATGCTAAAGGAAAAATAAGCTGGATTATAATTGTAGCAGAAGGAAAAACCAAAGCAGATTCTGTAGCAGATAAAATAACAGATAAAACAGGGTTTGAAACACGTGTAACCGTTCTAGGTCATATACAAAGAGGCGGAAGACCTACCGCAAAAGATAGAATACTAGGAGCTAGACTTGGACACCATGCAGTTAAAAAACTTAACGAAGGTTTAACTGATCGATGTGTAGCAGTCAAAAACAATGAAATGACAACTCTGCCTTTGAATAAAGCAATCCTTCCTAAAAAAACAGATCCTCGTCCATTCTATAGTTTAATAAAACTTTTAACCTAAAACCACTCGTTTATTTTTATTCTTCTTTCTTAATTTCTTCTAAAAATATTTTATAATCCTTTTCAGAATCAAAAATTATAGGTGAGCCTTGATATCCACAATTTCTACAAACATATCTATTAGTATAACCTGTTAAAACTCCGTCGCTCATGCGGCCTTGGAATATTTTTTTGCTGCCACACTTTGGGCATGCTGTTATTTCCATAGTGTTGATTTATGTTGGTTTATACTATATAAAATAGACTATTAATCAAAAAAAATACAAAAGTTACCTAAAATATATTTTTAATAAAAAAAACAATTACAAAAAAATTTTTTTAGTTTAGATATTTATTTAAAAAATATTTTGCGGCTTCATCCCGTAATTAGCTTGCTAATTACTTATTTTTAAAAAATCACGTCGGCGTTGCTCTTCAAATTCGGGTTTTTTTAGCCTAAATGCTGAT
>CAYLLH010000028.1:0-11087 GCA_964384785.1 uncultured Thermoplasmatales archaeon | reverse complement strand
TGTTTCTTTGTTTTCAAATGAATCATAAACATTATCATCATCAGAGTCTTGTAGATATCCAATAAATGATCCATTATGTTCAATTTTTATTGTGTTTATGTAGACTTCTAAGCTGTTTTTTTCTGATATAAGATTGGTCTCATCTGTAGCTGTTACTTCAACAGTGTATACTCCTGCTGAAGTCCAGTTGTGTGTGATTTGTGCTAATGAACCTGTTGTGTAAAATGAAGTGTTTTCTTCGTTTCCATCACCCCAGTTAATGTTGTAGCTTATGTTTTGTCCATCAGGGTCATCAGCTGAGACATTAAAATTTAAAGTCTGATTTATCCTGCCAGTGTCATCTCCTTCAATGGTAATATTTTCAGGAGGATTACTGCCGACTCTTATCTCGATTTCTGCAGAATCACTATCACTACCACCAAGTCCTGTAACCGTTAAAGTAACTGTGTAAAAACCATCATCTGAATATGAATAGTTTACAACTTCACCTGTGGCTGTGTTATCATCACCAAAATCCCAGCTGTATGAACTAGCGTTAGTACTTCCTGAACCATCAAACTCTATGGATTCACCTATAAAATGAGGTTCATATGGACCACCCGCATCAGCAATGGGTGCAGTATATGTTTCTCCATCTCCGTCGTCGCCGTCACCATTGCTGTCGCCGTCTCCATCTCCAGGAGGATTTCCTCCTCCACCGCCACCGTTATCATTATCTTCATCGTCATCTTCTTGATCAGTTTGTGTTGGTGTTGCACAAACTTCATCTGATTTTTCACCTTCATTGTTTGAGGTGTCCACTGCACTTATTTTGTAACAGTATTCTTCTCCATTGTTAAGACCTGTTTTTTGATATGATTCGGTGGTTGTGGTCGTCAAAAATGTGCCCTCTTGGTATATTTTATAATGGTCAAAATCTTCATCTGTTGCTGGATTCCATGAAAGATCAAGCTTTCCATCATGTGCATCAGATACTTCTAAACCTGTAACTTTAGCAGGTGGTACTGTATCAGGTGCGTCAGCTGTGATATGTATACACTGTCTATATATAAACGTATCGATAAAATATATATTAATTATATATAACTAAACCTTTTTTCCCAGTTTCATCCTTTAAATATCAAAAAAATCTTAATAATTTTAAAGTAACATTACAGATGTTTCTTTTTTTCCTTGTCTATTTGCTATTCTACATATTTAATAAATACATTAATATATTAATTATAAATAATAAAGATTTAGATAAATTATAACAAAAAAAATATAATAAACAGATAGATGAACAAAAACAGTAAAAAAAACAAACAAACAAAAAACAAAATAAAAAAACAAATAAAAACAAAATAATTTTCGCAAAATAAATTACAAACAAGAAAAATATTAAATATACTTTTCTAAAACCAAAAAAACATCAAAAAGATCTTTACCCTCAACCACAACATCAGAAAAACCTCTAACACAATCATCAGAAGGATTAAAAGCAACACCTAAACCAGAAACCCTAAGCATAGGAATATCAAAACAAGAATTACCAACAGAACCAATAGATTCCAATTCAACTTCAAACTTTTCAGAAATTTCAAAAATAATTTTATCTTTATATAAAAGCTCAACACCAAGCCGTCCTTCACCATTAAAAAAACCATCATTATCAAGGCCTATACCATTAGCAAAAACATGATCAATACCCAATTCCTCAGCTACTTTATTAGCAAGCAAATCTAAACCCGCGCTAACAATACAAGTCACAACACCATTCCTTTTTAAATTTTTAACACAACGTTTAGCACCATTCATCAAAGGAGCATCAGACAAAATCTTGTTTAAAAGACCAACATTCACAGGTTTGCCATCGTTAGTCCAAAGATTAGCATCACGACAAATAAACTCCGAATAATCAATATCACCCTTGATATAAGAAATAACAGATTCACGGTTATTTGTTTCAAAATAATCATGAATATGCTGCCATGAACTAACAATATCAACCAAAACTCCATCCATATCAAAAGCCACTAACTTAATCCTACCAGTTTTTTCTGTAGCAGTTATTTCATCTATTCTATCATTCAAAAAACATTCCGGGTATTTATCACAAATTTTTACCATACAAAACAGTTACTGGTCAATAAAACAACTTGTATAATAAGTTTTTAACAAAAAGTTTTATGAACCCAGTTTTATATAAAAAAAACAAAAAAAATTTTATTTTATGCATGTTAACACTCCAAAAATATCTTATTTTACTTTTTACAAAACCTTCAAACCAAAAAACAACCTGACTGATAATCAAATCGAGAGTTTTTTTGGATCAATACTATTGATTATGTTTAAGTAAATTGGAAGTTTTTTTAGCTTTCAAGTGTAAATAGTTCTATATTCTTAGCGTTTACCTTATACCTTTTTAAGAGAGCAAACATTTCTTTTTTGTATTTAAAGGGAATCAAAACAGCGCTTTTCCCAATTTTTTTTCCACCCCATTCATCTATTAAGCCTTTGATTTTTCTTTCCTTGGTTTGATAACCATACATTTTATTTAAGAAAGCTGTTCTACTTTTACTAATTTTATCCCAATGGAAAAGAATTTGATGCTGAGTTCCAATTGGTGTTTCTGAGGCTTTAAAATCACCCCATAAAACTTTACCATTAGCAGTAATACTTCTATGTAATTCCTTCCACTTTGAAAGTTTACCCGTTTTGATGTTAATTTCGTTTTCTATTCCTTTTGCCTTAAACAAGGTGTAATCTCTGCTTTTATAAAACTGTGTTAAAATATTTTCAATGTCTTCTTCTAAATCTGATTCTGTATCTATGAAAAGATCTACATCGCTTTCATTATTAGCAGTTCCTCTCGCAACTGATCCATAAAGAATTATTTGATCTATTTCTTTTGATTTTTTATTAAGATTGTCTTGTAAATATGAAACAAATCTACAAGCGTAAGCAGTTAATTTTTCATTTAACTTCAACTTTTTCACCTGTTATTTTTTCTATTATTTTTTTGATTTCTAAAAATTCATCTATTTTCTGTTTTAGCAGAATTTCATCATTTAATGGTGAACCATACGCCATGTCATTGCGATCATTTTCAATTTTTTTGGACATTTCAATTATTTCATCTATTTTTTCTACTTTTGTTATATCTCCTGTGATTTGTCTTTTTAATCTATCTTTTATATCTTTTCTTTTTATCCAATTATGTTTGATTTTTGCTCCTGGTTTCATTATTCCAAGTCTATGGAAATATAACTCAATTAGATCTGATATTCCTACTGAAAGCATTAGTGCAAGTCTTCTTTGATGTGCTTGCAGTCCTTTTGGATCTTGTAATGCTGTTTGAATTTCATCTATTACTTCTGTTAAACTTTCAATGTGTTTTTCTATTCTCATATGACATTTGCCACAAATTTTGTATGACTTTTGTCATATATAAGTTTTGTGATGTCATTTGTCATACAGATATTATGACATATGTCAAAAGTTTAAAAAAATTTTGAATTATTAAAATAAAAAACCCGAGTAATTTTTACATTACACCTAAAAAATTTTTATTTTTTTTCTAGATTATAATTTTTTATTTTTTTGGTTTTACCAAAGCCACAAGCAGAACATACTTTAGTACGAATATGAAAAGAATGTTTTCCGCATCTTCTACAAATTGTATGACTTCGCTTACCGCCACTTTGTGAAGGAGTTCCTTTACTCATAAAACATTACTACCTCGCAAAAACTCATAAATCTCTTTTTTTATGGTGAAACATAAATTATATTATCGCCACGTACAATAATTGTATTATGATCTGCTACTTTTTCATTGTTATGCATCTCTTCAGCTTGTTTTAACACAAGATTCATATGTGGTACATCGTAACCGTTAAGTGTTCCCTGATATGTTCGTCTGCCACGTATTTCTACCATAACACGTTTGTTTAAACTTCCGTGAAGTATCTTCAATGGTTTTTCCATAAGTCTTTAACCTTGAAGGCAGGTTAATAAAAAACCTATTTATAAGCATTTGGGGGAAAAACAGAGAGTATATTATTCAAAAAAAAGTTTTTTTTGGGTAAACAAAAAAATTAATTACCTTTTTTTGTTTAATATTTTTTTTGTAAGTTGTTAAATTATGAATATTAAAAATCGTCATATTTTAAATAAAAAAAAGAAACAAAAAATTGAAGAAGAAATAAAGAAAAATTTTACTGGTTTTAGTTTTTTGGATAAAAACAAGGTTGAAACAGGGAAAATAGATGATTACAAAGTTGTAATTGTTGATGAAGTGGTTACTTTTATAAAAATTGATGATTTTTTTGTTTTCACATTACATGGTCTAAAAAAATTTAAACCAGCAAGTAACTTTGTAGTTGTTGATATGGGTGCTGTTCGTTTTGTTTCTAATGGTGCTGATGTTATGAGCCCGGGAGTTGTTGATGCTGACAAGGATATATCTGCTGATGATATAGTTTGGATTTGTGATGAAAAAAACCATGAACCACTTGCTGTTGGCAGGGCGCTTATATCTGGTGAGGAAATGATTTCTAATGAAAAAGGTAAGGCATTAAAAATTCTTCATTATGTAGGAGATAAAATCTGGAATCTTACTTCCGCCAAAAGTTTATAAAGGAATGTTATATTTTAGATATATATTCAAAAAAAAAGTTTTAAATACTTAGGAGATGGACATTATCATGGGTATAGTTAATAAAATATTTCGTGAAAAGAAAGGAAGCAACGTAGATGGCTATGTTGATTTAGAAAAATATGCTGATACAAGTGAAGGTCAAACTGGTGGAGCTAACATGTTTGTTAGAGTCGGTGAAATTCAAAGATATGAAGATTTAAAAGAATTCACTGATTATGTTTATGGTGGAAATGTACTTCTTTTAGATTTTTCTCCGATTGCTGATGAAGAAGTTATTCTGAAACGTATAACTAATGATTTGAAGAAGCTTGCTTCTGAGATCAATGGAGATATCGCTGGTATCGGTAACAATATGATGATTGTTTCTCCTGCGGATGTTAAAGTTGATCGTAGGAAGCTGAGAGGAAAATTCGCATAATTTTTTTTCTTTTTTTTGTTTAATTTATTTTTGTAGAGTTTATACTGTTTAGATTATAGTTTTTTTTGCTTAGAAATTTTTTTTTGGAGAAGGGAAGTTTGGGGTCCGGTTTTTATTTGGGTGGATGGTAAAGATGAAAGGAAGAAAAAAATAGTTTTTTTTTCTAATCTTTTCCAGACCCCATGTTATGATATACTGTGTAAATTATAGTATATAAATATTTTTAGATAATTTGTCAAAAATGAAAAAATAACACCTCCCAAAAACGGACCTATGGGGATTCGAACCCCAGTTACCGGCTCCGAAGGCCAGTAGGATATCCAGACTACCTTATAGGCCCATACACAAAAAAAACCTAACAAAATCTAAAAACCCCTAAAAAAAACAATCCATATAAAACTTATCAAAAAAAACCTAACAAAATCTATAATAACTAATAATTAAAGAAAAAATTAAATAGCAAACAGCATATAACAAACCTGTCATTTGAGAATGGGATGCTAAATGAACCCTTCCCGAAAAAAATAACATACAAAATTTATATGTTACCTAAGGGAAAAAATAAAAAAAAACAATAATAGAAAATAACTTTTGTTAGGAGGGGTCTAAGTTGAAGGAAAAAAGGGATGCGGCCTTAAAAAAAGATAAGGATAATTTTTTTCAAGAAAAAAATAAAAAACTATTAGTTGAAAAAACTATACAAAGAATACTTGATGAAAACCGGAAAAAAATCGAAAAAAGAAACCGGGAAAGAATCAAACCTGAACACTTTACATTAGACAAAACAAAACCACATCTTTTTTATGTAGAAGAAGACGATGAGGATAAAAAAAAGAAAAAATCCAAATATATCAGCCAAGACATAATGAATGATGCCCGACAGAAACTAGGTGAAGAACCCTTAGATGAATGGGATGAACCAGAAGAAAACAAAGGTGAAACTAAAAAAAAGTTAAGATTCGGCCGACAAAAAAGAATCGATCCATTCTCAGATAATCTTTTTGGTAAAAAAGAAGAAAAAATCAATTCAGATGAATTTAACAAAATAGCTTCTGAAATAGATGAAGAAATCCAAAAAAAAGACAACTCAGACAAACAAAATAATGCAGAATTAAAAGAATTTCCAGCTGAAACAGCAGACTATCAACAAAAAGAAGATGATAAAACCTCAAAATCATTGTTTGGAAAAAAAACCAGTCCTTTCAAAAAGGAAAACAAAAAAGAAATCCCTTCTGAACAAAAAATTTCAAAACCAGAATCTGCTATGGTGGATTTCTCTGGAGCCGATGTGGATTCAGATGAAGCTAAACTTTTAGATGAAAAGATAAGAGGAACAAAAACAGATTCTGATGGAGATGGCCAGGAGAATATAGCACAGATTAAAGCTCAGCAATTAGCTCAAAAACATATGAAAACAGAACCCCGCAATCATGATGCTAAAGATTCAGATGTTTTAGAATCTTTTGAAAAAAAGAAACGTTCTAACTCTGAAGGCTTTGCAGATCTTAAAGTTGATAATGATTCTGAGGAGGAACATGTTTTTTTTGATGAAGGCGAAGAACTTTCAGATGATAGTGATTATGTAGGTTGGAGTCCAACAGTTCCAGAAGATGAAAAAGAACATCTTAAGGCTAAAACTAAAGAAAATAAAGGTCTTCAACAGTTCCGACCAAAAGTTAAAACTCCTGAGGTTCAACCTGATCTTAGAGCTCAGATGGATAATATGCGTGAAGTAGGAGGGGATGTTGAACTTCCTCGTGATGCTCTTCAGGTGAATTCAGTTGCTCTTTCTGATCTTGGTTTTTCTGAGGAGGAATGGGAGGAACTTGATTTTTATAAACTCTATGAGCCTTTTGCTTATGTTGAACTTCTTCGTGAAAGAGATAGTATGGAGAAATGTTATTTTCTTGTAGAGGTTGATTTAACTGATGAAGAACGAGAGGTCATGGATTTTATTCTTGAGACTTTAACTCGTACAAGTTTTGAAACCTCTGAGCTGGAGTCGAAGCGTAGTGATGAGTATTTGTATGAGAAACTTGAAGAAGTTATTGATGAATACGATGTAAATATTACGATTGAGTCAAAAAATAAGATTTTTTATTATATCGGAAAAGATGCACTTGGTCTTGGTAAGATTGATCCTTTGCTTCGCGATCCAAATATTGAAGATATTAGTTGTGATGGTGCTGGTGTCCCTGTGTTTTTGTATCATCGTACTTATGGTTCACTTAAGAGTAATGTGGTTTTTGATACAGAGGATGACCTTTCTGCTTTTGTTCATAAACTTGCTCAAAAATGTGGTAAACATGTGAGTATTGCAGATCCTATGTTGGATGCTACTATGCCAGATGGATCTCGTGTACAATTGACTCTTAGTGATGAAATTACTGCTAAGGGTAGTACGTTTACTATACGTAAATTCCGGGAGGATCCATTTTCGCCTCCTGATCTTGTAGAGTTTAACACGATGTCTCCTGAGATGATAGCATATATGTGGATTGCTGTAGAGAATGGTATAAATGCATTGTTTGCAGGAGGAACCGCTTCTGGTAAAACAACTGCTTTGAATGCTATGAGTCTGTTTATACCTGTGGAATCTAAAATTGTTAGTATTGAGGAGACTCGTGAGATTAACCTGCCGCATCCTAACTGGATTCCGGGTGTTGCTCGTGCTGGTTTCGGTGACAGTGTCGATAACCGTAGTGTCGGTCAGATCGATATGTATGATCTTATGAAAGCCGCACTCAGACAACGTCCAGAATACATCCTAGTAGGTGAAATCCGTGGAAAAGAAGCATATGTGCTGTTTCAAGCTATGGCCACAGGTCATGCCACGTATTCAACAGTGCATGCAGATAGCGCACAGAGTCTTATTCATCGTTTAGAAGGTAAACCAATCAATATTCCTCGTGTTATGTTACAATCACTGGATATCGTTCTTTTACATGTTATAACCCGGGTTAAAAACAAACGAGCTCGTCGTTGTAAAAAAATAATTGAAATCATTGATATTGATCCTTCTACAAAAGAGATTCTAACCAATGAAGTGTTTCGTTGGGATCCTGTGGAGGACAAATTTGAATACTCCGGAAAAAGCTATGTTCTTGAAAGAATCAGAGCTGAAAAAGATATGAACCGGGAGAAGATGACTCATGAAATCAAAAATCGAACTGCTTTAGTGGAATGGATGAATGAACGTAATGTTCGAGATTTCACAAGTGTTTCACGTTTAATAGCTGAATATAATGAAAACCCGGATAAGACTATTGATCGGATAAAAAATGAGAGTGTGATAAGTCAAAAAACTCAATGAGGCTGAAACATTTTAATGCTTAAAAAAATCGCTATTTGTCCAAGTTGTCATACAAAAATCCCTGTTGAGGGTGAACCAGGTCAAGTAGTAGATGTTGTATGCCCAGATTGTGAAAAAACTGGGAAAATAAAATTTAAACCTAAGTTTAAGGAACTAGATTTTTATCCATTAAATGAACCCTTTGCTTATGCTAAAGTACTAAAAAACGCTGAAACAATGGAGAAACAATACCGGATTATAGAACCATCTCTTTCAAGTGATGAACAAAAAACATTGAATTTCATCTGGGAGACCTTGATGAAATCTTTTAAAATGCGTCTTGATGAAGTGGATGCTCAACAGATTGAGACTTATCTAACTGGAGAGGTAGAGGATATACTTTCTAGTTATAACTTAAAACTTGATGATCTGTCTAAGAAAAAAATATTTTACTACATAAAAAGAGAATCACTTGGTTATGGTAAAATAGATCCCATTATGATAGATCCGCATATCGAGGATGTCAGCTGCGATGGCGCGGGTGTACCAATTTTTATTTATCATCGTAAATATGGTTCTCTTAAAACAAATGTGAAATTTAAAAACGAAGAAGAACTCTCTTATTTTGTAGTCCGTCTAGCTCAGAAATGTGGTAAACATATCAGTATAGCTGATCCAATGCTAGATGCCACTATGCCTGATGGTAGTCGTATACAGATGACACTTAGTACAGAGGTTACAACCAAAGGCAGTACGTTTACCATCCGTAAATTCCGTGATGATCCATTTACTCCACCTGATCTAATAGGTCTTAATACTATGTCTGCAGAAATGCTTTCTTATTTCTGGCTAGCTGTAGAAAACCGTGTAAATGCATTAATAGCAGGAGGAACCGCTTCTGGTAAAACCACTATTTTGAATGCTATGAGTTTGTTTATTCCACCTGAATCTAAAATTGTTAGTATTGAGGAGACACGTGAGATTAACCTACCGCATCCTAACTGGATACCGGGTGTATCACGTCAGGGTTTCGGAGAAGTAGTCAACAATAAAATGGTTGGCGAAATCGATATGTATGATCTTATGAAAGCAGCACTCAGACAGCGTCCAGAATATATACTAGTTGGTGAAATCCGTGGACAAGAAGCATATGTGCTGTTTCAAGCTATGGCCACAGGTCATGCCACGTATTCAACAGTGCATGCGGATAGTGCAAAATCCTTAATTCATCGTATGGAAGGAAAACCGATTAATATTCCACGTATAATGATGCGAGCTCTTGATATTCTAACTATACAAATTAGCACTCGTCTTAAAGGTAAACGTGTCCGCAGATGTAAACAAGTAATAGAAATAATTGATATAGATCCAACAACTAAAGAAATCCTTACAAATGAAGTATTTCATTGGGATCCAGTGGAAGATAAACATGTGTACACTGGTAAAAGCTATGTGTTGGAAGGAATCCGTGCTCGTTGGGATATGAACAAAGATGAAATAGCTCAGGAAATCAAAAATCGTTCCACAATTCTAAACTGGATGAAAAACAACAATGTACGAAAATATGAAGAAGTAGGAAAAGTAGTTTCACGTTATGCTGAAAACCCACAAGAGTTTCTTGATACAATCAAAAATTCATCTAATCTTTCAGAAGTAAAAGAGATACGAAGAGAAATAGAACTTGAGCGAGAAAGAAAAAAAGAAGCAGAAAAACTAAAAAAAGAAGAAGCAGAAAAACTAAATGAGGATCTTACTGAGGATCTACCAGATGCAGAACTTGAATCTGTTGAAGATAATTCTAAAGTTAAATCATCTGGGAAAAAACTTGAAAATATTTATTCAAATGATATAGAAACATTAAAAAGTGTGGATGAAGGAACAGCCTGGCTTTTATATGAAAATGGTTTTAAATCAATAAATGATTTAAGAAACGTAACTATTAAGGATTTAAAGAAAGTGAGGGGACTTAAAAAGAAAAAAGCTGAGGAGATATTAGATGAAATAAAAAAACATCTAATATAAATACTAAAGTAATATTAATTTAATTCGAAGGTTGGTGAGGAGACTAATAAAAAAATGCCAATGAATAGTTATCAAAAAATGTGCTACCAGTGGTTTGGTAGAATAGCTGAAAATCTTGCAACAGAAAAAATGGAGAAGAATCTAGAAAAAGCTCATATAGGTATGCGTGCAGGGGCTTATCTTTCTGTCACCTGGGTTAATACAATAATGGTAGCAATAGCTACAACTATTGCTTATGTTATACTTGTTCTTGCATTTTCTGTTGATATATGGTTGATTCTTGTTCTTGCATTAATACCTGGTCTTTCGACTTTTGGAACCTATTTTTATTTTATATCTTATCCATCTAGTAAAGCAAAAGCTCGTGCTAAAAAAATAGATATTTATTTACCATATGCTTTGAATTTTATTTCTGCTATGAGTTCAGCAGGTGTTACACCTACTGAGATTTTTAAAAGTCTTTCCAAACAACGTATCTATGGTGAACTCCGTGAAGAGGCTTTATGGGTTTATAGGGATGTAGGACTCTTGGGTAAAGATATAATAACTGCTTTAAAAGCTAATATCAAACGTACTCCTTCTGATAAATTCCGAGAATTCTTACAGGGTGCAGTAGTTACAGTTCAATCTGGTGGAGCATTAAAACCATATTTTATGAACAAAGCAGAACAATACATGCGTGAAAATCGTGTTAATCAGAAACAAATGATTGAAAG
>CAYLLH010000027.1:0-6334 GCA_964384785.1 uncultured Thermoplasmatales archaeon | reverse complement strand
TTTACGCAATAATTATGATGGGTTTACTTTTTGTAGTAATTCATGGAATAGCATTAAGCTTAGTTTCTCCTTTTGAAGATGCAGGAATGCAGGCTTTTGAAGATTCTGACGATCCTGTAAATATCGTTTATATCCTAGCTATAATGCTTGTTTTTACTTTAGCTATTTTATTAATTGCTAAATTCTGGAAAAAAAACATTATTCAAATAATGATATTGTTTGCTATTGGTTATACTGCTGCTTATGTTTTTTATCCATTGCTTTTTAATTTATTGTCAGGTCTACCAGGTTTCTGGATAAGCTTGGGTGATGGAAGTTTTTTAATTATTGGTTTAGCTGATGTTTTATCGATTGTATTAGCTATAGGTTTAGTATACATTCTTTACAGATATCCTGAATGGTATATCATTGATTTATCTGGGATAGTAGTTGGATCTGGAGCAATAGCTATCTTTGGGATATCACTTGGAGTAAATCTTGTTTTGATACTTTTAATAATTCTTGCAATCTATGATGCTATATCTGTGTATAAAACCAAACACATGGTAGATTTGGCTGATACGGTTATGGATTTAAAACTACCTGTTTTGATGGTTATACCAAAGATACGAAATTATAGTCTGATAAAAGAAACTAAGAGTTTGAAGCAAAAAATAGAGGACAAAGAAGAAAGAGATGCATTCTTCCTAGGGCTTGGAGACATAGTTATGCCAGGAATCCTTGTTATAGCATGTTATGTCAACATACCAAATGGACTACCAATCGCCCTGTCTGTTATGGCTGGAACACTCGTTGGTTTTACAGCACTTATGACATTTGTTTTAAAAGGAAACCCGCAAGCAGGACTACCGCTACTTTGTAGTGGAGCAATACTTGGATATGTTATATCAAGCCTTATCTTATTTGGAGAACTCGCGGGGCTTGCTGTTCCTTCTTTTTAGATAAAACCAAATCAAAAAAACAAACAATGGAATTAGACCGACTAATTGCACAGACATGTAATCTTCCAAATAATACTTTAAAAAAAATGGATTAACGCGTACACTCCAATATAAAAAGTTCATTAGTTGTATGTATAAAAGAAGGATATAGACTATTAAAAAAGTGTTTATAATTATTCTTTTATTATTGTTTTTCTCCTGCAAATTCATATATGACCAAATTAGGGAATTATAAAAAATCATGAGTGAAAAACCAATTGTTAAAAGATCCCATGTTAGATCAGTGCCCCAATATTTTAGACTAAAATAATTTTGAAATAAATAACCAGCAAGTAAAGAAAAAATCATTCCAATTATTAGTACTATCAAAAAATTTCTTGATTCTTTTTTCATCCCATCAAAACAATACAAATAGAACAGTTAAAAATACTTATATTTTTTGATAATCTTTAGTATTTCGTTTTAAAATCACAGTTTTCACAGATTATTTTCCGGTTTTTATCTTTGAGTTTACTTCCACATTTGGGACAATGTGCTTTCTCAAGAAAGTGATCTATCCATATTTTTCTAACCTCAGGAAGATTTTCATTTTTTATTTTTTCAAATGTTTTTTTGAGTTCAGGTGTCGTTGCAAGTTCTTCCAAGTTTGAATACTCTATGTTTTCTGGAATGTTTATTTGTGATTGATCATAGTAGATTGTTTGTCCTTTTTTATCATGGGTTTTATTCCGAATAAGAATTGATGCTATAATCATGCCACCTATGAGTCCTCCAAAATGGGCGAAATGTGCAGTGTTGTCAAGACCACCTGACATAAAAGTATAAACAGTTTCTAATCCTATAAAAATAAGTACTGCGATTATTACACGAACTCTTAACATCATCAGAATAAACATTGGTATAGGCATCACTACTTTGTCATTTGGATATGAAAAAGCAAAAGCACCCATTATTCCAAAAATTGCTCCAGATGCCCCAACGAGAGGAGTCAATGGGTTAAAAATCTCGGGATACACAAATGGTGTAACAACTGCATGGAATATTGCAGCGAAAACACCTGTGAACAAATAAATAATTATGAATTTTTTCCATCCGATTCTTTGTTCAAAACCTATACCTATAAAGAAAAACACAAACATATTAAAGAATATATGTAAGAAATCGGCATGAAGAAACATAGAAGAAAATAAGGTGTAAACATTCGGAAGATATTCAAAACTAAGAAAAATTGGTCTGAAACCGAGTTCTCCTATGATGGTATTATAGTTAAACAGTGTAATTAAAAAAATTACAAAATTTGCTATCATCAACGTATAGGTCATCATCCATTTTTTTAGATAAGCAAGTATGAGAGATCCAGCCATTATAGCTATAGCAATGATTGAAACTGTGTGTATTTCGAATAACACTAACGCCATTTTCTTTTTCTCCAATCCATCGCAATCAAAACGAAGGTAAGGGTAAATAAAACCACGATATAAATAGTGTTATCATTTTCTTCAATATTTAAAGCATTTAGATTTGAGGAGTCTTTTTCATTGTAAAAAATGTATTTTGTTTTTGTTTTATTTTTGTATTCTGGTTTTAGATTCCAGTCGTATAGAAATATTTCCGAGTAATATTTTGCAGTTTCGTTGTTTTCAATTATTGCTCCTGTTTCTCGGTTGTTTGTAAAAGAGTTTTCATTCCAGTTTATACTACTTATTAAAACAGATTGGTTATCAACGATGACGGCTTTATTATGTATATTTGTAAAGTATGACCAGTTTGTGTAGAATAATTTTACTTTTATCCCATTTTCTTCCAGGTATTGTTTTGTTAAAATTGATTTATTATTTGTATCAATGTAGACTGGGTTGTAGTTTAGAATTATTTTAATTTTAACTCCCTGTTTTGCTTTTTCCACAAGTTTTTGAACTATTGGATTTATTTGATTTTCCCAGTTTTTGTAAATGTAGAGTTGTTGAATGTAGATATTTTTTTCTGCAGATTCAATTAAATCAATTATAGTTTCTATACTGTTATCTGGGGATAAAACAGGTTTTATTGTAAATGATCCATTTATTTTATTTGAAACAAATACGGGTTCATATAAACCTTGAAAAGAAGAATAATTTAGTACATAGTTTTCGTTGATTGTTATGTTTAATTCCTGGAAGGATTTTATATCATGGCGTTGTATATTTGAATCCTCTTCAAGTACTTTTAAAAAATAGTTTGAAACGGTTCTGTTGTAGATTATTATGCCCCATTCTCTGTTTCCAATGTCATCATTTTTGGGAATGCCTGTTAAAGCCCAATTGCAGCTTTCTAAAACCAGTGTGTTGTTGTCAATTATTACATATTTTGCATGGTTGAATCTGTATCTTTTGTATATGTTCAGATTAGAATCACTTGTTATGAAATGTATTTTTCCACCGTGATCGTTTATTTGTTTTAGCAGATATTTTTGTTCTTTTGTGATTCCACCAACTGGTTTTCCTTCGCAGAATAAAAATACTGATATGTTTCTTTTCAAAGCTTTTATTAGTTGTTCACATAGATAATGATTTGTAAATTCATACATGTTTATATATATGGATTTTTTTGCTTTTTGTATCAAACCAATAATTGTATTATAACTGTTATCCGGTGATACAAAAGTTTGAATGGTTCCATTGAAACAAAATTTTTGTGTTAAAAAATTACTCTGACCGATTTTAAAAACTCTTAAGCTCAACCAGTCAGATTTTGTGTTTGTATCAACAGGTTGTTTCTTGTTAAAATTTCTTTTTAAAACAACACCTTTACCAGAATAGGGTATACTTGTTCCATTCCAAAAATCTGTAAAATATTCAGTTGATCCATAGGTTATAAAATCAATGGTGTGATTGTAACTGTTTTTTAATGCTATGTTTTCACCATTGTTACTAAAAACCATTTTTTTAGATGTATTCATCTGAGGAATATCAGTTCTAGTATCCTGGTTATATTCAAAATCAGGTTTTAGATTTGTCTCAAAGATAAAGGTTTCTGCGTTTTCTGTAACAACAAGTTTTTCATATGGCTCTATAAACGTATTTTCTGGAAAGATTATTTTGTTTTGACTTCCATGGTTTTTGAAGGGTTCATCTGTAATGTAAAAACCAGATATATCTATGGTTTGATTAAATGGATTATATATACAAATATATTCATTTTTTAGGTTAGGATGAGAATGATAATACAACTCAGAAATAACAAGCCTAGACTGAAAAACAGAAGGTGAAGTATCAAAAAGAGTTACAAAAACAGAAAACTGGTTATTGTTTTCATCAATCTCCTCAACAATTTTTTCCTCATCAACAACACAAATCAGCTCATACTTTCCAGGTTTAAAACTAGTCGTATCCCACCAAACACTAGGATACTTTTGATACTTACCTATAGAATCATAAAATCTTTTTCCAATCAAAAAATCATTATTTATATTATCTAAATAAAAAGAAACATTGACATCATCTGCTTGAAGAGTCCCAAGGTTTCTAACAAAACTTTTAAACTTAATAGTTTCTCCGCAACCAAAAACATTTCTTTCGTTTCCATTTTCATCATAAATTTTGATTTGTTTTACATTCAAATCAGAAATCATAATTTTGCAAGAAACACTGTTTTCAACTTTTAAACCAGGATCATTCTGCGAAATCGCCTGAATTTTTATTTCACCATTAAAAATTTTGTTTTCTTGATTTGGTTGAACATATAATAAAACATTTTTAGAATCACCAGTGTTCAAAAAAACATTTTCTTTTTCTAAAAAAACATTCCAATCAGAAGGTTTATCAACAATTTTAAGAGAAACAAGGTCATCAAAATCTCCATTGTTTTGAATCAATGTCTGGATTTCTATTTGTTGATTGTCATATATTTCAAAAAATGTTTCCTCAAAAAAAAGTTGTAAATCATTAATTCCTTGTTTAACAGATACATCCTCGATTTTATGCAGAAAATTAAAATTTTTGTCATAAAACTTTATTTTTTGGTTTTCTCCCACCCGAGAATATGTTTTATAGTACCCATTTTGTGAAATAAATCCTTCATCTATTTTGTTATCCTCTGTAAAATAGATACTATTAATTGTTTGATCGTTGTCTTCTACAACAATTATTTTATCATTTAGATGATTTAGTTTCCCAGTTATAAAACCTCCTTGCAGCTCTGAATCAGTGGTTTTTTCCATTTCCAATAGGAAAAGTTTTTTAGAAATAGTTTTTACAACTGATTCATCATCCTTAATTTTTATAGATAAAAAGCAGTTTTGGTTATGCCTGATAACTGCTTTGTATTCTTTGTAATTTTTATTGAATCTTAGAATAGTCCAAAAAGACGAGTTTCCCTCGTCATCTGTTAAAATATTTTGTGTGTAATAATTTGAATATTTCCATGTGTTTTTGTTCCATGTTTGTGAAGCCGGGTAAATATTTGTTTTATTTCCAACAATAAATGATTTGATCGAATATTCTTTATTTGGTTGAAAACCTGATAATTTTATTTTAAAAGCAAAAGGTAGACTGAAATCATTTCCTTCGGTTATTTTTGGAATATATTCTGAAGATAAAACTATTTCAGTTTTTGTATTTTGATAATTAACATTTTCGTATCCTGGTGTTGGAATACTCGTCTTGAAATCTTTGGATGAATCATTGTTGTCTATAAATGAGGATCTAGCTAATGTGAAACCCTCAGGTGTTAAATTTGAAGGGCTTCCCGGGACATCTGCATAATCATACCCCCATTCAACGCAGTTGATAACCTTGTTTTTTTCGTTTTTTAGTATTATTTTGTCTTTTGTATTACCTAAACCGTTTCCAATGCTCTTGTCATCTACATAAAAACAAATTGTTTGATCTGAAAAATTGTATTTTTCAAAAATTTTTGTTCCTTGATCAGTAATTATTGCATAATTTTTGGGTGGAACTAACATATCATGTGTTCCTTGATCATTATTTGGCTCTAAAAAATCTTGATAGGTATTATCAGTTATTGACCAACCCGAGAGATTCATTATTTGGCTACAGGGATTATAAAGTTCAATCCATTCATGGTAGTTATCATTTTCTTCTGGATCATACATTACTTCATTGATCAATATTTTTGGATTTGAATCTGCTAAAACAAGATTTGTAAACAGTACTAAAAATATAAATATTAGAATAAAAATTATTGATGTTTTGACAACTTTATCTGTGATCTCTTCTGACAAAAAATACCTACCCCACTTGAAATACAAAGTTAAATTTTTTAGAGGGCGGGGAGGGATTTGAACCCCCGTATGAGGATCTGCAGTCCCCCACATAGCCGCTTTGTTACCCGCCCATAAAACGACTTATCGGAATAAAGGGTAACAAAAAAATAGTTAAAAAGGTTTGTTGAAA
>CAYLLH010000026.1:0-4471 GCA_964384785.1 uncultured Thermoplasmatales archaeon | reverse complement strand
TTATTTGTCGTCGTTGCAATAACGATTTGATCAATTAACCTGGATTTTTTCACCCGTTCAACGACATAAAATAAAACACTTTTTCCTTTGATTTTTTTCATTACTTTTCCTGGAAGTCTAGTCGACCCCATCCGAGCTTGAATAATACAAACAACGTTAGTCATAATTTCCCCTCAGTTAATTGAATATTTTCTAATTACATTTTTAACTTTTTCAATGACAAAATCAACATCGTTATCTGTCATCTTAGGATATAACGGTAGAGAAATAATCCGATCGTACAACCACTCCGCATTAGGACATAACTCTCTCTTATAACCAAGTTTCCGATAATATGGATGAAAATAAACCGGAATATAATGCACTTGAACACCCAAATTACTATTGCGCAATTCATTAAAAACTTTTTTTCGATTAACTGAAAGTTTTTCCAAATTTAATTGAATAACATATAAATGCCATGAAGGATTAACATAATCTGGATAAAATGGAGTGATGATTTCATCGATATTTTCAAAAGCCTCATTATACCTTTTCACAATCTCTCTACGGCGATTAATAAAATCATCAATTTTCTTTAACTGGCTCAAACCAAGAGCACATTGAAGATCAGTTATCCGGTAATTAAAACCTAAAACTTGTTGTTCATAATACCAACCACCATCACTTTTAGATGTAAAATCTTCTTTTTCTTTTGTAATACCATGATTCCGAAATAATATCATTTTTTCATACATCTTTTTTGAATCAGTAGTTATCATCCCGCCTTCACCTGTGGTCATATGTTTTACAGGATGAAAACTAAAAATAGATAAATCAGAAATAATCCCAATCTTTTTCCCGTTATATTTAGCACCAACTGCATGAGATGCATCTTCAATAACAGTTAAATCATGTTTTTCAGCAATCTCATTAATTTCATCCAACTCACAGGGTTGCCCCGTGTAATCAACTGGGATAATTGCTTTGGTTTTTTTTGTAATCTTTTTCTCAATTTCATTTGGATCAATATTATATGTTTTTTTATCAATATCAGCAAAAACCGGTTTGCCACCTTGATATAAAACACAATTAGATGAAGCTGCAAACGTCATAGGTGTTGTAATCACTTCATCTCCCTTAGAAATACCTGTTGCAAACGCTGCGGTATGAAGTGCAGCAGTCCCACTAGAAACAGCTACAGCATATTTAGACCCAACATAATTAGCAAACGCTTTTTCAAACTCCTCAACCATTGGTCCAGTGGTAAGATAATCACTTTTTAAAACAGAAACAACAGAATCTATATCTTCTTGATTGATCCAATGCTTTCCATAAGGGATAAATTTATTCAAAAATTAGACCTCCATATCATAATTGATAGTATCATCAGGAATCTCAGATGTTTTTGAAAAAACAACTAAGCTAGCATTTTTTCTCCCAATGTTTTTTACCACATGACCAATCATTGGGGGAACATAAATCATACTAAAATTTTCTGAATTTTCATCTAATACAATACTTTCTTGTTTTTTTGTTTTAATATCTTCTAAAACAATCTTAATCTTTCCTGAAGTCAAGGCTAACCATTCCTTTTTTGTTCTATGATAATGCATCGCTCTAAAACTATCTGGTTTTATAACAACTAGATAAGAATGAATATCAGTAAAAGGGACATCATCATGAGCTGATGATACAAGCTCAGCTAGCCAACCGTCATCCCGCGAATACTTTTTCCGTGATAATTTACTATAAATCATAATTTTTCAATAATCTTTTTTAGTTCATTCTGAGTTAACCATTCACTATTATTATCACTAGAATACGTAAAACCATCAGCAACTTTTTTACCGCCATTTAAATTATTTTCATTCCAAAAAGAGTGTTCTGGTTCAATAACAAAATTATCATCAAATTCTTTACTGTGTCTTGATTCATCACAAGTCATCAAGACCTCATGAATCTTTTCACCAGGACGAATACCAATAATTTTTTTCTTTGCATCTGGAGCAATTGCTTCAGCTAGATCCATTATTTTCATACTTGATATCTTTGGAATAAAAATTTCTCCACCCTTCATTTTATTAGTACAATTAATTACAAAATTTACACCCTGCTCTAATGTTAACCAAAACCGGGTCATATCAGGATGTGTAATAGTAAGAACACCCTGTATTTTTTGTTTTAAAAAAAGAGGAATAACACTACCCCTGCTACCAATAACGTTACCATAACGAACACAACTAAACTTTGAATCTTGTTTTCCAGCATACGAATTAGCCTGAACAAACAATTTCTCAGCAGTCATCTTAGTTGCACCATACAAATTAACCGGATGAACTGCTTTATCCGTACTAATCGCCATCACTTTTTCAACTTGATTATCAAGTGCAGCATCAATCACGTTAACAGCTCCATCAACATTTGTGCGAATAGCTTCAATAGGATTATACTCACAAGCAGGAACCTGCTTTAATGCTGCAGCATGAACTACAATATCAACACCCTTCATCGCCCGGTACAAACGATTACGATCACGAACATCACCAATAAAAAAACGCAAACGGTCATCATTAAACTTTTGTCTCATATCATATTGAAGTTTTTCACCACGAGAAAAAATCCTCACAGACTCAGGATCATGCTTATTAAGAATTGTTTCAGCAAACTGATTACCAAACGAACCAGTGCCACCCGTTACAAGAATTACCTTATCATCAATCATATTCATTCTAAATCATCTCAGCAAACCAAACTTTAATGGCCTGTAACAGATACATACTAAAAAACATTGTTGAAAAAAAGTACAGTTTTTATGATGTACTATTCCTTTAAAAAACAATATCTTACTAAAAGTGAGAATATAAACCAAAACAAGTATCCAACTCATGCAATACCTACTTTTTCTTCTAAAAAACGATTATAATTTTTTTTCCAATCCGGGTTAAAATAGTATGCTAGATCATATGTTGTTTCTTGTTTTTCAGTATTCTTTATTAATTCTTTCAGATCTATATTTGTTTTAAATCTCAGTCCCATATCTTTTGGAATATGAGTTCGTGAACTTCCATCATCTTGGCAACCTGATTAAAAAACACGATATAATGAAAAAAGTTTAATAACGTTTATAGTTGTCTATACTCCTATGAGGAAAAAATGGGTTATTATAAACATTGAAACAAAAGCAAGGGAGTTTCATTCGAAAGTACTTCTCAGCTATTATCTAGTGAAACATGGATTTGGTGTCATACTTTTTTTCTCTACGAATATAAAAAGCGTAATTGCTGATTTTCCAAAAGGAGTTTACATTGATAGAAATATGTGGTTGCCCTCTAGAGGTAAACTTATTAATCTTATTAAAAAAAATGGTTTTATATATTATTGTTTGGATGAAGAAGGTCTTGTGTATTTTGATAAAAATATCTATCTTAAACGAGTACCTGAAAAAAATTTTAAACTGGTAGATAAATTTTTATGTAACGGCAAGGAACAATACTCTATTGTTAAAGAAAAATATCCAAAGGATTCAAAAAAAATCGTTATAACTGGCAATCCTCGATTTGATCTTCTTAAGGAAAGATTTAACTTGTTTGAAAAAAAAACTGTAAAAAAAATATCAAAAAAATATCACCCCTTCTTCCTAATAGTTTCAAATTTTTCTTCTGTGAATCATATGGGAGCTCCTAAAGAAAAAGAAAAAAGATTATTATATACTCTTGATAAAGCAAAAAGACAAGGATTCATATCTTCAGAAAAAGATGAAAAAGAACGATACCAACGTTTAATTCATATAAATAATATTTTTGAGTCCTTTCAGAACGTGATAAAAAAAATATCAAAAAAATATCCAAATCATAATATCATCATTCGACCACATCCTTCAGAGGGTCATGACATATGGGAAAACTTAGCGCAAAAAAATAAAAATGTTCACGTCGTTTTTGAAGATACATTAACATCTTGGATAAAAGCATCATCTCTAGTCATACAAAACAGCTGCACAAGTGCTATAGAAAGTTTGTATCTAAACACACCATGCCTATCATACCGGCCATTTGTCAATGAAAAATTTGATCAACCTTTACCAAACAAAGTCGCAGTTAATGCATTTAATGAAAAAGAATTATTTAAGGAAATAAATCTACTCCTTCATGATCAAGAATACTATCGAGAACAAACGAAAGAATTTTTTAAAATTCTTGATAAGCATTTGGATAGTAATGATGAAAAATTAAACGTTGAAAAAATAACTGAGCTCATAACTAAAGAACAGATTACAGAACAACAATTTTTTCCAAATATTTTTAAAATAAAACAAAAACTAAAAAATAAATTACGGATAAACCTAAAAATAAAATTTGCTAAAATTATAATAGACAATAAATCTTTTTTTTCAAAAATATTTAGTCCTACCATAATGGATTGTATCGAAAAAGAAGTACAACAGATATTATTTATCAAAAAATATATGAAACACAAAAGTGGTATAATG
>CAYLLH010000025.1:0-7107 GCA_964384785.1 uncultured Thermoplasmatales archaeon | reverse complement strand
AGACTAAAAACATCCAATTTTTCACTAAAAACAACCTTCTCTAACAACTCAGAAATATCTTCTTTTCTATGTGCCGGATCGCCGCTGTCAAAAAAAGTTTTTACATTATTTTTTTTAGCAAAACTAAAAACTTTTTCAGCAAGTTCTGTACCAACCTTATTCTGACTCCAGTTCACAACTCCTACAATATCAGATTTAGAAATTTTTTCAAGATCTTTTTCATCAAGAGTATCAAAACTAAAATCAGCTAAAGAACCAGGGTCATTAAGCATGACATTAACATGATCCTGTCCAAACTCTAAAGCAACAGTTGAAGAAAGTTCTCCATCTGTTTTAACACCATCCAGATTAACACCATATGTTCCTAAAAACTTTTTTAGAAGAAAACCACCAAGTTTATTAGTTTTGCATATTAAATCAACATTAACACCAAGTCTTGAAAGACCTAAAGCAGTATTGGCAGCATTTCCGCCTTGTTGAATAACATGAGGATACTTAGGTATATTTCCTCCACCCTGATCATAGATTTTTTTAATATTTTCCAAACCGGATTCATAAGAATCAATAGTTACAAAATGATCAACAAAAAAATCAGGAAGCATAACAACATTAAAACTTTCTATTTCCTTGATTTGTTTTAACTTCTCAAGTAGACTATTTTTTATTTCTAAATCTATCAACTTGTTCTCACTCAAAAAAGAGATATGGATAATAGATTATATTAATTTTTGATATCTCTTATTATATCTAAAATTGTTCCATCTCTGTATTCAATTAATGCTACTATTCTGTCTCCCCATTTAGGCTGAATTTTTTGTTTTACACCTGCTTTTTTATAAGCCATATTTTTTAAATCAGTTATATCCATGAGAGGAGAATTTTTGTTTTTAAGTTTTTCAACTAAATCATCTCTTCTAGGATTTACTGCTATTCCTTTCTCTGTAACCACTGCATCAATTGTTTCACCAGGTGTTGTAACTGTAGTAACTTTGTCAACTATTATTGGATTGTTTTTTCTTGTAAGAGGGGCAGTCACAATTGTAAGTTTTGCTCCTGCGGCTGTATCTTGATGACCGCCTATAGGTTGAGCTATTTGACCATTTGAATAAGTGACAGTGTTAACATTAAAATCTGTGTCAATCTCAGTGGCACCTAAAACCACCATGTCTAAATTGTTAACAGCACATCCTTTTCCAAAAATATTAGCATATTGCTTAACGCCCATAAGTTGATGATTCCGGTCTTCTTGTAAAGAATTAATGCTTGCTAAATCAAAAGGTTGACCTGTTAATATTTTTTTAACATGTTTTTTCTTAAGAATGTCAACTAGATAACTTGTGGTTCCACCCATAGCCCATGAAGCCGTTAGGTCTTTTTTTTCTAAAAGTTGACCTAAAAACTTTGTAAAAGCAAGTGAGATACTTCCAGCACCTGCCTGAAAAGAACAACCATCATGAATATAACCTGCTTCATAAGAGAGTCTAACAGCGTTTTTAGCGATTTTTAGCCTTTCATAATTTTCAGTAATTTTTAATGTTCCGCTAACAATTTTTTCAGGATCACCAATTTTGTTTACTACTGATACAACATCAACATTCTGTTCGCATATTTCATTTGGGACGCAAGGATACTCAACAAGATTATCGGTTACAACAAGAGTTTTTTCTGCATATTCGGAGGATGGAACACTGTACTGAATACATCCACAGGCAGAAGGTCCGAAAAGACCATTACAGTTTCCACCAAAATCAGAAGATGAAGCACCCACGCAGTCAATATCAATCTTGAAATCACCAGAAACAATGGCTCTAGCTCGACCACCATGGCTGCGTATTTTAACAACTCTATCAAATAATCCTTTAGAAACAGCTTTGCCTAGATAATTTCGAAATGATCCTCCTTCGACATATGTTACAGTATCGTTTTTAATTGCTTTTAACAATATTTCTTCTTGACATGGAAAAGTAGAAGATGGAGCTAAGGTTAAATTTTTAATATCTTTTTTTAAAGCATTCTTTAGGATCATATTCATCAAAAAATCACCATTTCTAAAATGATGATGAAAACTAACTGTCTTTCCATCTGATAATCCAATTTTTGACAGGGATTGATCAATACTCTTAACGGCTTTATTTTTTTTATCGGGGGATGCAAAACCTGTGATCTTTTTAGAGACTTTGATATCTTTAGGATAATGTTTAAAAGCACCTTTAAAAGGAATTAATTTTTCGCCGTTAACACCGTTTGGTATATCTCTGCCTACAGTATTTTCAACCATGGAATAAATTCACATCAAAAAAAATTTATAGATTATTTTTTTAGGCATATTGTTCGTATTCAAATCTTATACCAAGTTTTTTTAGCTGCTTAGAGAGTTTTTCTCTTGTTTTTCTATCATAATTTTTTGGATATATCATTATCTTTTCAAAATCGATATCTGAATGCTTTACCATCTTAACGACCTCACTAACATTGTTTTATAGCGAGACATATAAATACTTAAGTCACATTATTAAGTAACAAATGAACAAAAAAAATAGTAATGAAGTTACAAATGAAAATAATATCTCCGATAGAATCATACAAGAACTTCTAAAAAACCCAAAAAGAACAGACCGGGAAATAGCAAAAAAACTCAACACATACCGACAAAAAATATGGAGACATCGAAAACAACTAGAAGATACAAACAAGATATGGGGATACACAGCTATAACCAATGAATCAGAAAGAAACCATGTAGTCTACCTAATTTTAATAAAAATGAAACCCATGGATGAAAAACTATCAAGTCTAATAATAAACAGAAACATCAAAAAAGAACCAAGTAAACAAAAAATAAGACTAATAAACGTACTATATGTAAACGGAGAATACGACTGGCTGATAATGTTTTCAGCACCAGATCATAAAACAGCACGTAGATACTATGATTCACTAAGAGTGGCATACAATGATTACCTTCTTGAAAAACCAAAAATAATAGATGTAAACTTCACACTCATAAGGGAAGGAAAAATAAATCCAGATATCAAAAAACTAAAAACCTATGTACCCTTAGAATAAAAAAACTTAATGCTCCCGCCGGGATTCGAACCCGGGTCTAAGCCTCGAGAGGGCTTGATGATTAGCCGGACTACACTACAGGAGCAAAAAAATATTTTTTTTTATCCACTTGATGAAATCTCCATCAAAGTTAAATGCTGACCATCTTTTAGATCTGAATCCACAGGTATTGGTGTATTGTTGATCATTATAATCGCTGAATCAGGTTTAATATCTAACTTTTTAAGTAAATCAGAGGCATTGTTACCATGTTCTAACGTAACTGTTTTTGTTTCATTCGAGCGACTAAGGGTAATTTTTATTTTCACAGGAAATCGATACCCATATAAAAAAGTGTTTCATTAAACTTTTCACAAAAAAATCCTTATCTGTTGCTGGGGTAGCCAAGTCCGGCCTACGGCGGTGGTCTCGAAAACCACTGGTGTTTTACACCACAGGAGTTCAAATCTCCTCCCCAGCGTCTAAAAAAACCAATATTTTATTGTTTTTCTTTTATCTTCTGATATTTATCCATTAAAACATTGATTTCGTCATCAAGTTGATCAATTTTATCAGTCAACTCCTCAATTAGAGGACTTATCTCCTCAGATTCATCGTTTTTTCTCATAAAAGAAGCATCAAAACCAGTATCGGGAACACTACTATATACAGGTGTTTCCTGCCGTAAAACGGGTTGTTTTACCTGTTGCACTGGTTGTCTTTCATTGTACGAAAACGTGTTATTCTGATGTTCTTTTTCCTCAAGATCCTTTAAAAAACGTCTAACACTAGTTCTTATCAGCTCACTAGTGTTCATCTCATGGTTTTTAACCTTATGATAAAGCTCATCATCAAATCTAACAGTTATGGTTGAACTAGGCATAATACCATCCCGTACTAATATAAGGTTTTACAGCATAAAAATTTATTGGAATATTGCTTAAAAAAATAAATACAAAGGCTTAACTACATACATATTTGCACATTCAACTGCGAAAAAAGCATTTAAAAAACCCCGTAATACAATGGATTAGAAGGAATCGGGCTGGTAGTATATTTTTTAGAGTGCATCCCATCCCTCCTAAGAAACCAGCCTTCCTTCTTCCCTTTTACAAAATTTTATTATCTATTGGAATGATTTATATAGGGGGATTCTTTGTGGAATAAATGCATCCTGTTTGATAGGAGTATATTTATTTTATGACACAAATTTCAGAGGCACAAAAAGGAAACATAACAAAAGAAATACAACAAGTTGCTGATTTTGAAAAAATAGATAAAGAAAAAATCCGTCGAAGAGTAGCTTCTGGAAAAATAGTTATTCCTTTTAACCAGATTCATTCACCTAAAGCTTTGGGTATTGGCAAAGGACTTAGAGTCAAAGTAAACGCAAATATTGGAACCTCTCGTGAACATTGTGATTTTGATGAAGAAATCAAAAAAGCAAAAGTATCAGTAAACGCTGGAGCTCATGCTCTTATGGATCTTTCCACAGGTAAAGATCTTGACAAACTCCGTGAAAAACTTCTAGAAACTGTTGATCTACCATTTGGAACAGTACCTATATATCAAGCAGGGATTGATGCAATTAGTAAACATGGTGCTATTGTTGATATGACCGAGGATGACATGTTTAATACTTTTGAGCATCAAGCTAAACAAGGAGTAGATTTTGCTGTTGTTCATGTTGGTGTAACCCGTGTTAGTGTTGAACGACTTAAAAACCAAAAAAGACTTATTCCCATGGTATCCCGCGGTGGAGCATTTCACATGGCATGGATTCTACATAACAACCAGGAGAACCCGTTATACAAAAATTTTGATTATCTTTTGGAACTTGCTAAAAAATATGATGTCACCCTTAGCCTTGGAGATGGAATGCGATCAGGAGCTCTTTCTGATTCAAATGATCGAGCAAAATTCCAGGAAATGCTTATAATTGGTGAACTAGTAGAAAAAGCCCGGGATTTTGGTGTACAAACCATGGTTGAAGGACCAGGTCATATGCCCCTTAATGATATACAATCCAACATTGAAGTTATGAAAAAAACTACACATGAGGCACCATATTTTGTACTTGGTCCGTTAGTAACAGATATAGCACCGGGTTATGATCATTTCGTTGGCGGAATCGGTGGAACACTTGCAGGTTACTATGGTGCAGATTTTTTGTGTTATCTGACACCAGCTGAACATCTTTCGCTTCCAAATGTAGATGATGTCCGTCAGGGTGTAATCGCTACCAGGATCGCGGCTCATGCAGCAGATTTAGCCAGAGGAATAGATGTTGATGTGGATCATAAATTCAGCCAAGCACGTGAAAACCTAGACTGGGATACAATGCTGAAACTATGTATAGATCCAGAAAAAGCAAAAAAAATACGTGAACAAAGACTTCCTACTGAGGATACTGAAACATGTTCCATGTGTGGTAAATATTGTGCTATAGAACTAGTAAAAAAATATCTGAAAGAACAAAACTAATCATTCATACCTGTTTTTATTGGAGAAAATAAGGAAAGTTTTAAATCCAAAGATATGTATTCTGTTGCTTAAGGAGGTAAAAAGAATTTATGGCATATACACATGATGGATGGACTTTGTATAAAAGGGACGTCCAATTAAAAGGTGGAAAAAACCAAACAATTTATTTCTTTAGTAAGAGAGACCCAAAAAGTGGAGAACCATGCGACAAGCCTAATAACTACACTGTTGGTGTAAACAAAAGAACAGGTCTTCCATACTTAAAAAAGAAATAAAAAATAGAATAAAAGGATTAAAAAAAACCAATTTTTTTTTAATTTTTTTAGTTTTTTTTGGGGAAAAAAATGTATAAAAAAACCCCATTAATTTTTTTATAAACCTTAACTTTGAGATGAACCTATGAAAACTGATACCGGCGAGGATCTTAACTGGTTAAATGGAAAAACTGGGATAGGTGCACCAGAAAACTCAGTACCTGTAATGAGTCTGATACGTAAACATAAACCAAAATCCCATGAAGAACTATACTTTCTAATAAAAAAACACAGTCAAACAAAATGCAAATGCGGAATCATAAGCAAAGGAACAATAGAGGATTTCGGAAAAAAACTATATCTTGCTCAACAAAAATACTGGAAACAAAAAAAACATAGTTTAAAACAATGTATAAAATGGGAATATGATCTTTTTATTGTACAATCAATGAAAGGTCAATGTATGGAAGAAAAAGTAAAACAGATACTTACAAATAAACTAACAAATAAATATAATATAATTGAATCAAATGATTACATAGATGATACTCTTAGAGTTGATCTAGAAATCAAACATAAAAACAAAACAGTTTGTGGAATACAAGTAAAACCAATATCATATAAGAAAACTAGAAAAACAATAAAAGAATTCAACAAAAAATCAAACCAAAAATATAACAAAACGGTATTCTACATATATTATGAATATGAAACAGAAAAAATACTAAACATCGACAAAGTTGTTAAAAAAATTTTAGAAGTTTAAGAGATGAAATCTTTGATTTCTTTTTGTCTTTGAAAACTATGTTTTTTATGATTTGCAACAAAAAAATCTTTTTTTTCTTCAGATATGTTTTTAACATCATAAAACAAAATATTTCTTTCCTGACCTGTAGTTACAGGGAAATCATAATTTAATGATTTATGTTTCAAAGGTTTATCTTTTTGTTTTAGAAAAATTATATGATTATTTAATCTTTGTTGGTTTTTTTCATAAGTGATTTTACTAACATTTTTTAAACTTTTTTTAAAGTTTTCAACAAGTTTTTCGTCTATTTCAACACCTATAGAATTTCTAGATGAGGCTATAGCTGCAAGGGTAGTTGTACCCGTGCCCCAAAAAGGATCAAGAACTGTATCTTGTTGAATTGAGAACATGTTTATCAAACGATAAGAAAGATCAAAAGGAAACGCTGCTGAACGTTGTCTTGTTTCATTGTTAATCATGTTCTGATTTGTTCCTTTTAAATCAGTCCATATATCTGAAAACCATTTGTTGCGTTCCTCCCAAAAATAACTACTTTGATAGCGAAGTTTTTTTTCT
>CAYLLH010000024.1:0-15118 GCA_964384785.1 uncultured Thermoplasmatales archaeon | reverse complement strand
CCAGAAAATGTTATGGACGAAATTTTTGAAATAGTTAAATTTCATAATGAAAAACCTCTTAGCATAGAAGTTACAGATCCACATTTTATGGGGAACCCTGAACTTGTTGAACAATTTTGCGACATACTCTCTGAATATAACTTAGATATAAGATTTGGCGTAAAAGTACGACCTGACTCGATAGCGAAACATCCTGAGATTGTACGAAAAATGATTGCGGTAGGAATAGAGGGCTTTGAAATGGGTATTGAAAGTCCTAATATGAAAGATATTAATTCAACTTCTAAAGGTTTAAAAACCGATGTTCACGTTAAAGCAGCTAATAATATTAGAAAATGGGGTGGATCTGCAGGGGGAACATTTGTTATTGGTTTACCCGAACAGACTGAAGATGAAATATTAAAATTCCCTGAATATGCTAAAAAAATCGGGCTTACAAGTTCAGCGTATGGTATTGCTACACCATATCCAGGAACAAAATTTTATGACGAGTTAAACTCACAGGGTTTAATCTTTGAAACCGACTGGAATAAATTTGATGAAATGCATTCCGTATTCAAAACCAAACATCTGTCAAGCAAACGAACGGAAGAGCTAGCATCAATATGTATGGCAAAATTCTGGACAATAGATACTTTCATCGAAAAAGAACGAATACGTAAGAGAAAATACAAGACTAAAACACCCTTAACAAAATTCATCGCTGATAGATTAGCTGAACTAACATTTTCAGTTGATGCCGGCTCTCAACTTCAAGAGGATAATTTTAGTCAGCATGCTCAAGAGTTTCTAGAAGCATCACCAAATCCTGTAATTAAAAGATACACTGAAACAGTAGGAATGCATAATATCATAGAGATGTCCAGATTTTTAAGATTACTTGGTGCTCAAACAATACAATTCACCGTAAAAAATAATGGGACGCCGCCTACAAGTTGGATTTTTAAAACCACAAAAGATACCGTGGAGCATATTCAAGTTATTCAAGGCGAACTGAATGAAAGTACAATTAATTTTAATGTAGATCTACAGGATTTCCAATTAGATGGTCAACAAAACCTGTCACAGATCAATAATCTTCGAATCGTTACTAAATTACTTGCGTCAAACAAAGGTATAAAACAACGGTTCAACATGATGCGGCTATTTGCTGCAGGCGGTATTGAGTTTATCAAATATTTAGGAGCAAAAAAACGCTTCAAACGGTATGGGCCGCTGAAACTGAAGAATTAAGCTTTTAGCAAAAATTAGTTTAGGGGAATGGATTCGAACACCAGTTTAATGACAAAAATCAATCCCATCTGTAACTTTTTAAATGTAAACATCTTAGAAACAAGCCTTGAAAAAGCAATACTATAAAAAAATAAAAAAAACAGGATTTAGATAGTAAGTATTCTGCTATAACTATTTACTCTTCTCTTTAATTTTTAAGGTAATTTCGATAGAAGATACATTAGAAGTACGTCCTTCTTCATTAGTGAGACTTTCAGTATCAATCTTTATATCTTTTAGTTTCGCATCTTTGATAAATCTGTTCCTGGAAATCTCTGCAGTATCAACTGCTCTACTTATAGCTCTACCTCTGGCTTTTATAATAACCTCATCTGAATCACCAGTATTAAATTGTGTTACAACCGCAAGTACATAGCTCATCGGTGGTTTGTTACCAACATATATTACATTTTCATCTTTTTTTTCTTCTGCTATCATAGTTTTTCCCTCTTTTAGTTTCATCTGACTATGTTTATCTATAATCCAATTGCAAAAGTGCATCTTACTATATAAATGCTCTATAAAGGATTAAACATACCAGGTTAGTTTATTACATATTATGCTATATCCTCATAACTAACAAAATATTATTTTACAAATACGTATGAAAAAGTCATTTAAAGAAGGATAATTACGATTTTTATCATTCAATAGGAAAAATATTTCTATAAACTATTTAATATAAAAAGATGCAGGGGAAGGGATTTGAACTTCAAAACACCGGTGTTTTACCCTGATTTATGATGGCTGACAATAAGTGTAAAATAGAACAAAATTATAAGAATCAATCTATTTTTACAAATACATTTGTTGATACTATAACTTTTTGAACATATTACTTATTAAATATTTTTTTATCAAAATCCTTTTTCTTTACAGTAAGAGTAATTACTAGGTTTATTAGTAATACAATTAGTGTGATTAACATACCTACTAAAATGAAAATGAAATTTAAGGCGTAAACCAAATCCAAAAAAATACTTACTCCTAATATAATTAAAATTATTGATACTATACGAAATGAAAAAATATATTTTTTTTTATGTTTTTTATCATAAAAGATACGAGTGGGTAATTTTATATCAAAATCGCTTAGAACTCTAGCAAGAATTTTAATCTTATCTAAATCGAAAGGTTCAATAAATACATGTAGTACAAATTTTTTCTTAGAACCATATAAAAATCCCTCAATTAAGATATTTTCTTTATCTTTCAAAATAAACATATTTGCATTATTTAAATCACTTTTAAAAAATCTATTAGGAAAATCAAATCTAAATTTAGGTTTTTCACATTTATAAGAAAATATCTGGTATTTAGGAAAATTATCATCAAGTTTCCGTATTAATTGATTGAAACTTACTTTATTACAATCAACTTTAATCATTTCGTGTTTAAAATATCTCAATCTTTTATTTTGAGTAGGGGTTATATCCTCCACAATTTTTTCCCATCCTATTAACAAGATAAAACAATTGTTTAAACTTATAATTTTCTGTAATAAAATTTATGCAGGGGAAGGGATTTGAACCCTTGAACCTCTGCAGGACAAGGCCCTGAACCTTGCGCCGTTGGCCATGCTTGGCTACCCCTGCGTTGTTTAAAGGAAGGTACATTCTTAATCTGTTATTTTAGTTTGTCGAGATTAAAATATTTATTTTAAAAAAATGTTGGTTAAGCATATATTTTAAATATTTCTTCAGTTATTGCCCTCAAAACAAAAAAATATTTGTTTTTAATGGCCTGGTTGGTGTAGCTTGGTAACATATGGGACTGTGGATCCTCTGTGCCGGGTTCAAATCCCGGGCCGGGCCCTTTTTTTCCATTTTGTTATTCTGACACGTTTGTTTTATATATCTTAACTTTGAAAACAGTGACATGGTAAAACATAGCAGAAAATGGATTGTAAGGTGGAAGGATAGAAACGATGAGGAAGAAAAAAACAGTATGTTTACTGTCATTGTTTTCAACTATTCTTGTTTTAGCTTTAGCTACCAGCCCGATAAAAGCTGAAACAGAAACCCTCACAAAAAAATTCTATCCAACAGATGACACCTATATTTCAGAACAACAAAACACAACAAACTTTGGAGATGAAACATTATTAAAAATAAGAGACAACTATGGTTTTGCCAACACCTCTGGTTGGGGATGGGATGCATTAACAAAATTCAACATCTCCACAATACCAGAAAATTCAAGTATTTTATCTGCCACCTTAAATCTCTATCTCTCAAAAACCATATTTTATAATGAAACCCATAACAAACTAACACTATACCGAATAACAAATAATTGGAATGAAAACAACACCACATGGGTTCAAAAACCAAATTATCAATCCAGTCCATTATTAAATCAAACCATTGATAATAACCCAAAAACTTGGATGACCTTAAATCTAACAGATGAAATAAAAAAAATAAACAACGAAACAATAAACCACAATGGATGGATGATAACCACTAATGATCATTGGGGTCATTTCGACATACCAGAATTTATTTTCACATCAAAAGAAAACCAAACTAAACCATATCTAGAAATTAAAATACTAAACAATATACCTCAACCAGAATTCAACTACACATACAATATTTCAAACAAAAAAGTAAACTTCACAGAAAACTCAACAGATGCAGATGGATCAATAATATCCTATCTCTGGGAATTCGGAGACGGAACTACAAGCACTCAAAAAAACACAACTCACACATATGATGATTATGGTGAATACCAAGTAAATCTAACAGTTGAAGACGAACAAGGAGTAAAAACCAAACTTTCAAAAACAATAACATTAAACATAGAAGAAAAAATAAAAAAAGAAATAGAAAAAACATTTAACATAACACTCGCTGAAAACTTTTATGCATACAACTTAAACGAAATCAATGATCCAAATCAACTACTAACAGTTGAACAAATCATTAACTATCCAGAATCAACATTTCTAATATCAATAAATAACTCAATGGAAAAACTATTCCTATGGAAAACAAAAGAAGACTTTATAACACTCTTAAAATATAGAGAAGCAGATCTTATACAAAACATAAAAATAGAAAATAAAACCTACAGAATTGATTTCAGTATAACACAAAATCAATCATTAACTGATTACATAAAAATAAAAGATTTCTGCCCAAATATTACAAACCTTACAATAAAAAGATCAGATAACACTACCATTCCACAATACAACATTTTTAGACAAAACCAAAAAATCTACTTTTTAGATAAAAACCACTCTGATTACTCACTAATCTATACAAACTCAACATCTAATGCTACAAACGAAACAAAAATAGAAAAAAACACAATAAAAAACAAACAAAAATTATATTCCAACTTACAGTTAACATTAACCATGATTTTTATCTTTGGATTAACAATTATTCCAATAACAATATATTCATTAAACCGAAGAAAAAACATTAAAAGCTATTTACAAAATGGTAATAAAAAACTAAGAGAAATTGATATTTTTTTAAAAGAAAAATAAAAAAAAAATTAAAAAATTTTTTTACCACGCAAGTATAATTGCGCCACCAAGTATCATACCAAATCTAGTATATTTGTCAAACTTAGTGTTAGCTAAACCACCAGATATAAGCATCAATGATACACCAATAATTCCTAAAGTCTGAATGGTGGATCCTGCTCTTGAAACAATTCTATCTTCCCAAGGTTCAGTTGGGTCATCTGTGAATGTACTAATGGTCCCTCCGATGAACACAAAAAGAAGACCAAGTGAAATAGCGATAATTATCATCTTTCTAGAAAATAATGTTTTAGCTAAATCTTGTAAAGGATCTCCACTCCTTTGAGGTTGTTGGTATTGGTACCTCTGCTGTTGAGGCGGAGGTGGTGTTTGTTGTTGAGGTTGTGGTGCAGATGAAGGTTGCATCGCTTCTTCTCTAATTGCATCTGTTCCTTTGGGTGCTCCACAACTCGGGCAGAATTGTGCTTCTTCAGGTATTTCAGCGCCACATTTCAAACATCTTTTAACAGCCATATTTTTTTTAAGCCTCCATAATTTAAAAATTTTTTTAACTATTTTCTCACGGTGTATTTATTGTTTTCTTTTTAAAACCATCGGTTTAAATAAAATATATTAAAATCGTTGTTATTTAATAAAACTTGAATTAAATCCATTATCAAAATGTAAAATGTTTTTTAAAAATAGAAATGGTTTTAAACAATTTCATATTAACCAGAACAGAGTTTTAAGGGGAGGTAGAAAAAACTTATGGTATATAATACTCAACAATATGGGCAGAATCCAAACTATCAACAACCAAATTATCCTCAGCAACCAAATCAATATAATCCGCAATATGGGTCTCCAAGGCCGATGGGTCCTCCTATTGGTCAATTATTCAGCCAGAGTACTCTTGCAAAAATTGGGTTAGTAATAACAATCCTTGCGATAGTTGGTTTAATAATTTCTTTTGCGGCTCCATGGGGTTATACCGATGATAAATCTTTTAAGGATGATTATTTTGGTCATGATTTTGAAAATAGTGATGATCAAAAAATGTTCGGCTCAGAAGATTATGGTGGATATTTTTATGGAACTCCAGGTATGGCTGATATAGGTTTAGTTTTTTTGATGATTTTAGGGATCATATCGATTATATGGGGTGTTATAGGTGCCAGCATGCAGGCTAAATATGCTTGGTTCTCACTTGTTGGGTTGATAATTGCAGCTATGGCTGTTATTCCAAGTCTTTGGGTGATGATAGCGGGTATGAGAAGTGTAGGTTTCAATATTTATAATGCTTTAAATGAGACAAAAGACAGTTATCTTTTTCCAGCAGGTTATATAATGCTTATTTTTGGTTTGATATTTTTTGTATTAGTTTTAAAAATGTTAAAGGATCAAAATCTTTCACTTGGTTTTTCAGGTGGAAGTGGATCGGGTTTTCCTCAGATGTATTTTTTTAAAGGAGGTGATAAAAAATGAATGATCCTTTTGCAGATCAGGTTAGAAAATTTACTCTTATCATGGTCCTTGTTAGTATTATTGCATTAATCTTTATGCCCTTATTGCCTTGGACTTCTATTTCTGCTAAAGGAATTGATAAGACACAGTGGTATTATGAGGGTATGCTAATTCAATCAGGTGAATCTGAGGAAGATTCAAACACGGATTCAAAAACTATTGATGCAACTATTGGTTTAAAAAACAATCTTGGTCTTATTGGTTTATCCTTCTGGTTGACGATTCTATTTGGTATAATAATTATTATTGGTATAGGCATTTATAAGATGGGTCAAAAATATCAACTATTTGGGCACATCTTTTTCCTTACAGGTATAGCAATACTGATTTTTGGGATTTTATCATTAATAGGCCATGTATGGTTTATTGGTAATGTTGGAACTCTTTCAGATGAGGCTGGAAAAAACGTTGATTATGTTTTTAGTTTTAATTACATCCCTCTTATAATGTCTATTATTCTTTTAATAATATCAATTATTTATACGATAAAAGTTGTTCCTGCGTCAATTGCTTTTATGGGCTCTTTGTCTAGACAAAACCGAATGAGATATCAACAGCAATACGCTGGAGCATATCAACAGGCTCCTCCACAGAATACATATCAACAACCCCCCCAACAGCAAAGACAACAGCAGACTTCACCCCCTCCGCAACAACAAACACAAGATCAAAAACCAGCTCAATCTTCTGGTTCAAAGTTTTGTCCAAAATGTGGAACAAAAATTACAGGAAGTTCAAAGTTTTGTACCAACTGTGGAAATCCTTTAAAATAGTTTTGATGTTTATTATGCAACAAAAAATAATAACAGAACGAAATGGTCTAAAATAGAAAAAGAACTTGAAGCAGGGACGTACTACATTAAAGTAGAAGATTACAATACTATTCCAACCTATAAATTACAAATAACAACAACATAAAACCAAATATTTTCTTTTTTTATTTTTTCTTAAAAAGATTTTTATATAATATCATATATTTATATTTTCAGGGTGAATAAAAACGGTAAAATACTGCATTAAATGTGGAAGCCAAATAAATGAAGACTCAAAATTCTGTGCTAACTGCGGATATAAAACCTATGAATCAGAATCAAAAAATGATTTTGAACAACAAACTTCTCAAAATTCTGTTACAAGTCACTCTTATCAAAACAAAAAACAATCTCATAAATCAATTTCAAAAAATAAAACAACATCTTTAGCTAATAATTCTAATTTAAAAATTATCTCTGTACTGGCAGTAGTTATAATATTAATCGGTGCAATTTTAGCTGTTTTTATGTTTACAGATATAAATCTTTTTAACAATGATAATAGTGTAAGTGGTGTCAAAAAAGATGATAAATCTCAGTTAATAGATGATGCATTTGAAGGAAAAAACACAAATGATACTAAAGATGATAACAAAAATAATACTAATTCAATTGATGAATCCTCTGATGACAACATTGATGATAATAAAAACACAACTAACAATTCAGATGATACACCAAACAATCAGAATGATAACGAAGAAGAAAATCAGGATGAACAAAAAACTTATCCTACTTTCAAAAAAACTGATCTTATAGGATCTTGGAAAGGAGAATTATCAGATAGTGGACTAAAAATTAAATATACTTGGATATTCTACAATAATAACTCCCTAAAATTTATGGGTGAATTACCAGAAGAATTTGAAGATTATGAAATGTATGAAATAAACTACTGGTACAACTATGAAGTAAATAACAACAAATTATGTGTTGACTATGAAGGATACACAAATTGTACACGTCTATTTTTTTCAAAAGATAAAGATAGTTTCACTGTTGGAACAAGTTATGATGAAATAATTTTCTATAAAATCTAAACATTAAAAAAAAGAAAAAAAACCATTTTTTTTTTATCTTTTAGCATTACAGTTACTACATACCCTATTACAACTATCATAGCAGCTGTTACAGACCAGTCTTCCGCATAGACTGCATGTAAACATTGCATCTGGTCTTCCACATATACTACAGAGTCCTTTTAAATCCATTATTTTTGTTTTTCTCCCATTCTTCTAAGTTTTTTAGAAAGTTCATCCATTGGTATACTTGTAGTAACTAGTGGTATTTTTTCCTGTTCAGCTAGTTTTACTGCAAGAGGATCAACTGCGCCAGGTTTATGATATACAATCATTGAGGGTTTAACTGGGTGTACTCTAACTGCGATCATTGGACTACGTCCATAGGTTATACCTGTGAAAATAACTGCTCTTTCAGTACTCCAACCGAAAAGCCGGATGTAATCTTTGGCATCAATGTTTTTGATGGTTTGAACACTATCAACAAGCGTGAATCCTTTTATGTTTTTGTTTAAACCTTTTTTGTTAGAGGTTACAATATTTCCATTTATTTTTTTTATAAATTCTTCAGCAGAAACTGTGAAAGGATATTCCATTATGTCTATGATTCCTTCATGTGTTTGAACAAGGGAGTCGTAACGGTGGAGTGTTTTTCCACCGCGTTTTTCATCGATATCTATGAGTGATTGAATTATTTTTTTAACAGTTTGAATACCTGGTGATTTCCTCCGTCCGCTTTCGTAATCACTTATTACACTTGGTGATAATTCCAGGTTTTTTGCAAGATCTGTCTGGCTTATATTAAAAATATTTCGCCATTTACGAATAGTTAGACCTGGTTCAGGGCTTAGAGTTATTTCCCCTGCGATTTTTTCTGCTAAAACGTTTTTTATATTCAAACTATTTCTACCTCAATGGTTTAAATTTATAACCATAGTACAAGGCTCCTGTGCTTCCGTCTTCTTGTATACGTCGGAATGTACTTTCTACTTTCATACCGATTTTAACATCTTTTATATCACAATCTACTATTTGAGCGGTAAGACGTGGTCCTTCTTCTAGTTCTATTATTGCAACTGGATATGGTACTTGTTCTTCAAAGTTATCCGGTCCAACATGAATAATAGTGTATGTTACGATTTCTCCTTTCCCACTAAGTTTAATGTTTTCCATTTTTCCTATACTTTTACGACGGCATTCCGGACAGGATTGTTTTGGTGGAAAATACACTTTACTGCAGCTTCCACATTTGTTTCCTATAAGATTATATCTTTGTGGTATTTCTCTCCAGAATCTTGCTACATTTGTTTTCATTTTTTACATCGCCTCCAAAATATGTACAACACAGGTTGCACCTGAACCGCCAACGTTATGAGCTAAACCAATGTTTACATTTTTTAGTTGTCTTTTTCCAGTGTTTCCACGTAGTTGTTCTGTTACTTCAGCTATTTGAGCAACACCGGTTGCGCCTACTGGATGTCCTTTTGATTTAAGACCACCGCTTATGTTTACTGGTAAGCTTCCATCTGATGTGGTTATTTTGTTATCTATTGCTTTTCCACCTTCTCCTTTTTTAACAAAACCAAGGTCTTCAATTGCACAAATCTCTGCTATGGTGAAACAATCATGGACTTCAGCAAAATCTACATCTTTAGGTTTGATATTTGCATGTTTATATGCTTTTTCACCAGCTTTAACAGTTGCATCCAAAGTTGTAATGCTTCTTCTACCTTGGAGTGCGAGTGTGTCTGATGCTTGACCTGAACCTATTATTTTAACTGGTTGGCTGTTGAAATCTTTAGCTCTTTCAGCGGCACACAAAACTACTGCTGCAGCTCCATCAGTAACAGGTGAACAATCCATAAGTCCTAATGGTTCAGCTACAGGTGTTGCATTCATCGCTGTTTCAAGACTTATTTCTTTTTGATACTGTGCATTCGGGTTTAATGTTCCATTTTTATGGTTTTTAACAGCAACCTGAGCGAGTTGTTTTTTTGTTGTACCATATTTGTGCATATGTCTTTTAGCTATCATAGCGTATAATCCTGGAAATGTTGCACCGAAGAATGCTTCCCATTCTTGATCTGCTGCTGTGGCAAGTGTTTCTGTTGCTGATCCACCGCCGACATCATTCATTTTTTCTATACCGCCGACAACTACTACATCGCAATGTCCGGATGCAACTGATAAAAATCCTTCACGAAGTGCAAGGCCACTTGATGCACATGCTCCTTCTACACGTGTACTTGGAATATTTATATGTGAAAAACCTGATGCATCAGCAACTAGCGCTCCGACATGTTCCTGACCGATAAAACGGCCACTGCTCATAGATCCAACATACATGGCATCAATATCTTTTCCTTCAACAGTTGTGTCAAGTATTGCTTTTGATCCTGCTTCAGCTATTAACTGTCGGAATGAAAGATCCCATAGTTCTCCGAACTTGGTCATTCCGACTCCTATTACGGCTACATCTCTCATATTTTTTTTCACTCCCAATACAATAAATCAGTTATTTTCGCGTATTGTCCATAGTTTATGTATTCTTTGTTGTCAATGAGTTCTTTTACACTTGGTGCATTTTTTCTTTTTAGTTTTTTAATGTTATCAGTTACTGTTATGTCAAAGCTGTCGCTTCCTGCTCCTGAACCATAACTTGTTAGAAAGATTCTTTCTCCTGGTTTGGCTACATCAAATACTGATGCTAGACCAAGCATGCTAGCACCGGAGTATGTGTTTCCTACATATGTTACTACAAGGCCTTGTTTTATTTGATCGCCGGTGAAACCTAGTATTTTTGATGCATTTACTGGGAATTTTCCATTTGGTTGATGAAATACTGCATAATCATAGTCATCTGGTTTGGTTCCAACTTTTTCCATAAGTTTTTTAGATGCACTTACCACGTGTTTAAAATAAGCGGGTTGACCTGTGAATCTTCCACCATGTGAAGGATATTTCATGCCTTCTCTTCTCCAAAAATCTGGTGTATCTGTGGTAAAAGAAAGCGTATCATTTATTGTTGCTATAACATCTTTTTTTCCGATAAGCATTGCTGCTCCACCAGCGGATGCTGAAAACTCCAAAGCATCACCTGGAGCGGCTTGTGCTGTATCTGCACCAATGGCCATTCCATAGTTTATCATTTCTGCTTTGACTAGTGCTGTACAGTTTTGCATTCCAGCTGTTCCTGCTTTGCAGGCAAACTCGTAATCAGCTACCATTAGATCTGGTGTTGCACCAATGGCTTCTCCGACTATGGTTCCTGTTGGTTTTACAGCATATGGATGTGATTCACTTCCAATGTAAATCGCTCCAATATCTTGCGGGTTTATGTTACATCTTTTTAATGCAGCTCTTGCTGCTTCAACACTTATTGTTGCTGTGTCTTGATCTATTGATGGTACTGATTTTTCTTTGAGTCCAAGTCCTTTGCTTATTCTTTCTCCGTCTTTACCCCATACCTTAGCTATTTCTTCTACTTTAATACGGGTACGGGGTATGTTTGCTCCATAACTAACAATCCCAATGTTTTTCATGAATTTTCACAGACACAGGGAAGAAAACAATACCTATATAAAATTGACGTTTTATTTATCGACTTAAAACGAAAAAATATTTTTTTAGAAAGATAAATTCTGACGCAAATTAATCATATGAAGATTAACACCCATCTCTTCAATACGAAGAACATAAGCTCTACCTAAACGCTTCTTAAAACGTTCAACAAAATTCCTACCTGCCTCCTCGCCTAGAAAATCAACAACTTTCTCTATAAGCTTCTGAAGACTCCTGCCAATCTCAACAGAACCAAGATCATCAAGAGACTCAGAAACAAACACTGCATCAATTCCTTCAGAATAACGATCATTATCTATCTTAATATAATTCAAACCTTCATGATCCTTACCAACAGAACTAAGAATTTTATCAATACTCATAACTGCATAACTCTCAGCAGTAGACTCACTTAAAACATCAATCAAACTCTTTATAACACGTTTCACAATAAGATTCCTGCCCATCTTAATAGCTTTAATATTCACACCAATCTGATCCAGTTTAAAAGCATAATCAGAACCCACTCTACTTCTAAATTTTTCAACAAAATCCAAAACTTCACCAGCATTCAAAACATTGTTAACCTCTTGAAGAATCTTCTGAATAACATTACCAATCTCCTCAGAATCATAAGAATTAACAGAATCATCAACAGAAACAATATCAAAAGTACCACGAGCATTAACATCATTTACTGTTACATAATTCAAAACATCAAAACGAGTACTAAACCTACCCACTATATCATCAATAGATTCAAAGGCAAAACGCTGAGTCTTTTCCATACTAAGAACATCAAAAAGAACCGAGAAAACATATCTAAGAATCTCAGAGTTTTCAATATCAAAATCATATTTACTACTTTTTCTTAAAATAAAATCCATTTGTAGTACATCAAAATCCACACCCAAGTTTTTGAATTTTTTTTCATATTCAAAAGGAAGATTTTCTTTAACTTCGCGAATAAAAAAAAACCCAGCATGTTCACCAATGCTATCAGTGATAATATTAATAAAATCAGAAGAAGCACGTGCAACATCCTCTGATTTGATATCATTAAAACTATTTTTCACATCAACTGCATCAATAGACTCGATAAACTGAGTGTTTTTAATCTCAATATTTTTCAAAAAAACATATTTTTTTGTAAGATCACTTAAAACATTATCTACTGCCATAGCTGCATAATTCTCAGAGGTACGTCTTCCTATAACCTCAATAGTTGTTTGTAATAAACGACTAATCAACTCATGATTCTTAAATTCGACCAATCCGCATCCCTAATTCTAAAGCTTTTGTTATGCAACATTTAGCTTTTTTCCTAAACAAAATACTTTTAACTGTTTTTAAAATTTCTTATAAAACTCAAAAAAATTTTTATTTTTTTGTTTTACTGAAATCAAAACCTCCCATCAACGTATTACTTGGTACATGACGAAGCGCTACATTTCCCTTGCAGTCTTTTAAAACATCACCTTCTTTTATTTCACCAGATGGAAGCCTGCAGCTTCCAGAGCAAATCTCGTTTTCATCCCATTTTAATCCTTGTTCATAAATCTTCTGAACTTTAAGAGAACGTGAAACAGGATCCATTTTAAAAGAAACAGGCGGTCGTGTTTCCTCAGATTTTTCTTTTTTCTCAAAATAACCCATAAGTAAAAAAACCAAAAATAAACAAAAAACACCTGTTAAAAAAAACTGTATATGATAGAACCAAATTGCCATAATCCAACTCAATATCCAGATTCCACCAAATATTTTTTCAATAGAAGGAATTTTTTCAAGTATTTCTTCTAAATCTAGTTCCATCTGCATCCAAACCCCTAAATTATAATGTTTAGTAATCAATAATATGTTTTTATGTGTTATCCCAAAAACCACGAGTCTTGGCATAATGCAGCTCGGCTTTATGTATTTCTTTTAATAGTTTCAACATTTTTTCTTCAGATTTTTTAAGAGTTAAAAAATTGTAACGCCTAAGTATTCTTGCAGCTGTATCAGGACCAACGCCTCGGGCCATTAATGTTAAAACAGCAAACCTGCCATAACTTAACACCAAGCTTGCGTTTTTATGCATACGACGAACCTCCTTGTTTTCCTCCTTATTACGGTTTTTTTTCGAAAGAAGCTTTGCCATATTTTTGTTGTATCTTCTTAACACTGTGATTTTTATAGCTCCACATCGACTACATTTTGGTTTTTCAGCAGTTCTTCCAACTGTTTTACTCCAAGAATTACCACAGTTAGTACAAACCAAAGTTATTTTTGTCTCCTCAATTCTTCTCTTAAGAGCCATAAGAATTGATCTTGTTGCAGCCTGAGGAAGCATAAGACCTCGGATGCTTTCCAATCCTGCTGTTGAAATCGGTGAAAGACCTTGTTTATGGATTTTTATCTCTTGGTTCTGTATCATTTCTAAAACTTTTTTTGTGTTTTCTATGTCCATTCTTTCCCAGATTATTTTATCAACTGCTTCATCAAAAATAAGACTGTTTTCAAAAAGGGTTATAAGTTTTCGGGAACCAACATGTTTGTAATCAAAATCTTTACTAATTGCTCCAAATTTTCGAGCGACATGTACAAGCTCCCAACGGATGTATGTTGAATTTCTTACAACGGTTGAGAGTAGATAATACAGACCTTCTGTTTTTGTTTTAAAAAGTATATCAATGATTTTATCCACGGGTATCCTTCCAGGAAGTTCAAGGTTTATCCTGTAGGCATCACTGTTGATTCCTACGCTTTCACCGATCATTTGAGCAAGCATAGCAGAAATCAAACGACCAAGTGTTTCATTTACTTTGGTTCCAAAACAAGCATTAATTACAACAGTTTTTTCCTCAACATCTATAGTAATTTTTTTATCATCGGGTACAACAAAACCTTTGTTTTTTTGTTCATCAATCTGTTTTCTTAGATGATCAACAACGTTTTTTTCACATGGATAACTTGAAACACCAGCATTTTTTGTTATTTTTCTTCTCAATGTTCCAACGTCCATGGCTACACTAAACGGAATAGGTATATCTTCACCAGTCCAAGAGGGAACATTACCTATTTCTTTAGCCTGTGAAACAAGTATTTCTTTGTTGTCCTCTATTTTTACAACAGTCCAAGGACGACCTTTTAAAATAAAACGAGCACCTTCAAAAGCATTATTTAAAACAAAGCTTTCATCAAGTTTACCTATTTTTTTACGGCTGCTGATATCAACTGCTAGATATGTTTCTTCATCAGGTATCATTGAAATATTTTCAAGGAAATAAAAACGTGAACGACGTCGTTTGCCAACCATGTTTTCTTTTTCATCAAACCATATATCACGTTGTTTTTGCAGCTGATCAATTACTTTATCAAACTCTTTTTTACCCAAGTTATGGAATGGATAGCTTCTAATAATCATACTATAAAGAGTGTTAACATTGATTTTTCTGTATTCAAGA
>CAYLLH010000023.1:0-2183 GCA_964384785.1 uncultured Thermoplasmatales archaeon | reverse complement strand
TCATATAAACTTAGAAAAAACTACTTTCCATTTTAAAAAATCAAATCTTAAAAGTAGATTAAAACTATAATTTTTCAACAGGCTATATCTATCAGGTTTTTTTCAGAAATATTTTATAAGACTCGTTAATTAAGGCAAGTAGTGTAAGATGAAAAAATATGTCGTAATTATAATAGTTTTTTTACTTATTATTTTTATATTTTTTAGTGATTGTATCGATAACAATAAAACTGATCAAGTTGGAGAAACTGAACTATCTGAACCTGGTGAGTATATGGTCACCCATATCAACAATGTTGAAAACGGAAAAATAGCAGTAAGAATCGATGTTCCAAAAAAACCTCGTTATGATACAAAAGCACCAATTGTTGTTCAGGCATCTACGTGGTTTGTAGAAAAATATGACAATCAGTTTGTACCGTTTCATCTTGTCTATAATCCTGTAGATATAGGTGCAATTTCAGTAAGCTATCTATGGCCGGGTAAAACAGATCCAGAAACAAACATAAGTAGTGAAGGCGTCTATGATTATGGTGGACCAAACTGTATTGCTGCACTCAGAGATGTAATCCGATTTGCTGCAGGTGAAATAGCAAATGTTAACGGAGAATATCTCAACGATTTAGTCAAAATTAATGCAGTCTATGACAACCTAGGATTATTTGCTTCATCCCACGCTGGAGTGGTAGCAACTAATGTCATGGCCTATGAAGGAGAGTTACTTCAATCACTTGATTACTTTGTAGGTAGAGAGAATCCTACCTCTGATGAGATGTATGCCTTGGAATTAGGATATTTTGATGATGATCATAACCCAATCCATAATCCGTATTATGATCACAAAAAATACAGCCCAAAGAGCATTTCATTCAATTATTCAACGGTTTCCTGGGTGCAAAACAACAAGTTTTCTGATGGGAGAATCATCTTTGAAAATGCCCAGGGAAATGATTTTATTGTAGATGACCGCGGACCGCATATGATGGGAAAAAGATATTTTTCATATAATTTAACTCAAGCCCTTATGGATAATAATGTTTTTACTGAAGATCCCTGGCCAGAGGATGTTGCAACACCTAATGAAACTAAGAAAATATGGCCGTATCGTATCACAGTTCATAATTATGATGATATCGGCAAAAATCTTCCAGATTTAAAAGTGATGCTTGTCTTTGCTACCTATGATCATGTACAATCCGTTCCTGATAAACCACATATCAGACAAGCTTATGATGGATTTACTAAAACTGCTAATCTTTCCTGGGTGAGATTGAACATGGATGTTTCATATGTACAATCAGAGCTTTATCCAAATGCTTCAACAACCAATGGCTTTCCTGATAAACCTGCAAATACCGAGCCAGCTGATTGGTATAATGAATCTGAATCATGGGGATTTATTGGAAAGTTTGAAGGAGCAATGACGGCTCGAACAATTCCACTTGCTGGTATATCTGAGATGGCTGATCGAGTACAATTTAACAATTGGGATGATGATCTTGATAATGTCTTATATGGCTATGATCCGTAATTACTATTTCTCAGTTTTTCTATTTGTGTTTCCTTTGTCACATCATTTACCTTTTTATCCACAACTTCCTTATTCTATGTCTCCATAAGTTCAGTTATCGCTGAGGTTAAATCTTCTGTTTCTTGTGTTTTGGAAGTAAAATTCCACTCATACGTTTTGTTTAATTTTTTATCTTCTATGTTTTTTTCGAAATCTCTGTTCATTTTTGTTTAATATAAAACTCCATCATGTAAACGATTTGACGGCTAACAGGTCGACGTTCTTTATTGGCTAATTCTTTGAGTTGTTTTAGTTCTATATCTGAAAGACTGATAGTTGTTCTGCTTATCACTTATTTTTTCCCCCATATGTGCTAACACAAATATTTTTTTAATAATTATGCAGTGTTATATAACTTTATGTAATATATATCACTTTATGCATAACTTTAAATACATAGATATTCTGATCGTTTTTGAATAAAAAAAATAACGCACATCATTTTTTAAGAAAGTTAGCTATAAATTATTTTTCCTGTTCTTTTTTTAAATAATAATGCATCATGTAAACGATTTGACGGCTAATAGGTCTATGTTCCTTTTTAGCCAATTCTCTTAGTTGTTTAATCTCCGTATCTGAAAGACTGATAGTTGTTCTTTTAGCCATAAAAATC
>CAYLLH010000022.1:0-3418 GCA_964384785.1 uncultured Thermoplasmatales archaeon | reverse complement strand
CACTATTTATGTTGGAGGGGAAAAGTTGTATGCGATTAATCCAGATGGGACCGTGAAATGGACATTTGATCTTGGAGAAGATCAAGATATTTTTCAGTCGTCTCCTGCGATTTCTGCAGATGGCATTATTTATGTTGGTACAAATATTGGGGAGGTAGATGGTGGTGATATCATTGCGGTGAATCCTGATGGAACCTTACGATGGCGACATCGAATATCTAATTCTGGTTGGGTAGATTCATCACCATGTATCGACGCGAATGGTATCGTATACATTGGCTCCTCTGAAGCAAATAGTACCGATTTCTTTGGGCATCTTTACGCATTTGGTCCTGGAGAAGAAAATAATCCACCAGAAAGCCCGACCATTCAGGGCACTACAAATGGAAAAACCGGTGAAACATACACGTATAGGATCAGTGGAACTGATCCTGATAATGATGACGTGTTTCTTTTTGTTGATTGGGGTGATAGTTCTGATTCAGGTTGGCAGGGACCATATTCGTCTGGATCAAGTATTGAGTTGTCTCATTCTTGGTCTGAACGGGCATCGTTTACGGTGAAAGCGAAAACTAAGGATGAACATGATTTAGAAAGCGCCTGGACTTCCCTGGAAGTAACCATGCCGAAGAATCGTTTCTTTCAGTTTTCGCTGATGGAATGGCTGCAAAACCATTTCAGGTTTTTTTCTTTCAATAGATAGTTATGACAACATGCAAAAAAAGAGCGTGGATGATATAGTTTGTTATAATTGGAGTGTCTGAAATTTTTATTTTGAAAAAACTTTTTTTATAACCCAATTCATGTAGGTGACTGTAAATATGATGCGATATGGCTCACGATTTGTTTTCTTCTATCATGCCCGTCATGTATGTAATGTTTGGAAGTCCTTGTTGAGAAAAAAATCAGTTTCTTTTCCACCTGTTATTCAAATACAAACCATTAATGATTGTAATGGATCCTGTTCAATGTGTCCGAATTCGCAACGTAGGAATAAAAAAGTTGAACCAATGACGGAAGAGTTATTTGACAACATTACTTCGGAGATAGTAACTGAGGCTCCTTTTGCTCCAATGCTTTTATTATATTTACAAAATGAGCCACTATTAGATAAGGATCTTTTCAATAAAATTAAGCATGTTCACAAGCAAACTAAGAGAAAAATCCGAGTCGGATTCCTGACAAATGGAACGCTCTTCAACGAAGAAAACATACATGAATTAGAACAGTTACCGGATGTCTTTGTTTCAATTAGTGTAGATGCGTTCACCAAGGATACATATGATTCCATTAGACGGGGGTTAGATTTTAAAACTGTGTTGGATAACATTGATTTGATTTTAAAATCAAGGTTTGATTCAAATCATCTTGTGGTAGAATTCACCATGCAAAAAAACAATATATGTGAATTTAACGATTTTAAATCCTATTGGCAGGATAAAACAGGAGGAATATTAGTTAATTATCTAACAAACAGATCCGGTGATCTTAACACGTATAACACGCTTTTTTCTCCTAAAGAAGCCTATAGCTTGGTTGATACCTTCAAATTACAGGTTATAAAAAAAATGTTACCTTTTTGTCCTCTTCCGTTCACCTCATTTTTCATTTTAAGCAATGGGGATGTGCTTTTTTGCAGGGAGGATTGGAATCAGAAAATTGTGTTAGGCAATCTATATGAATCATCAATTAAAGACATTTGGAATAGTGATCAATATCAAAAATTACGAAATCATATTTATCATAAAAGATATGATAAGATTCCTGTGTGTGCGAAGTGTTCACGATGGAAAAATGGTTATTTTCAAGTATTTTAACATCTTCTTGTTTATCTTGAATAAGATGTTTTTTTAGTCTGTTAAAAATGGTTCATATGTTCCATCTTTTTTGAGGTGAATACATGGTTGATCACGTAGGAATTTTTTCAATGTATTCTTATTTTCAGTAGGTTTTAGAGCATAGATAGTATAAAACTCTCGAGTATCGGGTTTTTCTATTGCGCAACCCCATTTTTTCTTATACGTAAACGCACCGTCTTGTACGAAAGGTTTTGTTCCTCCGAAATCAACTATGTCTACATTGGATTCTTTTGCTTTTTTAATTGAAGCATGATACATTGCAGCACCTAATCCCTGCCGTAATAAATAACGTTTATTTTGTATGATGCCCATATATTTTGGTTTTAACGCCCTTTTTTCAATGGTATACATGATGCCTGATACGTATAGGTTTTTGTGTTTTATAAAGAGTAATTTGTATCCTGAATCAAATAACCATTTCATAGTTGGATAGTTAATGCAAATGGCTAATGTACCATAGGTTTTCTGAATGTAAGGAAGATACATATTATAATAAAAATATCTTAACGTTTCAGGATTAGTTATCATTTCTATCTGATATTCTTGTTTTAAAAATTTTTTATAGTCTCTTCTTGCACTATTTGAAAAATGGCGATACAGTTCATCGAATGGTTTTGTAACGTCTAAAATCATTGATATCCATTCGGGAAGGATGATGCATTCATGTTTTTTAAAGTAACTTGAGTAAAATAAATCACTTTTTATTACTGTACCATCAATGTTTGAATCATGATTTTGAATCTTCTTTTTTATGTTCCAAAGTGGAACAGTTCCAATTTTTTTATACTGTGGTCTCTCTTTGAATATTTTTTGTTCAAGGTGGGGGGTTATGCTTCTTAATCCAAAATATTGTAAATATATCTTTTTTTGTGTATGTTTTTCTTTTCCTGTCACGCAGTATTCCGTGATGTACAGTTGATTGATGAGTTTGAATAACCGAAGCATTAAAAGAGTGTTTTTGTAGATTGTTTTCATTAGATGTTTTCTAAGAATGGTGGGAAAAACACGTTTGAAAATTTTTTCAATAGTTAAAATTATAGAAAAAATTGATGATTGTTTTGTTTTTATTAAGAAGATTTGTTCAAGAAGGGTTATCCCCCTGTTTTTTTCTGAATGATTCATTTTTCCATTTTTAGTAATTCGTAGTAGTTTTGTAAAGTTTGTGAAATTTATTATGGATTTTTTGTCTTAATAGAAGTTTCTTATAATGTATTTTTTTTAAATGGCTTAGGTACACATTTGAACTGAAAGAAATTGGGTAGCAAGAGCATTACGTACCTGGAACCTGGATTAAATTATTGCATAGTTTAATTGTCCAATAACGTTGGATGATTAAACCTATTGAAAATAATTTGGAATGGTGAGGTATGGATTTACCATGATTTTATTTTATAAAAACCAGATGCCAAGTTAAACTTTGAAAAAATATGGTTTTTCACCGGTGAAAGCGTGCAGGGGAGTGATTTTTTAAAAATTTTGTTTTTTCTCCTGTTGAAAGTACTAAAAATATGCAGGGGAAGGGATTTGAACCCTCGGACTCCTTCGAGACAGGATGTCTC
>CAYLLH010000021.1:0-3060 GCA_964384785.1 uncultured Thermoplasmatales archaeon | reverse complement strand
TTGCTGTTATCTCATATAAACTTAGAAAAAACTACTTTCCATTTTAAAAAATCAAATCTTAAAAGTAGATTAAAACTATAATTTTTCAACAGGCTATTTAGAATTGTTTGACCCCATTTTTTATATATTTGATTTTCTATAAATGGTAAAGGGTTTATATTTTTATGAAAATAAAAAAATATAGGTTAATTGTTGGTTTTCTAACTGTTTTTTTATTGTGTTCAAATTTGATAACAATTTCGAGTTCAGAAACTATTGTCAAAAAAATTTTCTTTGAAAATGATGGTTCTGAAAAAATAGATTTAGTTGAATTGTTTTCAAAAGTTAATGAATCTGTTTTGGAGGAATACATTGTTGCAATCGAGAATTTCGGGCCTCATCCCACGGGTTCTCAAGAACTGGAAGAGTTAAGAGATTATCTTTTTTGCAAGTTAAATGAAACAGGTTTGAATGTTAAGTTTATACCCTGGGAAACAGAAGAGTTTTCTGGAAAAAATATTGAGGCGACACTTAAGGGTGAAAAAAACGAAAGTAATGTTTTTGTTGTTTGTGCTCATTATGATAGTGTTGATGTTTCACCGGGTGCCGATGATGATGGATCCGGTGTTTCAGTTGTTTTATCTGCTGCAGATATTCTAAGTGATTATGTTTTTAATTCAACTATAAAGTTTGTTTTGTTTTCTGGTGAAGAACAAGGACTTCTAGGTAGCAGGGATTATGTTGATAAGATTTCAGAGGATAATAAAAATGTTGTCGGTGTTTTGAATCTTGATGGCGTTGGATATGCATCTACCTCAGAGGATGGTAATAAGATAAGGCATTATGCCAACCCAGAGTCTTCATGGATGCAATATATTAGCCAGCAAATTTCTAAGGAATATAAGGAATACATAGGTTTGGAAATTCGTAGTCTCCCACATGTTACTTTTAGTGATCATCACTCATTTGTGGAAAAAGGATATGATGCTAGTTATTTTTTGGAGCAAATATTGAATCCTTTTTATCATACTTCTGAAGATAAATCAGAGAATGTAAATTTTAGTTATCTTTCAAAAGTCTGTAAACTTACAATGGGTTGTCTTGTTAAAATGGCAGAGATAAATCCGCAAACATATGAGGAGGATTTAGAAATCAGAATAAAAGGACAAGTTTTGACAAAACCTGGTCAGTTTTCTGTTGAAATATTGAATGATAACTATGATTTAGATACAGTTAATCTTTCTATAAATATTAAAATTGAACCAGTTTTTATAAACAAACTTTTTTTTGAAAGCGCTTATGAGGATCCATATAATTGGTCTGTTGAAAAAGAAATAAAAGAAAACTGGGTTTTTAAAACAATTAATAGAGCATATCCTTCTGGTTTCGTTAGATTAAAAGTATTAATCAGGGGGTTTAATGATGATGTTCATATTTACAAATATTTAGAGACTTATGGTATTGTTTTATTCAAATATTTTACAGTTTTTATTCCGAAAAATATTTAACAAAAACTTTTTTTGTTTTATTTTTATAAGATGAAAACAATGGATCAAAAACCTTTTGTTTTAGGTTTCTACGGGCCTTCAAACAGTGGAAAAACAACTATACTTATTGATTTGATAAAAAATTTTTCGAATAAATACAGAATTGCTTCTGTTAAGATCACTGATAAAAATATAAGTATTGATCAAGAAGGTAAAGATACTTTTAACCATGCCAAAGCTGGATCAGAACTCGTTGTTTTTTCAACAGGATCTGAGACAAGTTTTGTTTTCAAACAGAAACAAAAAGTTGAGCAGATTATTGATAAAATAATGAAAACAAATAATGATATTGATATCGTATTTATTGAAGGAGTAAATGATGAGGATACCTCTAAGATAAGGATTGGAGATATTGAAGAAAGATCTAATACTATTGCTTCTTTTGAAAAAAATTCTGAAGAGGTTTTAGTTTTTGTTAAAGGTTTAATAAAAAAACATTTTGGGAGGTGAAAAATTAATTATGACTGTTGAAATAAAAGTAGATGGTAAAAAAATTCCTCTATCGGAGTTTCCAGAGGAGATTATATCTAACGCTATAGTTGGAATGGTGAAATCTTTGAAAGGCGTTGAGGAGGTTAATAAGTTAGAGATTTTGATAGAAAAATAGGGTTTATTCCAGCGAGTAGATTATTCTATCTGTATCTTTTCCTTTGGTTTCTCTTTTGATTTCTTTTATTTTTGGTATTTCTGATGTGTTTTTTACATGTGTTCCCGCGCAGGGGCATATGTCGAATTGTTTTATTTCAACGATTCTTAGGTTGTTTATTGATTTAGGTATTAGATCTAGGTTGCATCTTTTTTCATCGACTTTTTCTTCGAGTTTTTTTCTTTTTTCATCATATATCTGTATGGGTAGTTTTTTTTGTACTATTTCATTGAATTTGTTTTTTATTTTTTCAAGGTCTTCTTGTGTGAATCTAGCTGGTTTGAAGTCTACTCGTGAATATTTTGTATGTATTTGGTTTCCTACAGTTCTTGCGTTATATTCATCGTATACTATTCCTGATAGTATGTGTTGAGCTGTGTGCATTTGCATGAGGCTGTATCTGTTTTCCCAGTCGATTTTTGCTTTTATTTCGGTTCCAACTGGTGGTTTTTCGCCATCTATTATGTGTTTTATGATTCCGCTTTTTTTGATTACTTTTATAATTTTTGATTCTTTGGTGTCCCATTTGATTTTTCCTGTGTCTGATGGCTGACCTCCTCCTTCAGGATAAAAAGCTGTTTTATCAAGGAGGATGTAATTTTTTTTGTTTTTTGTAACCTTTGCATTAAACTGTTTTATGTAGTTTCCTTCTATGTTTTTCATATATAGTATTTCAGTCATATTGTTAAAAAGAATTTAGTCATGGGTTTTTAATTTTTTTTATTGTTCTCTAAAAAGTCTGAGTTTTTTGTTTTGTTTTTTTGTGTTTACTATGTATAATCCAGCTAAAACTAATATTCCTCCAAGTATGAAATATATTGTTATTTTTTGATCTACAAGGAAATAACTTAAAATTGTTGATAATACAGGTATTGCATAGAGGTATAT
>CAYLLH010000020.1:0-3354 GCA_964384785.1 uncultured Thermoplasmatales archaeon | reverse complement strand
CGTTGTATAATTCCTTTCTGTGTATGTCTCAGACCTGATTTGATGACATATTTGTTTTGGTTGCAAGTTGGGCACAGCATAATAAATTTAAAACCAAATTGTAATATAAAAACAGGTTAATATAATAATCGGGTAAAAGATGTGCTCAATTAAAAAAAGGCGTAACCTTCAATTGAAAGATAAGATTCAATTAGGTTTTTTTTAACAAGGAAAATTATTTGTGTTTTTTTGAAATATAGCAGACAGCTGCCGGTTTTGATAAAGAAAAAATTTTATAAATCAAATTTTTCAACCAGATCTTTGGTAGACAAAACATCTACTGAAGACTGTTTTTTTTTAAACAGCATCATTTGACCATAATTGACAGTTCAACTTCAAAGAAAGAGCAAAAAAATCTATATCATCAGGATCAGGTGAAACTTTCTTAGCTTTCAAAAAAAACTTTTCATACTCATCTATTTTAACAAAATTAACAACGGTCTGCAGCAACTTGATAATAAAAACATATTGCATTTCTGTAAGCAAAAAACGTTTCATTATTACATTTTTGTATTTATCCAATTCTTCTAATGCAAACTCTGGTGAATATAAAATTAGATTGTATCTTGTTGAAAGATCACGGGCTGTTGACCTACTGTTAAAAAAGGAAAAAAGAATGTTTGTATCAACTACAAGTTTCATCAAAAAAACCTGTTATAATTCATATGTTCAGTTTTTTAAATCTATCTTTTTTTAGTTTTCTTCCTAGTTTTACAAGTTCCTCATCATCAAGGTTTTTTGCATCATTCATAATCTCATCAATAAAATTCAAAAGTTTTTTACGTTTCTCCTCAAAAACAATGAGTTCACCTATACGTTTTTTAATACGAGGTTTTTCACTTTCTAAACTTTCTGGAAGTTTAATATCAAGGTCTTTCATTGTTTCATTACCATTATTCATATTGCATATGGGTATTTAAATAGTTTTGCAAGCTGACATAAATTCTCTTCATATTTTAGTTTATTTGTGTTTTTTTGAAATATAGCAGACAGCTGCCGGGGTTGATAAATACGAACTGCTGAGTTTAATATATGATTCACCTGCCAAGGTTGATAATAAATATGGAGTGAACTGCCGGCTTTCATAATGGTTTTTACTGAGGTGGGTTGGTTTGGTATCTTAGGAGATGGATTAAGTGGTTTTCTTCTATTGATCGGTAAAGCTATCTGCTATTGTTGATATACGAAAGATAACCGCAACCAAACAAAAATTTATGTTAAACATCTCATCTAAATAACATTTTTGTTAACTTAATGAAAACAAAACACATATATATTGTTGTTTTGATAATCTAAATAAATGAACAAACTAAACATTGTGAAAAAACTAAAATCTTCAAGTATGGCAGTCTTTACACCATCCAACATAGCAGCTTTTTTTGATAAAAACATAGAAAGCGCTAGAGTTTTACTAAGCAGGCTAACAAAAGAAGGGATACTAGTCCGGGTGAAAAGAGGATTTTACTGTCTTCCTTCAACAAACGTGTTGAGCGTCGCATCAAATGTCTATCCTCCTTGCTATGTGTCTTTATGGGCGGCTTTCGAACATTATGGAACTACTACCCAGTCACCTAGAATCATAGATGTTATAAATCCAAATAAAAGCCGAAAAACAAGGATTTCTCTTGAAGAGGGAGTATTCACCCTTCGTTTTGTAAAAACTCAGAGGTCTTTGATATATGGAATCAAAAAAGTGTATCTAGATGGAAAAATAGCTTTTATAGCTGAGAAAGAAAAAGCAATCGTTGACGGATTAATGTTTAATAAATATATTCCAATTGGTGAAATAGTTGAAGCTATAAAAGATGATGTGTATGTAGATCGGTTGGTAGAATATGCACAGAGATCTAAAAAACAAGTGGTTATGAAACGCTTAGGATATCTGTTGGATCAAGAAGGTTTTAGATGTCATCCGGATGACTTTCAAGAGTTATCTGATACTTTTATTCCTTTAGTCCCCTCTTTTCCCAGAAGGGGATCGTATGATTCTAAATGGTATGTTATCGATAACAGAGGGGTAAAATGAACAGAGAAGAACTAAAAAAATATGTTGGCACTACAGCTTTTTCCCTTGGTCATGTAGAAAAAGACTACTTTCAGCATATAGTTCTTGGGGTGCTTTCAAGGAGATGGAGTAATTATCTTGTATTCAAAGGCGGTACTGCTTTACAAAAAACTGGTTTGATAACCCGATTCAGTGAAGATTTAGATTTTACTGAAAAGAAAAATATATCTCTGAAAAATTTTTCTGACACAGTGGTAAAAACCGTTGAATCTTATAACTATCCTGTAACTGTTGATAGTTTTACTGATAAGGATATAACCGCAGGTTTAAGACTGAAGATAAAAGGTCCGTTGTATAGAAACAACCGTGGGTTTTGTTCTATTCGGTTGGAGGTTAGTAGACGTGAAGAGGTTTTACTTAAACCTGATGTAGTGGAGTTAAATCCAGTCTACAAGGATGTGCTTCCATATGTGATTAAAATAATGGATAAAACGGAAATTGCTGCGGAAAAGGTCCGTGCTGTTTTGACTAGAGATAAAGTCAGAGATGTCTATGATCTTTTTAGGTTGTTAGAAAACAACGTCCGGTTTGATAAAACTTTGATTGAAAAAAAACTGGAATATTATGACATGCAGTTTGATAAATTTGAATTTATTGAAAGATGCAGAGATTTAAGCAAGAGATGGAACATAGATTTAGAAAGTTTGATGGAAAAACCTCCTTCCAAGGAAAAATCTTTAGAGTTGATAATATCTGAAATAAAAAAAGTTTGAAATCAGATAAAAAAACTGTTTTTTTTTTGGATTTTTTAATTTTTTTTTTTGATTTGAGAAGTTTTTTATTAACAGATTTCTGGTTTTGAAAGCAATGATTATTATCTAACAACTTCTTTATATAGGTGGTTTGCTGAGAAAAAAATGACATCCAAATGCTGTTTTTCATAATGTTTACCTGCTGTTGTTGATATATGATTCACCTGCCATCTTTCATATATGATTTACCTGCCATCTTTGATAAAAAAGTGGGGTTTGGCTGCTGGGTTTGATAATGGTTTTTATTGAGGTGGATGCAAGTGGTGTCTTTTCTTTTGGGTTTGTTGGTTTTTTTGTTTTTTCTTCTGTTAGGTTTTTACAGGCGGCTGCTATTGTTGATATATGAAAGAGGGCTGGTAGATGCTGGGGTTGATAATTATGAAGGATGGCTGGTGCTTGGGTGGTGGAGCAAAACTACGTGATGAACCAAACACCTACGGATTCATTACAAAAATCCGACCAAATAATCATCCAACGTCATTCTTTACTAAAGAAGAA